>JADKFU010000005.1:1767210-2074152 GCA_016717285.1 Chitinophagaceae bacterium
GCACATGTTGCACCAACATTTCCTGCTCCTACTACGGTAACTTTCATTTGAATTGAGTTTTAACGCGTTAAAAAAGTGCGCGCAAAAATAGAAAACAAAATCCACGTGCTACGGTAGGCAGCGAAATTTTCTGAAAGTCCTGAAATTTTCTGATGTCGATAATCTTTAAATCAAGATAATACCAGGCGCATTCCGCTATCTTATCACTGTATTTTTTTGCCAAACACATGCTGCAATCACTGTTGATTGCACTATGCTTATTTGCCGAACGGGTGCATACCAAATTGTCACTAAATGGAACCTTCATGCCGAATTTATTTTCCGGAAGATGCTGCGGACGGCATCTCTGCCAAATCGGGAGATTCCGAAATAAATTCGGAATGACAGCTATGACTTTACTTTTTTCCAACCATCAACGCGACAATTTGTTATGCAACCCTGTCGAACAAGCGAATGGTAATTTAGTGTGATTTTAATATCTTTACCGCTTATTACCCCAACAAAAACTTCCATGAAATTTTCATTCTTCCTGACAATAATTTTGATTAGTTTTTTCACTGTTAATGCACAACAACCCTGCGGAACGCCATTAACCGATGAAATGAAAGCCAGGCTGATTGAATATAGTCTTCATAAGTCTGATTATGAAGGATCAAACAGTGACCGGGTAATGCGGTTTGTTCCCATCAAATTCCATATTGTAGGGAAAACAAATGGATCGGGCCATTATCTTTTAGCCGACATCTGGCCATTGCTTTGCGAACTAAATACAAAATATGCTCCGGCCGGATTCTACTTTTATCTATTTGGTGACGTTCATTATATTGACAACGATGAATATTTTGATCATGATTTTAATTCAGGAGATCAGATGATGAATGATAACAATGTTAGTGACGTTGCAAACATATACATCGTTGATGATCCTGCAGGTTATTGTGGTTATTACACTTATGGCCAGGATGCCATTTCAGTTGCAAAAAGCTGCAATGCTCCGGGAAGTACCACACTTGCTCATGAGTTAGGTCATTATTTCTCATTGCCTCATCCGTTTGATATTGTAGGAAGTCAGAAAGAATATGTGAATGGAAGCAATTGCAGTTTCGCTGGTGATATGTTTTGTGATACCCGTGCTGATTTCCTCGACTACCGTTGGAGTTGCCCTTTTACAGGTTCTGATACTGATCCAAATGGAGATGTGTATGATCCTGATGAAACGTTGTTCATGAGTTACTCTTATGACAATTGTCAAAATAAATTCTCCAATGAGCAAATTGCTGCGATGAATTATAATCTTACATTCCAGCGTGCTGACTTGTTGAATCATCCGCCTCCTGATATTACTCCGATTACAGGAGTTGAGCAATTAACTTATCCTATTGATTCTGTCAACAATATTCCTCACGATTTTGTAGAGTTCAAGTGGCAACCTGTAACGGGTGCTGATTACTATCATCTTCAGGTAACAAGAGCTCCAACTTTTGCAGGAGAACCTACTGATATGGATATGCTGATTCATGGCACTGCAATTACTACAGCACTTGATCCTGATAAAAAATATCACTGGAGAGTTTTACCGTTGAAGGATGGATATACCTGCACCACATGGTCTCCTACTGAAACTTTTTTTACGGTACTGGGAACAGGTTTGAATGAAACGGTTTATCCTGAAGAAAACTTTGCGATTTATCCAACTCTTTTCAAAGCAGGCAATCAGTTATCAATCTCCCTGAACGCTATGAAAAGCGGGAATGCAGTAGTTAGCTTTATTTCACCTAATGGAATTGTTCTGACAGAAATGACTGCAAATTTGGTTGCGGGAGAGAACAACTGGAAAATTTCAACTGAAGGATTTGCGAGTGGTATGTACCTGATAAACGTTCGGTCTGAAGGCAATATTTACCAGCAAAAAGTTATCGTAATGCAATAACAACTATCAGCATTGGACTAAAGCCTGATCTTGTCTTCCACTTCTTTTTTTTGTGCATGCTGTGCTACAAATTCAATAATCTTTCCCGCAATATCTAAACCTGTTGCCTGTTCAATGCCCTTAAGTCCGGGAGAAGAATTCACCTCTAATATCATCGGGCCTCGTGACGAACGAAGCATATCTACTCCTGCAATTTTTAACCCGAGCAGGTCAGCCGCACGTATAGCAGAAAGTTCCTCTTCTACTGATAGCTTCACGATAGTTCCTGATCCACCACGGTGAAGATTTGAACGGAATTCTCCGTCCACGCCTTGACGCTTCATAGCGCCAACTACTTTGCCGTTAATTACAAAAGCGCGAAGGTCAACACCATTCGCTTCTTTTATAAATTCCTGCACGAGAATATAAATATCCTGTCCGAGAAAGGCTTCAATAATTGATTTGGCTCCGCGATTGGTTTCCGCAAGCACCACACCAATGCCTTGTGTGCCTTCCAGTAATTTTACAACCAATGGTGTTCCACCCACCATTTTTATGAGGTCATCTACATTGCGTGAATTGTCGGCAAATACTGTTTTAGGTATGCCAAGACCTGCACGTGATAGCAACTGCAGGCTTCTGAGCTTATCCCTCGATCGTACAATTGCTTGAGATTCATTGGCTGAAAAGATGCGCATCATTTCAAATTGTCGGACAATAGCAGTTCCATAAAAAGTAACCGAGGCGCCAATTCTTGGAATTACAGCATCAATGTTTTTTACCTCTTTGCCCCCAAAGTGAATAGATGGTTTTGCTTTCTCAATAGAAACATAACATTTTGTATGATCAAGCAGCACAGGTTGATGACCAGCAGCAACTGCAGCGGCTATCAACCTTTCAGTTGAATAGAGCTTTGAATTTCTTGACAGGATGGCGATTCGCATGTTGTGTAAAAGATTGAGATTGAAACTAAAAAACTACGGGATGTAATTCATGCTTGATTTTAAGGAATCGCATTGTCTATAAAATTCCATATTTAATTTCTTTCTTTTTTTCGCTTCGCATTGTTTTCATTTTTTCATGATAGGATAAATTCTGCCTGGTCACATCAATAATAAACCTGTCGCGCAAAACTTTTCTCCCCAACAAAACCGGATTTTTCATTGTTGACCTGTCAGTAAGTGCTAACTCTATTACATAATTTTTGTCGAACAGGCAAATGGTGGTCTTAATAGTATACCGATAGGCTATCTGACCGAATGAATTTTTAACCTGCTTGCTGGCGAAAACTTTGCATTCCTGCGTATTCGGTTTATCTGCATCATAAACTGTAAATCGGACAGTATGTGCGCCATTCTTGTAAAAGGCGGTAATGTTATCGCAATGAATGGAAGAGGTATAAGCGCCGCTGTCTATTTTAGCATCAATGTTATAAAGTCCCCATTCCGGAAAATCAATTTTGTCTGTCCGGCCGATGGTAAGTTTTTGCCTGCTTTTCATTTGGTAAAGATTGTAAATTTTGAAAGGAACTTTAGCTGTGCTCAGGTTGTAATGCATTTTTAAAATTTTTAAGCTACTGTTTGATTTAGAAATTCTTTCTGTCTGATTCCTTCAGTATAAGTTGGTAGTAGTATCTTTAATCCTTCTCCGCATCTTAAAAGCTGGATAGCAAATTTTAAAGACAAAGAAATAGCAATCGTTAAAAGAAGAAATGAGCAAGCAAGGAAAAATATTGGTGGCTATGAGTGGCGGCATCGACAGTACGGTGGCTGCTGTTATGCTTCACAATGAAGGATATGAAGTGGTAGGCATTACCATGAAAACATGGGATTATGCTTCATCCGGAGGTTCTAAAAAGGAAACAGGATGCTGTAATCTCGATTCGATCAATGATGCGCGGCAACTTGCTGTTGACCTGGGCTTCGCTCATTATATTGTTGATATTCGGGAAGAATTTGGCGATGCCGTGATAGAGAATTTTGTGGAAGAATATATTGCAGGCAGAACACCGAATCCGTGCGTGCTTTGTAATACACACATTAAGTGGACTGCTTTGCTTAAGCGTGCAAAACAGATGGATTGTGAATTTATCGCAACAGGGCATTATGCTCAACTGCGGGAAGAAAATGAACGCTATGTAATTTCAAAGGGAGTGGATGACTGGAAAGATCAGTCGTATGTTTTGTGGGGACTTGCTCAGGAAAACCTTGCAATGAGCCGTTTCCCGTTAGGTGGATTTCATAAAAAGGACATTCGCAAAATGTGTATGGAATGGGGTTATACTGATCTTGCAAAAAAGAGCGAATCCTATGAAATTTGTTTTATTCCTGACAATGATTACCGCGGATTTTTAAAGCGAAGAGTGCCTGACCTGGAAGCAAAAGTGAATGGTGGAAAATTTGTAAACTCAAAAGGAGAAGTAGTTGGAACGCATGAAGGATATCCTTTTTTCACTATTGGTCAGCGCAAAGGGCTTGGCATCGCTTTCGGCAAACCCATGTTTGTTACAGATATTATTGCCGAAACAAATACTGTCGTGCTTGGAGAAGAAGAAGACCTGCAACGGACCGGGATGATAGTAGGAGGGATCAATCTTCAGAAGTACGCAACCATCATTGATGGACTTGAAGCAACGGCAAAGGTTCGTTATAAAGACGCAGGAACATCCTGCCGTTTATATAATGATGGAAAAAAAATCAGGGCGGAATTTGAAGGTGAAGTAAAGGGTGTTGCACCCGGTCAGTCAGCAGTTTTTTATGAAGGAAATGATGTGATTGGCGGCGGTATCATTCACTCAAGTTTTACAGTTTAATTAAATCAGGATGAAGATTGCAGGAAACTCAGGAAAAATAATTCAGTGTGTCTTTTTCTGTATCCTAATGCTATGCATTGCATTTATCTATTCAGCCTGTAAAAAATCTTCCATCGATCCTGTCCCGATAGATCAAAGTTATTTCCCGTTAACAACAGGCAAATACATTATTTATGATGTTGATTCCATTGTGTTTAGTGATTTCTTTGATACAACTGATACGGCGCATTATCAATTGATGGAATTAGTGGATAGTTCATTTCTGGATGCATCAAATCAAGAGGCATTCCGGATTATAAGGAGCAGGAGAAGCACTCCGGTTGATGACTGGGTGGTTACTGATATCTGGTCAGCTAACTTAACTGAGAACACTGCTGAAAAAGTGGAAGAGAATCTTCGGTTTGTAAAACTGAATTTTCCGGTTCTGTTGGATAAAAAATGGAAAGGGAACAGCCTTATAAATACTGATAGCCCTCTGGTGTATCTTGCTGATTGGGAATATGAATATACTGACGTAAATACGATACTCGAAATTGATACTGCGTCTTATGATTCCGTTGTTACAGTAACGCAGTACGAGGATATCAATGCCATCCAAACAACATTTTATCAGGAGAAGTATGCGAAAAATATTGGGCTAATCTATAAGGAAGAACAAAATTTTGAAACGCAACCTCCGCCTCATTATAAGAATGGTTACATCTTAACCATGAAGATTAAGGAGCACAATTAATACCATTGTGCATGCTCAGGAAAAAGACGGAATCTGTTTTTCCATTTATAGTATTTCCTTTTCGAACCCATAATCACGTTCAACTTTGCAGATTCGGGTTTTATAAGCAGCATACCATTTTTGTTTTCCCGTTAACTGCGCAAACACGTGCTCACTGTTTTTCTTCCAGTTACTGATGGCTTCTAAACTTTCCCAATAGGAAACGGTAATTCCAAGTTCTTCCCTTGCGCTTTCCATGCCTAGATATCCAGGTTGCTCCCTTGCAAGAAGTTCCATTCGCTCTGACATATTTTCGTAACCTTCAATGTCACCGGTTTTAATGGACGTAAAAACAACGGCATAGTAGGGAACAGGAGGAGTCGGGGCTATCATCAGTTTGTTATTTAATGTACTATCGTTCGATTATTGGAATAGAAATTCAACCTTGAACTAAAAAAATTATGGTGAGAAATACTTTCCAGGTATTTTAATTGAGCAATGTTGTCTTGAATTTCATAAGCAGATGTTTATTTATAAAAATTACTCAACAACCACTTTTCGAATACTGGAAATTGAATTTTCTTTTATTTCCAGAAAATATATACCTCTTTCCCATTTGCTTACATCAATCGTAAGCAGTGTCTCTTCATCTGCTTCATTTTTTTTCTGATAAATAACCCTTCCCATCATATCCCGAATCACCAGTATGGTTTCGTCTGATGCGTTATCAATAGCTACATTTAAAAAGTTGCTTGCAGGAACCGGGTAAGCATTAATAGTCAAGTGCAAATTTTCGTCAATTATAGCAGCAGTTTTTTGAGGAGTAACAAAAGTTTTGATCTCTGAAAATAAAGAGCTGACCAGCGGTGATTTCTCGCAAACGGTTTTTACTTTCCATTCATAGGTAGTTGCAGGCAGAAGTCCCAGGAGGTTTATTTTGGGAGCCTTTATATTTTTAGTTTGCCATGCTGTAGTTCCAAGCGGACGGTAATTCACCTTATAACTTATAGCTCCGGTTGCAGGCTGCCAGCTCAAAATCATTTTACCGGGCTTCTTGGTTGCTTTCATGGTAAAGCCGGAAACACGGCTACACGGATCCCAGTCAAATTTAAAGGTGCGATAGCTTTTCTGACCTGATTCGTCAAAAGTCATTTCCCAGACAATATTTTTATTCATATCAACTTCAGTCATATTAGGTATTCCCTTATCGAAATAAATGGTTCCCCAACTGATCATGGTATTTCCATTGGGCAACCGTTGGGCATTACCTGAAGCACGCGCAAAAACTTTGTTTCCATTGACATCCGGATGTTCATAAAACCAAACCAGTGTTGCCACTTTATTCACCTCATCTAATTGATATTCTTTGGCACTGGAAATCTGTATGGGCAGGTAGTTACCGTTATTCAGGATGGTAATGTGGCCATTGGCAATTCTTCTTACGTCATGTTGTTGGTGAAAATGTTCGGGAATATTATCATTCACGAAAGTAAACTGATTGTTTTCTCCGCCCATCCTCCAGATAATATCGCCAGTTTCCCGGTTAATCTTCGTTAACTCATCCATATTGCGGCAGGAGATCAGGATGTTACCGTCAAAATCCCGCTCCACCGTATTTCCATGCACATAATCTACCTGACTGTTGGTTAATGGCGTGTATTGATTGGCATCCGTAAAAAGAAAATGATCCCAGCTTCTCCATTGAAAGATCACTTCTTTATTAGCATCCAGTTCCTGCACTATCAATCCTTTTACATCTGCAACAGGACTTCCGCCATAAGCGGTCATATTAATGGTCTGATCATCAAACGCGATTATCAGACTGTGACCATCGGGAAAAATTTGAAAATCATGTCCATTGGTTACAGTCGAGTAACCATTCCCACAGGTAAATGAGTCAATTTCATTATAGTTGGAGTCCATAATTTTCCAATGGGAATTAGAATATTGAAAGAAAGTCAGGTAGCCATTGTGATTGAGTTGAAATGCATGTCCGCTGCCAACTTCATCTCTGGCAAAAACGAGTGTTCCGTCATTCTCTATAATTGTGGGAAAAGAATTGGAGTCATTTGGATCATTTTCATTCTGATTGTCGTAGAAAATTTGTCCGGGAGTTGCATTGTTGTTTACATTAATTACAAATGTTGGAAAGGAGTCAGGAGTTTCAAATTGTTCTTTTTCTAATTTCTTTGTTGGGTCGTAACCAAATGATTCAATAAAATTATCGAGTCTGCTTTGCCTGTAACGCTCATTTTCTTCAGGCGTTATCTGATTCCTTGTACTAAATGAAAAGGTCGTGCCTTCAATTCTCGATCCTTTTTCACTTCTCAATTTCGCATTCACTGTAACTGAAATTGTTTCGCCGTAAGCAAATTCGGGAACAGGATGTACTATAATGGTTTTCCTGTCATCTGATAGTCGCGCATTCCATGCATGTGCGCCGCTCAGTGATCCTGAAATATTCAGCAGTTGCTTGTCAGATACTGTTGCCTGATCTATAAATTGACCGTTTTTGAGAATGATATTGGTTTCCGGGTTATGATATTGTGAGCCCGGATTCGGACTTATATAGTTGAATTGTGCCATTGTAGTACTACCAATCAGGCAAAAAGCAAAGAGGGTAGAAATTTTCTTCATCATCAAGAATTTATTTTTGAAGCATGCATTGAAAATCCAAAGAAAGATAAAATTAAAACATCAATAAAAGTATTGATAGCGAATATCTATTGAGAGGAGGAATAACACTTCAGAATGGCTATGGATAAAATGATTGGAATTCAATGAAACAGGAAAGGCATACCAACAAGGTATGCCTTCCGAATAAAGTAACAAGATTATAGTACCAGGTTTAATGAATTACTAACTGCTGCTTGCTGACCAGTTTTTCAGTTCTCATCTGAACGGTATAAGCCCCTGCCGGTAATCCTTTTAACTTGATCTCGCGCTGACTTTTTCCTGCAGCAGCTTTAAAGGATTCTTCATGAATCTCCTGGCCTAAAGCGTTCGTCAATGAAATCACAATATTTCCGGCCTCTTGTAAATTCAATGAGATCGTAACCCCTGAAACAGCGGGATTTGGATAAAGACTAAATGAAGCTGTAGTTTCTTGTTGAACAGGTGCACCTGATCCAATCGTATTAAATTGATGCACGTTTGAAATGGTGGAAGTGTCCGTAAATTTTTCACAGACTGTATGCACCCTCCAGTCATAAACGGATTGAGGTATCAGATTATCTATGGAAATAAAGTTTTCTGTCGTTGGAATGGTTATCCAATCCACTTCAGTGGAAAGCTTATATTCAAAAATATAAGATGAAGAATTATTCGGATCTCCCCAACTAACCACCACAGAATCCGGTTCGTAAAAAGTTGAGGTTAAAGTGCTGTCTACAGGAACCGCACAACGGATCCATTCAAACTTATAGGTCCGGTAACTTTTTTGCCCGGCTGTATCAAATGTCATTTCCCACACAATGTTTTTATTAGAATCAACTTCAGTCATTGAAGGAATATCTTTATTCCAATAAATGGTTCCCCAGCTAATCATCGTGTTACCATTGGGAAGCCGTTGTGCGTTGCCCGAAGCACGTCCGAACACATGATTTGGTGGAACATCGGGATGTTCATAATACCAAACCAAAGTTGCAATCTTATTCACTTCATCAAGCTGGTATTCTTTTGCACTGCTGATTTCAGGAGGTAACTTATTGCCATTGTTGAAAAGCGTGATATTTCCATTCGCAATTCTGCGTGCATCGTGCTGCTGACTGAAATGTTGAGGAATATTATCGTCTACAAAAGTAAATTGATTGTTTTCGCCGCCCATTCTCCAGATAATATCTCCTGTCTGCCTGTTGATTTTAGTTACTTCATCCATGTTACGGCAGGAGATTATTACATTTCCATCCAGATCTCTGCTACATGCATTGCCATGTACATAGTCCACTTTAGAGTTAGTAAGTGGTGTCCATTGATTTGCATCAGTAAAAAGAAAATGATCCCAACTTCTCCATTGGAAAATGACATCTTTGTTTTGATCAAGTTCCTGGAGAATATATCCTTTCACCAATGCATCCGGCTGACCTCCATAGGCAGTCATATCAATTGTCAGGTCATTAAAGGCAGGAACATAATAATGGCCATCGGCATACATCTGAAAATCATGTCCGTTGGTTTCATCATCATAACCATTTCCGCAATGAACAGAATCAATCTCATTATAATTTGAGTCCAGTATTTTCCACCAGGAATAAGCGTAACTATAGTAGCTCAGGTAACCGCTGGGATTTATTTTAAAATCATGACCATCTTTTCCCTCGTCCCGCGCCCAAACTAATGTGCCGTCATTTTCAATTATGGTTGGAAAGGAATTGGTGTCTTCTTCGTCAAGTTCCTGCTGTGATCCGTAAAATATTTTTCCGGGTGCAGGGTTGTTATTTATATTGATCTTAAAACTCGGAAATGAATCCGGAGTTTCAAAAAAACCATCCTGAGGATCGTCATTTGGATCGATTGGTCCAGTTGGTTTAGTTGGATTGTATCCGAACGATTCTATGAAATCTTCCAGCTTATCTTTTTTGTAACGTGCCTGTTGTTCAGGTGTAATTGCTTTACGGGTCTGAAAACTGAAAGACGTGCCATTGATTACCTCACCTGTACTTTTACGAAGGCCGTTGTTTACAATTACATATACAGTTTCGTCGTAAGCAAACAGAGGAACAGGTTTAATGACAACAGTTTTATTGTCGTCTGATAAGCGTGCCTTCCAGGTATGATTTCCGCTTACAGAACCAACAATCTCAAGCAGGTCAGGATTTGACACCGACTCCGCGTCAATTGTCTGTCCATTGAGCAGAATAATGTTTGTTTGCGGGTTGTGATATAGTGATCCCGGCATCGGACTTACATAGCTAAATTGAGCGGAAACAATTTGAATGCTAAGTGCGAATGCAAAAAAGGTACAGGTGATTTTCATGTAACAGGTTTTTTAAAGAAGTTCTTTTACTAAAAAGGGATTTTAATGATGAATGATATTGAGTGCCTCCTGAAATTAATTATTGAATCACCAACTGCTCAGTATGCTGTGATTGGCTGGTAGCTATTTGAACTGTGTATATTCCGCGAGGTAAGAAACCGACGGGAATGGTGAACAAATTCTTGCCTGCAATAGCTTCCGGTTCATTTTGGTAAACTATTTCGCCAAGTAAATTTATAACGACCAGCTTCAACTTACCGCGCTCCGGCAAATACACAGTTACTGATGTTTGCAATGTTGCGGGATTAGGATAGATGTTGCAGAGAAGCTTCTTTACAGATGCATTAACGATTCCATCAAAAATTGTGTTAAACACGTGTGTTGCCGTGAAAGCAGAAGAGTCGTTGTAGGCATCACAAATACCCTGCACACGCCATTCATAAACAGTTTGCGGAATAAGCCCATTGAGTGAAACAGAATTAGTTGAAAGAGTCATAGTAATCCAATCTGTTGCGCCAAATGACTTATATTGAAAAATATAAGATGTTGCATTGTTGGAATTATCCCACGACAGATCCACTGAATCCGACCCAACAAAAGTCGGCATCAAAGAACTGTCCGCAATATATCCGCAACGTATAAAATCAAATTTAAAAGCACGATAAGAAACAAGTGTGCTGTCGGTGTATCTTAATTCCCATACAATATTACCTGCACTGTCAACTTCCGATACATTCGGATAGGGAGCAAAGTTCGGATTGGTAAGCAAGCCCCAGCCGATTAACCAGTTCCCATTCGGTAAGAGTTGTACACTTCCCATTGCTCTTCCATAAACATAATAATCAAAGGCTTCGTTATAACCTACTACTTTAGGATGCACATATTCCCAAACAAGCGTTGCTGTTTTTGTAACCTGGTCCAATGAAAAAATCTTTGCCCCTGATGCCTGGGGAATCTGATAATTCGCATTATTAAACATCGAATAATTGCCATCTGGCAACAATCGAAAATGATGTTGATAGTAAAAATGAGTAGGGCCCGGATCGTTGATGAAAGTAAATTCGTTGTTTTCACCGCCCATCTGCCATATGATGTCGCCGGTGGACCGATTAATTTTCAGAATGGCACTCAAATGCCTGCAGGAAACCAATAGGTTGCCATCAACATCTATGTCAATGGAATTTCCGTGTACATAATCAATTTCAAGACATGTGAGACAAACCTGCATCACCGCATCTGTAATCTCCAGATAATCCCAGCTTCTCCATTGAAAAATAACATTGTCGTTTTCATCTAATTCCTGAATTACCAGCCCTGATACAACGGCATCAGTGGCTCCGCCTGAAACAATCACAGACATATCGATGATCTGCGGATCATAACTCATCAGAAAAGAATGACCATTAGGATACACAAGAAATTCATGCTCATCACAGGGATATCCATTCCCCATGTGAAATTTCTTGATTTCGTTATAGGCAGAATCCATCATCACAAAGGTGCTGTCACCTTTATCAAAATACGTAAGGTATCCGTTATAATTAATTTTGAAATCAATACCAGCGAATTCATCAAAGACGGCATATACGGAATCTCCTTCATTGCTGGCAATGTGTCGCGAAAAACAAATATTATCGTTAAGGCGCTGATTGCGCATAAACACGGGGGCATTATATTCATTGCCAGTTGAAGTAATCTCAAGTTCAGGATAAATACAATCGGGCTGTAATTTATTTGCCGCTCCATTTCCGGAATCTGTTGAGGAAAGTTCGTTTCCGTATTCTTCTTCGCGAATGTGTTTTCCTGCCAGATGAATGGCCTCAATAGTTGCGGCATCCCTGGCAGGATGTATTTGGAAGGTAAAGCTTGTGCCTTTCACTTCTTCCCCGGACTTTATTTTAAATCCATCTGCTATAATTACGGTAACGGTTTCATCAAATTCAAACTTTACGGTAGGATAGAAGAGGATTGTTTTTTGATCGTTTGAAAGCACGATCTTAAAGGCATGTACTCCGCTTATGGATCCGGTAATTTGTACTAACTCAGTCTTCAGAGAATGCTGGTCCATCTCACTGCCGGATTTCAAAATGATATTGGTCTCCGGATTGTGATACAGACTGTTCGGTTTAGGAGAGATATATTCAAACTGCGCAAAAATACTTCCGGCAAAAAATAAATTCAGAAAAAGTGTCAGTACAATACTAGAGAATAAATTCATATTCGGGTATTCGTTTTGTGTTAGTAAAAAAGCTTCATGAAGAAATTTTCCGCGGGCCTAAAATCCGATTCGTTAAGTTGTTTTTATAAACTTATGAGCTATCGATCAACCCTGTTGCCGGATCAAAAAACGGTGCAAATTAACTGATTTTTAAGAATTGATTTCTAACTTAATCCACACAGTATCTTAAGCAGTACTAAAAAGGTAACAAAGGAAGTTATGAAATGTTTGTTTTTATCATGCATGCGATCAGGTCCAATGCATTAAAAGTTGTCCAACATTGCGCATCTTTCGGAATGAGTCATCATCACACATTATACTTTATCGGTAATCATGATTAAATCACTTTAATAAAATAGTTTTCCTCCTTGTTTTTTCTTTCTAATTTTGAAATGCTTTTTTAACCTAAACAAACATACCCCATGAAAAAAACTTTTCTCTTCTTAATGGTATTTGCTTTTAGTATTCATTCTTACGCTCTTACTTCCATCACTACAAAAAAAGTGCTTGATGGTCCTTTTTGCGGCGGTGCTGCTTTAACCGTCGGCTATGATATAGATGCATCGGCCATCACCGGGAATGTATTTACCGCTCAGTTGAGTGACAAGGACGGAAATTTTGCATCCCCGACAACAA
Source organism: Chitinophagaceae bacterium (assembly GCA_016717285.1). NCBI lineage: Bacteria > Pseudomonadati > Bacteroidota > Chitinophagia > Chitinophagales > Chitinophagaceae > Chitinophagaceae bacterium. The sequence continues at coordinate 1,780,473 of JADKFU010000005.1, forward strand.
TAGGTTCTGTTACAAAAAAAAATAGCGGAAACATTTCCTGCACGCTACCTGCGGGATTGGTAACCAGTAAAAAGTACAAAATCAGGGTTATCTCAAGCACTCCTGCTGTTATAGGGTCGCCTTGCGCTAACAATGTATCGATCAATCCCAAACCGAATGAATTATCGGCCAGTGGCATCACAGCTTGTGAGATTACGCTTAATTGGGCAAGCGTGTCAACCGCCGCTTCCTATAAGGTACAATACAGAGTTGCCGGTACCACCGATTGGTCTTCAAGTATTGATGCGGCATTAGCAAACAGTTACACTTTTAGCGGGCTGGCTTCATCAACCACTTACGACCTTCAGGTTCGTGCAATTTGTGAAAATGGTGAAAAGAGCGATTGGTCAAAGGTTACTAAAACCACCAGCGCCTGTCCTATACCAACAAGTTTCATTGTTACAGATATTGGATTAACAACTTCTTCTCTGAATTGGAATGATGCGCTATGTTCAACAGGCTATTTGTTCCAGTATCGCGCTTTTGGTGAACCCGACTGGATTCCACTTACAACTTCTACCAGCAATATAAATTTGACTGGTCTTTCTGCCGCTACCTTGTATGAAGCCCAGGTGGCCAATGATTGTGGAATCACTAATTCTGCCTACACCGCTTCCATTATCTGGGAAACACAATATTTCAAAGTGGCAGGTAGTGCTGAGATGGAAGCATCTTTCAAAGTATTTCCAAATCCTTCCACCGGAACATTTGTTGTTAGATATAGCAACCAGACTGCAAATGCACCGGTTGAAATTAATGTTCAAAACATGTACGGCCAGGTTGTCTTCAGTGCTGAAAGGCAATCAACTGAAGGTGTTAATGAAGAGAAAATTGAACTTAGGAATGCTACGGCAGGACTTTATTTCGTGAGTATCAGATCAGAAGGTAAGGAATTCAAAACTTCATTGATGATTAAATAAATATCAAAAAACTTCAGAAAAAAATCCCGGCAAGTCCGGGATTTTTTTTTGGAGCTATGTGTAAAAACCCACATTCAACCGGAATTTTTAAATGAAATATCTCGCTACGACTTATTGATTCCCTATTTGCAACCTGAAAACCCGGATGAATAAAACGATCATCATTTGAGTGATAATTAGTTACTGCTAAACCTTGATGTATTTGGGTGAAACTGCTGCCATGAATGCCAGAATTCCTGGTAAGCCGGAAGTATCGAAAGTTTACTTCCACTTAATGGTCCTGCAACACATTCGCCTTTGTAGTTCCAGGTTGAATTTGTGTTCGAATCATAAAATACGTTTCCTGAATCACTTTTGACAAAGTTCAGTGTATTTTCATTCACAATTCTGCTCCACACATGAAAAGTCATCAGGTCTTCTTCTATCACCAAAAGAAGTGGCACTTCATTTAAAGTATCATTCAGAAGTAGTTCTTGTTTCAACTGCATCCAGTCATAAGCACGCGACTTGGTTGCAATGTTGATTCCAATCACCCACGATTTTGGCTCCCACGAGTTATGCGATGTTCCTTCGAGACTACCGTTGATAGTTCCATAATCAAACCCTTCGAGTGAAGCATATTCTTTCTTGAAATCCGGATCAGGCTGCATAATTCTTGTTTGTGGAAACCTGTTGATCCATGCCTTAAGTGTCATTTGCTGCGAGGGGAGTTCTGTAAGGAATTTACCTTTTTGCATTCCTGCTACAGCCTCTCCGTTTTCCTGCCTCCACCAGCTCTTCGTTTCCGCATCTTCCAGCATTGCATTGAAATGGTCCATGCCCACAAGCCGGAAGTCCTGGAATTTTCCATCAATTATCGGACTATAAACACGACCGGTTCTGCAAACAGAGCAATAAGTAATCAATACAGGAGTGCCACCAACTGTATCGTACACTTTATGATGATAGGCGATTATCTGGATCGGATAGCAACTGGCTGCTCCATTTATTTCACACCCTGTCACTAATTGATTTTCGTTTACAGCATTATCAGTTACATTAGCAAAAATCCTATGATGAGGAGTCAGAAACATTTTATCTGCCTGCATCACCTGTGTTGTTAAATAGAAAACAATTCCTGCGAATCCGGCTAATAATACAACCATAATTTTTTGCCACCATTTCCCACTTAATATAAATCTGTATAAAGGAATAGCAATAATTATTACTCCGGTTATTCTGAATAAAAGAATATAACGATGCAAAAAATAAGCAATGCTTACGGTATCTGAGTTTTGGCTTCCCGGAAATGGCATAATAAAATATATACGAAGCAATTCAGGTATCACCAATAGCAACCATCCTGATAAGAATACTAAAACTGATTTCATCATTTTTTTTCAGGCTGCGAAACTAATCAATCAGCGATTAGCAGGAGGTTGGAGGAAAACATTTCCAAATAGTAAAAGCTGATTATAGAAACACCGGATTTGATCTTTCTTATAAAGTTTAGTAGGTAAGTTTTCGCAATTTATCAGTTTCATATTGAAGCATAAATACTGATTTATTTTCATAATAAAGGAAAGACTGATCGCTGTTTGATAACACAGGTTGCAAAGAAAACCGTTCGGCCAATTCAGTAGTTTCCGATTGTTTGAACGCAGTTTCAAAATCAATTCCCTGCTTTATCAGAATGTTGCCGAAATACAAGAGTTGATCATAACCTTTCACGGCATAATCAGTGGGATTCACCTTGAATTTCTCAACATAGGCATTCTTAAACTTTTCAGCAGCTGCGCCTGACTTATCAATCCAAAAATTTTGAGTAATGTGAGTAGATACATTTACAAATTGCTCCCTTGGTATCAAATCAAAGTTTACCCAAGTAGGCATTCCGTAAACTTCCATCAGAAATGCGTCCGTAAGGCCGTTCAGTTGCCTTAAGACAAAGCGAACAAAAATCTCATCATTGGAAGGCACTATAATAATATTGCGTCCGGAGTCAGACAAAGCATCTTTTACCTGATTGAATTTGATTTTGCTACTGTCTGTGAGCTCAACAAATTGAATCGCATGATTATTTGGGCTTTGGTCCGAAGATTGGTATTCTTTAAAATAGTTTACCAATTCGAGATCGGCAGGGCGTTTTTTGTAAATAAGATAAACTTTGCTGTTGTAATTCTTGCGGCTAATATAATCGTAAATCTTCTCGCAATGAGACCTGAGGGTTGCATTTGCAAGCACGTAATTGGGGTTGGGTGAATGTCCATTCACCATTACAGAAAAGGGAGACACCAGCCAAATCTTATGAGATAACGAAAAATCGCAGGCAATCTTAAGATTGCTATTACCAACAGGACCGATAATCAAATCTGCAGAAATAAGATCAGGAGCCATCAGATTTTTTTTAAGTTGAATGGTATCCAATCCCACATCATGCACCAATAGTTTTACATTTAATCCAAGTTGTTGCAGCGAATCCAACGCCATTAATGCCCCCTGGTAATATTCCGCTGCAAGTTGACTTTCTTCGGGAAAGTTGTAACCACCAGGCTCATCAAGATTGCTGATATATGCCTTAGAACTCCCGAATGGCAACAGCATGGCAATTGTATACGAGGTCTTTTTATATGGTTTCTTATCAGGAATTGTGACGGGTACCTCTTTGGTCGCTTGTTTAGAAATTCCTTCTTTATTCTGAGGAAGAGGAATATTTTCTTTTGAACCTGTTCCTGTTTTCGTAGTCGTGCAAGAGCTAAGCCAACAGCAAAAGGCAAGCGCCAGGATTTTACTCCCACTCAATGGTTGAAGGCGGTTTTGAACTGATGTCATACACTACACGATTGATTCCTTTAATGCTGTTAATAATCTCGTTGGAAACCGAAGAAAGAAAATCATAGGGAAGGTGACACCAGTCTGCCGTCATTCCGTCCGTTGATTCAACTGCTCTCAGGCAAACCACATTTTCATATGTCCGTTCATCACCCATCACTCCAACTGACTGCACCGGCAGCAAGATAACACCCGCCTGCCACACTTTATTATAGAGGCCCATTTTTTTGAGCGCGGTAATAAAAACTTCATCGGCCTCCTGCAGTAACTTGATCTTTTCAGGTGTGATCGCACCGAGGATTCTAATTGAAAGGCCAGGGCCGGGAAAAGGATGCCTGTTCAAAATTTCGGGAGGGATTTTTAATTCTGCACCAACATGCCGCACTTCATCTTTAAAAAGCAAACGAAGTGGTTCAATAATTTTCAGGTGCATTTTTTCCGGAAGGCCGCCAACGTTGTGATGGCTCTTAATAGTTTGAGAAGGTCCGTGCACTGATATGGATTCAATTACATCCGGATAGATTGTGCCTTGAGCGAGCCATTGAATATGATCAAGCTTGTGTGATTCTTCTTCAAATACCCTGATAAATTGTTCGCCGATAATTTTTCTTTTTGTTTCAGGGTCGGTCACGTCTTTTAATGCGTTCAAAAACCGCTCACTTGCATCAACACCGTCAATAGTAAGTCCCATTTGCTCGTACGTTTTAAGCACTTGCTCAAACTCATTCTTCCGAAGCAATCCGTTATTTACAAAAAAGCAAAACAGGTTTTTGCCAATAGCTTGATGGAGCAATCCCGCAGCCACGGTAGAATCAACACCACCCGATAATGCCAGCATCACATGATCATCGCCCACTTTTTTTCGGATCTCATCAATGGTGCTTGTGATAAAAGATTCCGGTGTCCAGTCTTGATGGCAACCACAAATAGCAACGCAAAAATTATGGAGTAGTTTTTTGCCTTCGGTGGAGTGAATCACTTCAGGATGAAACTGAAGGCAATATACAGGTTGATCAAAAACGTCTTTTGAACTTTTGTAGGCAGCGATATCGATACTTCCTGAATTCGCGATAAGTTCAAAGCCGGCGGGAAGTTTCGAAATGGTATCAGCATGGGACATCCATACTTGTGAATCCTGCTGCACATCTTTTAAAAAAGCATCGTCCTGTGAGAGAAGGTGTACCATCGCCCTTCCGTATTCACGTTTTTGCGCCCGCATCACCGTTCCACCCAATTTTTTTGCGATCAGCTGTGCACCATAACAAACAGCCAGTACAGGATATTTGCCTAGCAACCCATCAAGAACAATATCAGCAAAGTTTGCATCATGCACTGAAAACGGGCTGCCTGAGAGAATGATACCTTTCACCTCCTGATCAGGAGCAGGAAAGTTATGAAACGGATATATCTCGCAATAAATATTTAACTCTCTCACCCGCCGTGCAATCAGTTGGGTGTACTGTGAACCAAAATCTATAATGAGGATTCTTTCCATGGAATGCAAAGGTATTGGAAAGAGGGGAGGGTTCAAAAGAGCTGATATGTAATGTATCCACAATAATTATTACAAATCCATACGAAGTGAATGCGCAGTATTAATTTTTTTGCTATTTTTTCGAAGTTCTTTTATCACTGACTATGTTCACTATCATACAGCAATTGTTTAGGCTTCACTTAATGTTACTTTTATTAATGTTCAGTATTAATGTAAGTGGGCAATCTCCTGTCTATAAAAACTATACAGTCAATGATGGATTACCCAGTCAGGTTGTTTATTGCGCATTGCAGGATCAACAAGGATACATGTGGTTTGGAACAGACGCAGGAGTTAGCCGCTTTGACGGGAAACATTTTGAAAATTTTACAAGTAGGGATGGGTTGTCGGATAATGAGGTTCTGAAAATTTATCAAGGCTCAGATGGCAGAATATGGCTCCTTATGCTTAATGGCACTCTGAGTTATTTCAAAAACGGACAGATTTATAGTTCGTTCAATACTGAAAATTTAAAGAATGCTCAAACAAAGTTAGAGCTTATGTCATTTCTTGAAGATACTGAGCATAATCTATGGTTTGGCTCCTCTGGGAAGGAAATGATACTAATCACACCCAAAAATAATGTTCAAGTATTAAACCTTGATACGTTGGAAAGATTCACTTCAAATAGACTCGTATATCCTATTCAAAATGCAAATGAAGTAATGGCTATTGTAGGATCTTGTTTATATCAAATTAAAGATTTACGTTTTTCATTAATTGATACTGCATGTTATGTTGCCAAAAATTTACCATTTGTAGTAACTGAAAAGTTGGATTCTCAAAGTGTGGCAACTAGCTTTAAAGATGGAATTCGCGAAATTAAAAATGGGAAAAGCACCTTAATACTCGGCAAAGAAATGATTCCAGATTATGAGGCGATACAAAGGATGTACATCGATAAAAACAAGGGCCTTTGGTTGCTTACATCCAATTTAAACACTATGTATTTTGAAAGGACAACCAAAGGATATAAATACAAAACATCCTTTTTAAAAGGGACATATATGGGTGCGGTAATGATGGACAATGAAGGAAATAAATGGTTCTGTACTGTCGGGAAAGGTATTTTTAAATTGTCAAATGATGCAGATCAAATTAAATTATTTGAAGGAAACTCAGTTATTGATAAAACCGAAATATGGAGCGTAAATGTTGATAGCAATGATAATTTGTGGTTTGGGACGGGAGCAAGAAATCTATATTGTATTATCAAAGACTCAATAAAGCTGGAGATAGATCTTGGAAATGAAAAGTATAGGATGGGTAGAATAACAAGAATTGTGTTTGATAAACTTAATAACGCTTGGTGCTCAGTAAGTAATGGATTAGTTTGTGTTCACCGTGATTCGTCCAATGCATTTTCAATTGAAGAAGTCACTACTATATCAAATTTAAGGAATTTCAATGCTAAATACGTTGGCTTCGATAGAAACAATGAGATTTTCTTTACCTCATTTAGAGGAGTTCAAAAGGTTTTTAAACGTAATGGCAAGTATGTTTTTAGCAATTTTATACCAACAAGTCTTGATCTGTCTGGCCGTGTGTTTTGCCTATATTTTGATAATGATAATTTTCTTTGGTACGAAAAGTTCAATGTCCTGAACTCTTACAATGGTAATTTGGTGAAAAAGTATTCAAACCTTGCCAGTGAGTTTAAATCCCAAATCTCTTGCATTCAGGGTTTCAGCGATTCTACTCTTATTATAGCCACTTACGGTAACGGAGTACATTTCTTCAAAAACGGAAAAATCATCAACCACGTTACTATGGCTGATGGTCTTGCGGGTGATTTATGCCGCAAAGTTTTTGTTGATTCATCTGTAATTTATGTAGCAACAAACCAAGGTTTCAGTTATTTTAGTTACGTAAACAATCGCATATCAGATATAAATACGTTCACAACTTCTGATGGAATTGTTTCAAATGACATTAAGGACATTTGTGTTAAAGGTGAAAAAATCTATCTTGCTACTTCAGCAGGATTATGCGTTGTCAACAAGCGGATTTCTCAGTTATCCTCCTCCCGGCCTCCGGTATATGTTCAATCAATTACAACAAGAAATAGTAGTATAACAGATTTCCGGCAGCTAAAATTTCTATATAATACTGATTTCAACGTTAACTATATTGCTATTACTTTTGAGCAGCCTGATAAAATTAGCTATGAGTATAAGATTACCGGTAGTGATAAGAACTGGACAGAGACAAAAAATAATTCGATTTCATTTTCATCTTTGTCACCAGGTGATTATACTTTTTTGCTCAAAGCAAAAAAATACAACTCAGAGTGGAGTAAACCTACCGTAATTCAATTTAGCATTATTCCTCCCATTTGGCAACAATGGTGGTTTAGAACATTTCTAGTCAGCCTGCTCATAGGATTTGGCTATTCCCTATTGAAATATTTTACAGAAAGAAATTACAGGTTGCAACTTCGTATTTTAAAGGAAGAACAAACGCTGGCAGATGAAAGAAGCAGAATATCTGCTGATATGCATGATGACTTAGGTGCGGATCTTAGTAACCTGTTACTCATGACACGTATGAAAACCAATGACGCGAATTCTGAAACACCTGATTATGGGGATCTTAATAATTTAGAAGATTTCGCAACAGGGCTAATTGGAAAGGTAGATGAAATCATTTGGGCTTTAAACCCCAAAAATGATACTTTGAAAGGTTTGATCGACTTTATGTATGGTTACACTAAAAAGGTATCACACTTGAGTGGCATCCTTGCCGAAATTACATTTCCAGATGAAATTCCAGATCATCATATTTCAGCAGTTTTCAGAAGAAACCTCTTTCTTGTACTTAAAGAGACATTGAATAATATTGTTCGACATTCAAATGCAAATTGTATTTCTATTATAGCGCAATTCAAAGACAACGATCTTGAGTTAATAATCGAAGACAATGGCAACGGATTCAACCTTAATAACTACCAAAGTGAAGGTGATGGTCTTCTCAACATGCATAAGCGCATTCAGGAAATCGGTGGCACTTTTAGCCTTGAATCGAAAATTGGCAATGGAACTGTCGTCAACATTAAAGTACCCTGTTTTTAGCATCAAGCACTTGACCATGATTATGTTAGTTATTGCTTCCTGTTTTTACTATTAATGAAACTAAAAAATATCCAATGTCTACTAATATTGTCCTGATTGAAGACCATAAAGACTTTCGGGAAAGCTTATCCTTCTTATTAAACTCTAATAAACAGTTTATTTGTAAAGCGTATGGAAGGGCTGAGGATGCGATGTTAAATCTTGTTAACGATATGCCTCAAGTTGTGATCATGGACATTAACTTACCAGGAATTTCAGGTATTGACTGCACACAAAGGATTAAACAAAAATATCCAACTATACAGATTTTGATGTGTACTGTAAATGAAGATGAAGAGAAAATATTTCAGGCGCTCAAAGCAGGCGCCAGTGGTTATTTGCTCAAACGATCTGCAATTGATGAAATCTTCGCTTCGATTAATGACATCTTAACTGGTGGCTCGCCAATGACACCGGTTATTGCTCGTAAAGTAGTCGCTTCATTCTTTCCCAAGCCAATAGATACAGAAGCATGTCAGTTGTTATCAGATCGTGAAAACGAAATTCTTGATTTACTTGCAAAAGGCGATAAAATCAAGGAAATTGCGGACAAGACATATTTGACCATAAGCACTGTACGAACTCATATCCGGAACATCTACTTAAAACTACAGGTTAATTCACGTGTAGAAGCACTAAATAAAGCCAGGAAAAATATTTACAGGAATTAATTCCTGTGGCTAATCCTATTTTTCAAAATCAGCCTTTTTAGGTATTGACAACCGTTTGTTTCAAACGATCTTTGATCCGGATAATGAATTACCTGAACTTCATTTATATAACAATCTGTTGACCTTATAAACAGACTATTCAACGTTCCGGCAAAGGTGATTGGTTATCATATTATATATAGTAAAACTGCAGGAAGGATGTTTCAAGAGAGTGAGACAGAATTCCTGCAGTTTATATTTTAAATACCCTTTTTGCTTGCAATAAAACAAGTGATTCAGGCTTAAAAATTCACCTCGACTTCCATTGCTGAAACAAAGCTTGTCTTTCCGGATTCTCTACCGTGCTGTCATACATACGTGCAAAACTCCTTTGCCGGTAGCATTCATAAAGGGTAACAGCACAAGCCACCGATATATTTAAGCTCTGAATCATTCCTGTCTGCGGAATCTGGAAGTTTCCATCAGAGAGCACTGCGGCTTCTTGGGAAACTCCATCCTTTTCATTTCCAAAAACAAGTGCAAGTGATTGTGTGAAATCCATTGCATACAAGTTCTCTGCATCCTGACTAAGTCTCGTTGAATAAATCTTCGCGTATTTTTTTCGCAATATTTCAAAACAGCTGGTCACCTCTTTAAAATGATGAATCGTCAGCCATTTGCTCGCACTGGCAGATGATTTTTTTCCAAGCTTTGATTCTTTTTTGTCTTTGGGTGAAATGATATAAACTTCCTGAATGCCCACTGCGTCACATGAGCGAAGCACTGCCGATACATTGTGAGGATCCCACACATTTTCGAGTACTACCGTAATGTCGAACTGCCGTTTTTGCAGTACCACGCTGAGTCGTTTTTCTCTTTCTGCTGTCATGATCGATAAAGATAGAAATCAGTACGTAATACTTTTTTTAAATCAGTACGCAAATTCATACTAAGCTTTATCAGGAAATTACAAAAAATCACATATTCTGATCGTGAAATCCACATTAATGGGCAGTTTTCCACACACTGGGTTTTCGCTTCTTTTTGACGTTTAAACTTACCTTATTATGTGTAACTTCGCGAGCGATTTCAAGGAGACTTTCAAGGTTCCTTGAAAGTGAAATTAACCATTGAAAATTAACAAGTTAGCATGGCAAACGGAGAGAAAATAATACAGGTAAATATTGAAGAAGAAATGAAAACAGCCTACATCGATTATTCGATGTCGGTTATCGTATCCAGAGCAATTCCGGATGCCAGGGATGGATTAAAACCTGTGCACCGGCGCATTCTGTATGCAATGAATGAACTGGGACTTGCTTCCAACAGACCTTATAAAAAATCGGCGCGATTGGTAGGAGAGGTGTTAGGGAAATATCACCCTCACGGCGATGCATCTGTTTATGATGCGATTGTCCGGATGGCACAATGGTGGTCAATGCGTTATCCGCTGGTAGATGGCCAGGGTAACTTTGGATCATTGGATAATGATCCACCTGCTGCCATGAGGTATACTGAAGTGCGCTTGGAGAAAATGGCAGAAGACATGATGACGGATATCGACAAAGACACCGTTGATTTTCAGTTCAATTTTGATGATACCTTGAAAGAACCTACCGTGATGCCAAGCCGGATTCCAAATCTGCTGGTAAATGGGTCTTCAGGTATAGCAGTTGGGATGGCCACCAACATCTTACCGCACAATATTTCAGAAGTCATTGATGGCATCAATGCTTATATTGATAATAAAGATATTACGGTTGAGGAATTAATCAAACATGTAAAGGCTCCAGACTTCCCAACTGGAGGTACTATTTACGGATATGATGGTGTGAAACAAGGATTACTGACAGGCAGAGGCAAAGTGGTCGTGAGAGCTAAAACAATTTTTGAAACGCTTAAGAACGGTAAAGAACGGATTATCGTAACCGAATTTCCTTACCAGGTTAACAAGGCTCAGGTGCACCTGAAGATTCATGAACTGGTAGTGGAAAAGCAGATTGATGGCATTTCTGAATGTCGGGATGAATCCGATCGTGATGGCATAAGGCTCGTGGTTGAACTTAAAAGAGACGCCATTCCAAATGTGGTTTTGAATCAACTATACAATTTCACTCAACTTCAGAATTCATATAGCGTAAATAATATTGCTTTGGTTGGTGGAAGACCTAAGCAAATGAATCTGAAAGACATGATCAGTGTCTTCGTTGATTTCAGACATGAAGTGGTTGTAAGGCGGACAAAGTATGAATTGGCCGAAGCCGAAAAGAGGGCACATATTCTCGAAGGTCTGCTGATAGCACTGGATCACCTTGATGCGGTAATTGCACTTATTCGTGCCTCCAAAACGCCCGATGAAGCTCAGACCGGATTGATGGCCGAGTTTAAGCTCACAGAAATTCAGTCCAAAGCGATTCTCGAAATGCGCTTGCAGCGATTGACCGGGCTGGAACGCGATAAAATCCGCGATGAATACAAAGAGCTGATGAAAACAATTGATTACTACAAAGACGTGCTTGCTGATGAAAAACTTCGGATGGATATTATACGCGATGAGATGATGGAAATGAAGAAGAAATACGGTGATGAGCGGCGTTCTGAAATTGTTTACTCAGCGGAAGACATGAATATCGAGGACCTGATTGCTGACGAAGAAATGGTAATCACCATCAGTCACCTTGGTTATATGAAACGCACCACATTATCAAGTTACAAACGCCAATACAGAGGCGGAAAAGGCTCGATGGGAAGTGGTTCAAGAGAAGAAGATTTTATCGAGCATCTTTTTATTGCTTCCAACCATAATTACATACTTTTCTTTACTGAAAAGGGAAGGTGTTATTGGATGAAGGTATATGAGGTTCCTGAAGGAAACAAAACAGTAAAAGGAAGGGCTATTCAAAATCTGATCAACCTTCCGCCTGACGATAAGATCAGGGCAGTTATCAATGTAAAGAAGATGGACAATGAAGAATTTCTAAAATCCAATTACCTGATTTTTTGTACTAAAAAAGGGATTATCAAGAAAACGACACTGGAAGAATTCAGCCGGCCGCGATCTTCTGGCATTAACGCCATCACTATTCGTGAAGGAGATGAATTGCTTGAAGTGAAGATGACTGATGGTAAGAAGGAAGTTTTGATGGCAGTGAAGTCCGGAAAGGCGATCCGTTTTAATGAAGAGAAGGTACGCCCAATGGGAAGAACTGCTGCCGGAGTAAAAGGCATTGACTGTTCTGCAAAAGATGAAGTAGTGGGCATGATCTGTGTTGATAAGAGTGATGATTCGCAAACCATCCTGGTAGTTTCGGAGAAGGGTTACGGAAAACGAACTGATATTGATGAATACCGCATTACCAACAGAGGCGCCAAAGGTGTTAAGACATTGAACATTACGCCAAAAACAGGTACATTAGTTACGATTAAGAATGTAACCAATCTGGATGACCTGATGATTATCAATAAAACTGGTGTTACCATCAGAATGTCAGTTTCAGACATTAAGGTAATTGGCAGGGCAACTCAGGGAGTGAGATTGATAAAGCTTACCAGCAACGATGAAATAGCAAGTGTGGCAAAGATTGAGATGGATGCTGATAAAGGTATTGATAATGAAGATGATGATGAAAATAAGCCTAATGAAAAACAAGGGGATATGTTCAGCCCCAATTAATTAACCAAACTAATCAATAAACGCGACTCATGAAAAAAGTGCTCTGGATGTTCGTCCTGACAATTATTTTTAACGGAACAGTATTCTCGCAATCATCACAAGTAGTTAGCGCCTGGAATTATGTTAAGTACGGGCAATTTGAAGAAGCAAAAACAGCAATCAATCAGGCTATTTTGGATCCTAAAACCAGTACATGGCCAAAAACATGGTTTTATCGGGGAAGTATTTATCTGGCTATTTACGACGACACTACTTTCAGAAAGAAAAATCCTGATGCTTTACCGGAAGCGATCAAGTCGTATGAGAAATCTATAGAAGTAAGTGCAGGAGGCAAAAATGAATACAAGGATCAGATTATTGCAGGGTTACAGGAATGTGCCTTGAATTCCTTTAATGAAGGAGTTACACCCTATAACGAGAAAGATTATCAGAAGGCCTATAACTCTTTTAAGCAATCGGCTGATGCGTATAAATACATGAATGAGACGTTCAATCTAAAAATTGCCGATACGCTATCCACATTGTATGCAGCTCATGCTGCCTCAAAACTGAAGAATTATAACGAGGCCGAAATTTTGTATAAATCACTTCTGGACAAAGGAATTTCGGATCCGGATGTTTATACTAATATGGGAGAAATGTATTTGGCAATGGGTGATACTACCAAAGCAATCGAGGTGATTTCGAAAGGAACAGCGCTTTATCCTAATGACAAAGGGCTTATGATTCAGGAATTGAATGTCTACCTTTTTTCTAAGAAGTATGATGAAGCCGAGAAAAAGTTAAAGGATGCGATTCAAAAGGATCCCAAATTTATCCCTTTGTATATTCAGTTGGCAAATATCTATGAGCAAAAGAAAGATACTGCAAATGCAAGGAAAACCTATGAGCAGGCAATTGCCATAGATCCTAACAATTTTGATGGGCAATACAGACTCGGGGCGATGTACTATAACCAGGCTGTTGAGTTAAACAATACTATGAATAAGCTTGACCTGAACCAGCAGAAGCAATATGACTTGTTGAAAGTTCAACGGGATGCGACCTTCAAAAAATCTTTACCATACCTGGAGAATGCACACCGGCAGGATGCAAAGGATATGGACACTATGATTGCGCTTAAAGAGTTGTATGCGAGATTAAATATGACTGAAAAGCTTACCATGATAAAAGGAGAAATTGATGCTGCCAAACAGTAAATAGGTGGTCTTAAAAAAAATCCTGGTCATGTTTTGGTGACCGGGATTTTTTATGTCAGTCAAGTATATAATGTAAAAGCAGGAGATGTTCCAGTTCATTGAGTTCAGTTGATAAATTGATTCAAACAATTCTTACTTAACATAATATTAATTATAGGCAACGAAGCTAAATAAATTGTCTTCTTTTTTTTAATGTGGTTTTTTTTTCCCCCCAACACGGGGTTTGTTTTTTTTTTTTTTTTTTCACAAAAAAAAAAAAACCCCCCCTCTTTAAAAAAAGACCCCCCCCCCAAACCTTTTTTTTTGTTAAGAAAAGAAGAGGGGGGCGCCCCGGGGAGAAATTTAATTAGTTATTGGGGTTTGAAAAATAAACAAAAAAAAAAGAAAAATTTTTAAAAAACCAAGGTAGAATTTTGAGTCCAAATTAATTAAACATCCATTGTTTTTTTTTATTTTTGTAATAAAAAAAAAAAAAAATTTTTTAAAATTTTTATTATTTTAAAAAAAAAAAAAAAAAAAAAAGGGGGCCCCTTCCAAAAAAAAAAAAAAATTTAAAAAAAAAAAAAAAAAAGGGGGAGAAAGGGGGGGGTGCCCTAAATTTACCAAAGAAAAAAAAGAGGATGAAAAAAAAAATTTTTTTAATTAATTTTTTTTTTTTTTCTCCTTTTTTTTTTTTTTTTTTTTTTTTTTTTTTTTTTTTTTTTTTTTTTTTCAAAAAAAAAAAAAAAAAAAAAAAAAAAAAAAAAAAAAAATCTTTTCCCCCAAATTCCCCAAGGCCCAGGGGTTTCTTCCCCGCCCGCCCCCGCTAATAAATTTATTTAAAAGAGGCTCCCCCAAAAGGAATCCCCCCCCCCCCCCCCGAGAAAAAAAAGAAAAAGAAAAAAGGAAAAAGGAAAAAAAAAAAAAAAAAAAAAAAAAGAAAGAAAGGGTTTTTGGTTTTTTTTGAGAATTTTTTTTTTTTTTCCCCCCCCTTTCTTTTTTTTCCCCCCCCGCGGATTTCCCGGTGCCCCCCCCCCGGGCAAAAAAACCCAAAAAAAAAAGGGGGGGGGGGGGGGGTGGGGCCCCGGGGAAATAATTTTTTTTTTTTTAAAAAAAAAAAATAAAAAATCCCCCCGGTTTTTTCTACTCAACATAACGTATCTCACATTATAGGCAACTTTTGTCTAGTAAATTCATTAATTGCCAAGACAAGTCGCCTATAATTAAACGTTATGTTTAGCATTGTCCAATAGTGAATCTGGATTAAACCTCTTCAAAACAATCAAATACTTGTTCCACTCATTTTTAAAATCCTTTCAAACTCAACATCACTAACCGGCATTACAGATAATCTTGAAATTCTCACCAACGGAAATTCTTTCAACTCCTTAATTGCTTTAATATCAGCAAGTGTAACCGGATTTTTTAATGGTTTTAAAACAGCTATTTCAACAGCAACCCATGCATCATCTGTAGTTGTTGGATCTTGAAAAAATTGCTTTGTAACTTTTGCCAATCCGACAATCGCCTGTGATTGCTGACTGTGATAAAACAAAACCACATCTCCTTTTTTCATTGCTTTCAAATGAATTCTGGCCGCATAGTTTCTTACGCCGGACCAATCTGTCTTTTTATCCTTCACTAAATGATCCCAACCGTAGGTTTCGGGATCTGATTTAACAAGCCAGTATTTCATAGGTGAAAAGTCGTTCGGGAGGTTTTCAGGGGTAAAAAAAAGTCCCGGCGAACTGCCAGGACTTTTGGTTTATCTATTTGCGAGAAGATTATTCGTCAACCGGCTTTTGGTCAGTCAATGTTTCTTCAGGCGTTTCTGCAACTGGAGATTCCGGAGCGGCGTCTGCAGGAGTTTCCAACTCTGCATCAGCGGCTTCTTCAGATTCTATTTTCGCTTTGGCATTGCCTTTTTCGATCTTCGATTTTAATTCAGAAAGCACACCTAGATCACCGAGTGTAGATTTCTCCACTTTCCGGTTGATGTTCTTCAGCTCAGTGCGCTGATCTTTACGTTCCACCGCTTTCTTTTCACGCACATCTTCATTTTCCTTCTCTACTTTTTCTTCCCAAACTCTTGCATGTGAAACGATGATCTTCTTATTGCCGCGGTCAAATTCGAGCACTTTTACAGGCAATGTTTCGTCCACTTCCACCGTTTTTCCATTTTCCTTTTTAAGGTGCTTGGCTGGTGCAAAAGCTTCCAATCCATAAGGCATCAGCAAAATCGCGCCCTTGTCATCTTTCTTGATCACCGTTGCCTGGTGTTCAGAACCCATTGGGAATACACTTTCGAAAGTATCCCATGGATCTTCTTCCACCTGCTTATGACCTAACGAAAGTTTGCGTTCGTCCTTATTGATGTCAAGCACCACAACTTCGAGATCATTCCCAATCCTGGTAACATCATTCGGATGATGAATGCGTTTTACCCATGAGAGATCAGAGATGTGCACAAAACCTGTAATGCCATCTTCCAATTCTACAAATACACCATATCCGCTGACGTTCTTGACAACACCTTTTGTACGTGTGCCAACCGGATATTTCTGCTCAATATCACTCCAGGGATCTTTAGTAAGTTGCTTCAGGCTCAATGACATTTTGCGTTCTGCGCGATCCATAGTCACCACCATTGCTTCGTATTCATCACCTACTTTAAAGTGTTCTTTAGAGTTGATAGGCGTGTTACTCCACGAAATCTCAGATACGTGAATCAAACCTTCTACTCCCGGTTGAATTTCAAGGAATGCGCCGTAATCTTCAATGTTTACAATCTTGCCTTTTACTTTTGACCCTACTACTATTGCGGGATCAAGAATATCCCAAGGCTGAGGAGTTAACTGTTTCAGACCAAGAGAGATACGTTTCTTCTCTTCGTCGTAATCCAATACTACCACCTGTAGCTTTTGGTTAAGCTTTAAAACTTCAGTCGGATGACTGATGCGTCCCCATGAGATGTCGGTAATGTAAAGCAATCCATCTAAACCACCGAGATCGATAAATGCACCGAAGTCAGTGATATTCTTGATAGTACCTTCGAGAATCTGACCCTTTTCCAGCTTGGAAATAATCTCCTGACGCTGACTTTCAAGATCACCTTCAATAAGGGCTTTGTGAGAAACCACGGCATTCTTAATGGTTTCGTTGATCTTCACCACTTTGAATTCCATCATTTTTCCAACATAAGAATCATAATCAGTGATCGGCTTCACATCGATTTGAGAACCAGGGAGGAAAGTTTCCAATCCAAACAGATCAACTATAAGTCCGCCTTTGGTTTTGCTGGTAATGGTTCCGGTAACGATTTCTCCGGTTTTGTAGCCATTGACAATCCGTTCCCAGGCGCGCTCCATTTTGGCGCTCTTGCGGGAAAGTGAAAGCTGACCTTTCACATTTTCCTTTTCAACCACTAAAACTTCCACTTCATCGCCTACTTTTAGTTCAGGCATGTCGCGGAATTCTGAAAGCGGCACCAATCCATCGGATTTGAATCCAATGTTCAGCACCACATCAGTGGGCGTTAATGACACTACGGTACCTTTCAGGATTTCATTGTCCGTGATGGTAACGAAGGTGCTGCTGTAGATTTCTTCTAATTTTTCGCGTTCGTCCTGTGTATAGGTCTTGACGTTGCGCTTCGATACATTCCAGTCAAAATCATCGTGTGATGTTTCAACTTTTGCGGGCTTTTCTGCCTGTACTTCTACTGGTACTTCAATTTGCGGAGTTGTTGCTCCATTTTGTGTTTCGTTGGTAGTTTCTGCTTGTGGAATTTCAGTTTTGTTTTCTTCCAATTTTTGGGTCCTCCTTTTAGGTGAGATTTCCCGTGTTTTTTAAACGGGACGACAAAGGTAAAGGAATTACGGAAAAAGGCAAACTCTTATATAAATATTGATCAGGTGATTTTTGAAGAAGTGTTTTGGGGGAAATGACAGGTAGACCCTCCTATTTATCAGGAACAAATGCGCTGTATATACAGCTAAGACAGGAGCGTTTTGGAAAATTCATTCCTTAAAGTTTCCGCCACTTTTTCCATCTGCCACAACGGAGTGGAGGTTGCGCCACAAATTCCAACAGACGAAATATTCTCGAACCATTCTTCCTGCAGCTCGCTTTCTTCTGAAACGAAGTAGGATTTTGGATTCACAGATTTGCAAACATTGTAGAGCACTTTTCCATTAGAGCTTTTCTTTCCACTAACGAATACAATCACATCATGTTGGGCAGCAAATTTTTGCAATTGAGGTTCGCGGTTAGAAACCTGCCGGCAAATGGTATCGTTGGCTTTTATTTCTTCATTTCCTGCAGCAGCCGCACGTTGCTCAATCAGGTTTTTGAAATGATAAAATTTTTCTGTGCTCTTAGTGGTTTGAGAAAAGAAAGCAATCGGACGTGTATAGTCCAGTTTATCGAGATCATCTTCTGTGGTCACAATAATTCCCTGCTGATCAGTTTGTCCCATCAGGCCGTTCACTTCCGCATGACCGGGAATTCCATAAATAACAACCTGTGCATTTTTGTCAAGCAATTTATCGTAAGAAAGCTTCACACGGTTTTGCAATTTCAATACTACCGGACAGGAGGCATCCAGTAATTCGATATTGTTTTCCATTGCAGTGATATATGTTTGCGGTGGCTCACCATGCGCACGGATCAGCACCTTGCAATCACGTAACTGACGAAGGTTTTCATGGTTGATAATTTTTAATCCTTTTGCGGTGAGTCTTTTCACCTCCACATCATTGTGAACGATGTCGCCCAGGCAATATAATTCAGCTCCGGAATCAAGTTCGTCCTCTGCCATTTGAATGGCATAAACCACTCCAAAACAAAACCCGCTGTTCTGATCAATGGTTACCGTCATCGTGCAAATTTAAACCTTGTAACTATCATGCTGATGCGATTTTCTCTTTCGCAAGCTGAAGCATCTGTTCGAATTGTTCCTGCTCCGAAAGCAAAGTATTATCGAGTTCAATTGCGTCTGCCGCTTTTTTTAAAGGAGCCGTTACCCTGGTGCTATCTAACAGATCGCGCACCGAAAGGTTTTTTGAAATCTGCGATTCTGTAACATTCAATCCCTTTTTCTTCATTTCATTGAATCTCCGTTCGCTTCTCACCTTTTTATCCGCAGTCATATAAATCTTTAGTTCTGCATCCGGGAATACGACGGTTCCGATATCGCGGCCATCCATTACCACCGCTTTGTCTTTTCCATAGATTCTGAGTTTTGAAACAATAAAGCTCCGTACCTCAGGAATGGTGCTTACTTCACTTACAAGATTCGCGATGGTGATACCTCTGATTTCTGCTTCTACATTTCTTCCATTCAGATAAATATGAGATTCGTTGCACTCAAAGTCGTGCTGAAAATTAAAAGTAATTTGCCTCAGGGCATTGGATACTTCCTGCTTTTTTTTGAAGTCTGTTTGATGTTCATGAAAATACACGGTAATGGCACGATAGAAAGCTCCTGAATCAATATAATTGTAATGAAGTGCGGCGGCTAAATGTTTGGCAAGTGTACTTTTTCCGCTGGAAGAGGGTCCATCAATAGCAATGATAATCGGATGCATGTCGCAAAATAAGCAGAAAGAAAGCAGACTAAAGAAATAAGAATTAACAAGAATTACATTTTCTTCCCGAATAATTCGTCGAGATTCACACCAAGTGTCAGATGATTGACGCCTCCTGCTACATTGTAGATAGCTCTTCCGTAGCCAATATTAAAACGGTTAATACGCACATCGGCGCCAAAGCTGAAGCCGGAAAGTCCTTTACGTAATTCAACTGCAAGTTCCTGGCGGCGTTGATGATTGTATGCGATGCTGATGCGGAAACTTTTTCCGAAATTAATTTCCGTACCGATTATCGTATGAAGAAAAAAGTTGTCGACGATATACTTCTTATCCTCTGCTTGCTGTGAAGAATCGATAAGAATAGTATTCTGATTGTCTTCATTGGGATTGTTGTACCTGAGATCCCAGCGATATAAATCATGTAATACAAGTGAAAAAAGAAAGGGTGTGTGCTGCAACCGTTTTGAAACGCCGCCCTGAATATCAAAGGGCAAAGGTTCTTTGTTACCACCAGTATAGGTTTTAAACTGCGTGCCAACATTTTTAAAAAGTATGGTTGCCGTAAATCCTTGCGCGGAATCGTGATAGGCACCTGCGACAGTAAGTGCCATGCCATTTGAACGATAAGTTTCTAACCGCGAACTGATGTAAGTAAGATTGGCACCATAGGAAAAGCGATTGATGTATTCACGCCCTGCGCCAATGGTAATCGCATATTCAGCACCATCAAACTGACCCGTTATATTTCCAATCGGGTCAGTAGATGTAAACTTACCATAGTTGACAAATTGAATGCCTCCATTAAAAGTAGTTTCCCATTTTGGCACCGTGTGTACATATCCTGCATATCCTCGTTTAATGTCACTGATGTAATCCATGTAGTTGAGTGAAAGGCGGTTGTTCATGCTTGCATTCAGCAATGCTGGATTCTGATAGCCAGTTGAAGCATCTTCATCGTAAACAGAAATAAAAGTGCCTCCCATGGCAGTAATGCGTGCGGAAGGCGCTTCATTCATGAAAAGAAAAATATTGGAACCGCCGGTTTGGGAAAATGAAGCCGATGACATGCAAAGCAGACACAACGCAATAAGCAGTGAAGACGTAATGTGTTTGTTCATGGTTAGGTAATTTGGCTGAAAGCGGACTTCAGGGAATGAGTGCTGATAGGTTCTTTTTTTAAACTTTTGTTAAACGGCCTCTTGACATCAATATTTTGAATGCTCCAAAAATATACTTTTGCTGAAGATCGCCCAAAATGAATTACGAAGAGACCATCGCATTTCTGTACACCCAACTTCCGATGTATTCGCGCATTGGGAAAGCTGCTTACAAAAGTGACTTAATTAATACTCAAAAATTGTGTGCATTGCTCGATCATCCTGAAAATGGATTCAGGAGTATTCATATTGCCGGAACGAACGGAAAGGGTTCCACGAGCCACATGCTGGCTGCCATGTTGCAAAGCAATGGTTATAAAACAGGATTATATACTTCCCCTCACCTTAAAGATTTTCGCGAAAGGATAAGGATAAACGGAGTAATGATTCCGGAAAAAGAAGTAGTTGATTTTGTAAATGCTTATCAGGAAAAAGTGATAGAGATCGGCTGCTCTTTTTTTGAGTGGACTGTCGGGCTGGCATTTGACTACTTCAGAAAAGAGCAAGTTGATATTGCTGTGATTGAAACAGGACTTGGTGGCAGACTGGATTCCACGAATGTGATCACTCCTCTCCTTTCTGTAATTACGAACGTGAGTTACGATCATATGGATTTGTTAGGTGAAACATTGCAAAAGATTGCGGTTGAAAAAGCGGGAATTATCAAACATAATATTCCTGTGGTAATCGGAGAACATTCCATGGAAACAGACGCTGTATTCATTAAAACTGCTGCGGAAAAAAGTGCTCCGCTAAGCTTTGCCGGCGACCATTGGAAAGTGACGGGTTCAAAATACAATGCGCAATCATTATTGATGAACATTGAAGGTCACCACCAGCAACAATGGCAAATTGAATTGGATTTAATGGGTGCTTACCAGGAAAAAAATATACTCACTGCACTTGAAGCGCAAAGATTATTGATAGAACAAGGTTTCATTTTAGAAATGCAAAAGTGCGTCGCTGCGCTTGGAATGGTGAAGCAACTCACCGGTCTGAGTGGTCGCTGGGAAATTCTTTCCACTGCTCCGTTAATAATTGCTGATGTTGCGCATAATGAAGCAGGAATCAATCATTCCATTCAACAATTGAAAAATTATTCATTCAAAAATTTGCACATCGTGATAGGTTTCGTCCGTGAAAAAGACATCCGGAAAATACTGTCGCTTTTTCCTGATAAGGCCATTTATTACTTCTGCAAACCTGATATACCCAGAGGATTGGAAACGGAAGCTTTGCAAGCTGCGGCAATCGAATTTGGATTGAATGGAATAAGTTATGCTTCTGTTGCAGCAGCATTTGAAGCCGCTAAAAAGAATGCATCTGTAGAAGATATTATTTATGTTGGGGGAAGCACGTTTGTGGTGGCAGAAGTAATTTAGACTAAATGTGTTTCTACCTTATTCATCAAATCAGGTCATGCATTCTTAACAGGATGTACCTGAATTCTTCCCCGCGAATAATTTTAAGCATGATGCTTTTCGCTCCGGGATCACTGAAGAGGTGGTCAATATTTCCCAGCTCCATATTTTTTACCGGGACGAAATTAACTTCTACCAATTCATCGTCGGGTTGAATGCCGGCTTCGGCTGCAGGTGAATTTGGTTTCACCTGGAATATAATAAACCGGTTGTAAGCTTCACCCCCACCTACCACTTCAATTCCTACACGATCGTATTCAAATGGTTCTTTAAATTTTGAATTGGGCTTCAGGTATAATTTCCTGTTGTTATAATCGAGGATCACAGAAAATCTTTTCAGGATAAAATTTCCGATGCTTCCGTTTCGCTTGCCCGATTCGGCCTTGCTTTCCCAATTGTTATAATCAGGAAACGAAGTTATTACCTGGAAAAAATTGAATGTCCCAATTCTTACTTCATTGGTGCGGGCAAGACTTCCATTAATGATTCCATTTAAACCAAGTCCCAGTTGCGTTTCAAGATGTCGTTCAGGAATCTTAATCCGCTTGTCAGAATTACTTTGCAATGAAAGTGGAAATCCTGCACCTGTATCCAGCAGCAGGTCAAGTGGAATATCTTCATTATTGAGTGAACAGGACGCTTTTATGAATGGTTTATTCGAGCGGATTTCTATCGGCAATGATTCATACTTTTCTGAGGGTTTAAAATGATTGTAATCGTACAGTGTCAGAATTCTTTCTCCATAATTTATTTTGACAACAAAACTGCTGAAGAATTCATAACCAATAATGCCGGTGATTTTTACTCCGAGGTAGGTAGAGAGAAAGAACGGATCTTCTTCAAACACCACACCTGTCATGGGGAGACTTTCAAGTCCTGGCATGGAAACAGAAACGCCGCTTACTGTAAATGCATTTACGCCTTCCTTTTCTCCCAGACCGCTGATCAATAATTTTTTTCCTGTCTGCAATCTCAGCGCATCCTTGATTGCCGGATCTGTAATGGTGAGAACGCCCACACCTGTGTCGAGCACAAAATTATACGGACCTTTTCCATTTAACTTAACAGGAATTACTATGAGGTTGCGGTAGAATTTATAGGCAATGGAAATGTGTTTTTGATTCCTGGAAAAATGAAGATAAGGCTGTGCAATTGCACCTGTTGCAAACATCAATAATAACAAGCAAATAAAGACGATTGATCGAGCGATTCGACGTGAGAAAATATTTACATAGCATAAGAATCTGGCAGGTTGCACCATAATCAGTGAGTAGACGCAAACATAAGGTCTATAGTTGGATGTATGGTAGTTGGAGGATTCTGCGAAGCTTAGTGCCTGAGTTTAATTAGCTGTAACAGTATGACAAGTGGAAGTTTTTGGAGGGCGGATCGCTCTAAGAGTCCTTCGGACAATGACAGGTTTAATTGGAACAGGTTTACAAGATTAGTATGAAGTTGAGGATTGGCTTGTCTGCCTGCTGTCCGGCTTCGCCGCAACAATTTAACCATATAGCAATTAAACAATTGAGCAATCACCCACTGAACTCAGTTTACAAACAATGATCACTTGCGCTTATTAAGCAACTTCTCAAACACCTCCACATATTGATCAGTGATGTGTTCCCAGGTATAACGTTCTGTAATACGATTGCGTGATTTGTCTCTATATGATTGCGCAAGTTTTTCGTCAGCATCAATCATGTTGATCTTCTCTGCAAGATCAGCAACATCCTTTTTATAAAGAACGCCATACTCACCGTCCTTCAACACTTCACGATTGAATACGGTGTCCAATGCAATTACACAATTACCATAAGCAAGGCCTTTGAGCAAGGCGGGATTGGTGCCGCCGAATTCGTGGCCATGCGTATAGGCATACGCGTTGGCATGTAACTCTTTGATGAGTGTGCTGTCGTTAATGTGACCAAGAAATTTTACCCTGTCAGGATCTGCAATTGCACGCAGCTCTTCTTCAAACGGGTTTTTATAAACGGTTCCGCCGGCAATGGCAAGCACTCTTTTTGAATTGGATTTCAGGAAAGCTTTTACAATAATATCCGCATTGTTATCGGGCACGAGGCGGGAAGCTATGAGGTAATAATTATAAGGTTCCAGTCCGAGTTTGCGAATGGAATCAGGATTCTCCGCATATTTCAGATCAGCTCCATAGGCAATATCTGTAGAATCGCAATTGAATTCTTTCTTGTAATAATCCTGCATGCCTTTAGCATCAGTTATGACTACGTTGAAGAATTTAGTAGCACACCATGCACCAAAATAAAAATATTTCTTGCCGGCATTGCTCCATTTGGGGCGCATCCATTCTAATCCATCTACGTTGATGCAGTTGCGTTTTCCGAACATGCTTAACAACAGTCCCCATGGACCATTCGCCGCATTGCAAAACAATACAACATCTGTATTTGAAAAAATGACTTTCCAGGTTGAAAGAAAAGAATGTGAGAATTGAGAAGTGTTTTTTCCTTTCATAGAAGGAATATATTTCAACTTGATGCCCCGGTATTCCGGTTGAAAATCCGTGAACATATTTTTATGAGCATACACAGTTACTTCGTGTCCGCGATCTACCAACCGCACGCCCAGTTCTTCAGCAAATGCTTCATAACCACTGTAACCTGAAGGAATTCCTCTTGTGCCGAGTATTGCTATTTTCATGCTTGATCTGACAGTTCTGCTCTATGAATTATTACGACTGATAATTTTCTTTCAGGAAATCAATCAATGCATCTTTCCAGTTCGGCATTTGATTGAGGTTGATTTTTTTCAATTGCTGATTTTCCAAAACGGAATAAAAAGGACGCTTCACCACCAATGGAAAATCCTTCACGCTTGCTTCAAACAACGGTGTTTTTAATTGCAATGTGTCGAAAATAGTGCGTGCAAATTCGTACCAGGAAACTTCACCTTCGCAAGTCATGTGATACAAGCCGTACGCTTCCGTTTCAATCAGCGACAAAGTGTTTTTAGCAATTTCTCTTGTCGGTGTAGGTGTGAGTATTTCATCATTTACTACTCTTACTTCAGGTTTTTCTTTCGACAGCTTCACCATCGTAGAAATAAAATTTCCTCCTTTGGCGCGACAGGGAATCTTACCGTAAATTCCGGATACGCGAAGCACAAAATGATTAGTGGAGTAATTCAGAATAAATTGCTCGCCAGCATATTTCGTAATGGCATAAACACTTTGCGGGAAGACGGCATCAGATTCAACATACGGTTTCATCTTTCTTCCATCAAAAACATAGTCGGTTGAATATTGCACCAGTTTACATCCAAGCTCACTGGAAACTTTAGCCAGATTAAGTGAACCAATGCCATTAATTTTAAAAGCGTTGTCAGGTTCCGTTTCGCATTTTGGAACGTTGTGCGCAGCAGCAGTACAGATCACAGCATCCGCTTTGATCTCACTGAGCACTTTCTTTACGTTGTCAATGTCGCCAATCTCAATATCCTGGTGCGTCAACGGCACTATTTCATGCTTTGAAGCGAACACTTCGCATACGTCGGTGCCGAGTTGGCCGTTGGCTCCTATTACTGCTACTTTCATGACTAGGATTTTTAGGATTGAAGGATGATAGGATTACTACGAATCCAATTGGCCGGAATTTTTAGGATTGAAGGAATACAGGATTATTTCAAATCCGATAGCGACAATCATTTCAGTTAAGAGATTGAAAACCCGATCAGATTTTTTTGAAGATCTGGATATTGTAGTAGTTAGGGTTATCAAAATCCTTGAACTTGTCGTAGTTGTGTACTAACTCATCAAGGATAGATTCTACGCTGTGAGTGGGTTTAAAGCTGAGCATGTTCGTTGCCTTTTCGCTGGTTACTTTGTAATTGCGAAAATCCTGAACATTCTTAATATTCAACTTGATCTTCTTATTCATTTTGGTATCCACCGCTTCTTTCACAAAATCAGCCACCTCTCCAACTGTATAATTTCCCGAAGCAATATTGAAGATGCCGGAAATTTCTGCTGCCGATTCAATGGCCCTGATATAAGCGCTTGTTGCGTCCTGCAAAGCGAGGATCGGGCGCCAGATACTCGGATTATTAATAATGATTTCGCCGGTAGCTACAGCAGTTTTAAACATCGTATTCACGATAAGATCCAAACGCATGCGTGGACTGTAACCGCTCACCGTGCCCTGGCGGAATGCGATAACTGAGAAGTTTTTATCACTCATCTGAATGACAGCCTGCTCACCCTGAAGTTTCGAAATTCCATAAGGATAGTTGGAAACAGCGGGAGAACTTTCATCATACAATTCATTCACCGTGTAACCGTACACTGAGCAGGAACCTGCATAGATGAACCGTTTTACGCCTGCACGTTTTGCGATGTATGCGAGGTAAGCAGGTGATGAAGCATTGCTGACAAAATTCTTGGCCGGAGAAAATTCGGCCATCGGATCGTTCGAAAGGCCGGCAAGAAACACCACTTCATCATAACCTTCCAGTTCTTTTTCTGTAAGATCAAAAATGTCTTTCTGGATCACCTTCACTTCTTTGGGAAGGTTGTTTCCAAACCAGAGTAAATCCACTACATCCACTTCATATCCTCTGTCAAGTACTTTTGGAATAAGCGCAGAACCAATGTAACCTGCTCCGCCTGCAATGAGAATTTTCATCGTTATTGTTGTTTAGAAGTTAATTAGTTTAATTTTTATAATTTTTTCTGTCTTCAATGAAGTAAACTTTGGCAGGGTTCATTTCAATTAAGTTTTTTATGACAGCAGCTTACAAACCCCGCCAAAGTTCAGCATCCTTTTAATACTTAAAGAAATCTGATTCCGGACGGGCATTCCATTCTGCCAATGTCTGTGCGATCTCATCTTTCTTTGAAAGAATCGGTTCTTTAACCGGCCATTCAACGCCGATTGCAGGATCGTTCCAACGAATGCCGCTTTCTGCTTTGTTGTTGTACATACCTGAACAGATGTATTGAATTTCTGCATAATCACTTAATACAGCAAATCCACGCGCAAAGCTTGGCGGTGCATAGATCATCAGTTTATTTTCGGAAGAAACTTCACGACCATACCATTTTCCGAATGTGGGTGAACCTTTACGAATGTCAACAGCCACCAGGAAAGCTGCTCCGACAGGAACACGCATCAACTTTCCCATGCCAGGCTCCCATTGAAAGTGCAATCCGCGAACGACATCTTTCACTGAACCACTGTGATTATGCTGTACGAAATCCGTAGGCAGTCCCATTTCCTTAAATTGGTCCATTCTGAAGGTTTCCATAAAGAAACCGCGCTCATCTTTAAACACTTCGGGTTTTAAAACCACCACCCCGTCGCTGAGGTGTTTTGATTCAATTTCGATCTTCATTCGTTGGTTGTTGAGGGCTTTTTTTAAGACGGCGCAAAGATAAACGAAACGATAAGAAATCCGAATGATGAAACATTTTGTGCCTGCGGAATTACCAACGACAGTATGTTAGTAGCAATACTTACAATATGAAATCATCCACTGACAATGTACTACCACAATGCTCTTATTTCGGGTGCTTTGTAAATAAAGCTTCTGAAAGATCAGTGAATACCAATAGAAGATAGATACCTTTCAGCATCCAGCGCTGCCATACAACCGGAACCTGCAGCAGTTACTGCCTGGCGATAATTTTTATCCTGCACATCACCGGCAGCAAAAACTCCCGCAATATTTGTTTTGGCAGAACCTGAAATGGTTTTGATATAACCTTGTTCATCAGTTTCAATAAAATCTTTGAATGGACCTGAATTGGGTTCATGACCAATAGCAACAAAAAAACCTTTTACAGGAATATCATGTGTTTCACCGGTGGTTTTATTTTTTACCCGAACTCCATCCACCAGTTTATCTCCTAAAACCTCTAAAGTTTCAGTATTCCAATACACTTTTATTTTTGGATTGATCATCACACGTTCCTGCATTACAGCTGAAGCGCGCATTTTTTCGCTTCTCACTAACATGTGAACCATTGGGGAAAGCTTCGACAGGTATAAAGCTTCTTCGCAAGCCGTATCTCCTGCACCAACGATGGCGAGTTCCTGCCCTTTATAGAAAAATCCATCACACACTGCACAAGCGGAAACACCACTTCCATTGAGCCTTTGTTCAGATGGTAATCCCAGCCATTTGGCAGTTGCACCTGTTGATATAATTACAGTGTAAGCCTGTATTTCTTCTCCCGAGTCAAGAAATAATTTATGAATGGGTCCGGTGAAATCCACCTTGCTGATGTAACCGAATCTTATATCTGTTCCCATCCTCTCCGCCTGTTGTCGGAATTCTTCCATCATCTCCGGACCTTGAATTCCTTTTGGATAACCAGGATAATTCTCTACCTCTGTTGTAAGCATCAATTGTCCGCCAGGCTCAATGCCCTGGTACATGACAGGATACAGATTTGCACGCGAAGCATAAATGGCGGCGGTATATCCGGCCGGCCCGGAACCAACAATCACGCAATGATGAATTTTTGAATCAGTCATTTGTTCTTTTGAAATTTATAAATAGAAATCATGATGAAAGACAAAAATCATCAAATAAAAGTTTCAACAGGAATTTGAATTGGAAAAAGAATCCACAATCGGGAATGTGGCCAATTAAAACAAAAATGTCACCCTTACGGGCTTTTTTCTACCATACGGTTGCCACTCCGGGGATTTTCCTTGTCAACAATTAAAATCTCCTACCATTGAATTTCTTCAGAAGCAATCCTGATTACTCTGGAACAATAAGCGTTTTGAAAGAAGAAGAATAACCATTCCACACACCCTGTCCGCCCGTTATATTGGTTTGAATAATTACAGGAGCCGCAAATGGACTTCCTTGTCCGCCTAATTCAAACTCCATGGTTCTCCAAAAATCAAAAGTTGCACGATCAATGCCTGACCATTTTACAGTGATGGTGTCGCCCTTTTTGAATAGTCCATAATTATCAAAGGCGGCCGAATCATTTCTGCTTACACCTCTGTCGAGCGGAAAATCGAAAGTGGTTCCGTTGATGAGGTTATCTTCAAATACCGAATTATAACCCGGAAAAAAACCTTGATTATTTACTTCAGTAAAGTACCTGACATACTGCCCCAATTGAGGAGGATCGGCATACCTGCACATCAGCTTTACAAGGGAATCGTTGGTTTCATCGTTATCAGGTTCATACCAGATTGAATCAAGCGGATATACCTGAGGAATGGTGGTGATGGAAGTAACGGTTTTGCCTTCTGCTTCAATAGTGAGCGTGTATGTTTTCCCGACTTCTCCTACCATTCCAAATCCCACGTAAGCGGATATGGAACTTCCAAATGTATCTATAGAAAATTCTGTAAGCGTGATAGTATTAGTGCCATCAGAAACCTTTACAATAGCATCATGCACAAATAGGCTTCCTAATGAATCGAGATAAAAAGTGGAATAGTAATCTGTTGTTTTCGTAAGCAAAAGATAGGGAGGTAAACCTGTTTCTATGTAGCCTTCCACTACCAATTGTTCTTCTGATGGCGGAAGATTGATATTAATATCTTTCTCACAGGAACTCATTAGCACCATCGAAAATAAAAACAATGGCAATGTCAACCCTTTGATCATTCCCGAAAGGAAAGGTTGAATGCTGTTGACTTTTTTGATGGTGTTATTTTCAGACTGATCAATCATATCATTTTGTTTTCAAAACTTAAAGTTCCAGGTAATTGAAGGAATAATCGGAAACAGGCTCACCTGCTTTGCCTGAATCGTAATTTGTTCATCCTGTAAAAAAGTACCATCGTATGTCGTGTATACAAAATAAGGGTTGGCCCTGTTGTACACATTATAAATTGAAAAGCTCCAACCTGATTGAAACTTCCTGTCTTTTCTTCCTTCGTAGGTGGCTGCGATATCCATCCTGTGATAAGAAGGCAAACGGATGTCATTGATGCCGCTGTAATGTGTCAGGATATTTCCTTCAATAAAATATTTTGAATCAGGCAATGTAAAAGCGATTCCGGTTTGAAAAACGAAAGTTGCTCCTAAAGTCCAGTGCTCATTTATCCTGTAAGAACCAACTACAGATACATTGTTGCGCCTGTCATATTTATACGGAAAGGTTTCGCCATTATTCAGATCCGCGAACGTACGGTCTGTGAATGCCAGTGTGTATCCCACCCAGCCGGTAAAGTCACCATACTTTTTATTGATGAAAAGCTCTATCCCATACGAACTGCCCTCACCGAAAACGAAACTCTCCTCAAGCACTTCATTCGGCGACGGCGTATATCCCTCGCGATATTCAATCTGATTTTTTAACTGCTTATAATACACTTCTACAGAAGTTTCAAAAGCATTGTCCTTAAAGTTTTTGAAATAGCCTAAAGAATATTGATAACCAATCTGTGGTTTTACCAATGTGGAACTTGGCACCCAAACATCGGTGGGCAGTGTGGTACCGTTGTTTGTTACAAGATGAACGTATTGATTGTTGATTGTAAATGCTGCTTTGAGTGAAGAGGATCTGTTCAGTGCAAACCTTCCCATTAACCGTGGCTCGATGCCACCATATGTTTTGATATGTTCACCTGATTTGTAAACGATACTATCTTCCAGTGCGCCTGTAAAATCATTATAAATTAGCTGCTTATAAGGTCCAATCTGTTCAAAGTAGGAGAATCGGATGCCGCCGGTTAACTGAAAATTTTCAGAGATATCAAACTGATCCTGAACATATGTTGCGGCTTCGTGCGCAAAGAGATGCTGAATGCCTTCAGGATTAAACTCCACATCACCGCTTTTTCCCGAAACGCTGCTGGGCTGAAAATTATGATAGATATAATTTACACCAAACTTAACCTGGTGCCGCACATTTGGAAAAAAGTCAAAGTCTACTTTGGTATTAAAATCACGAATACCTGAGAAGAGAGAAAATTCAAAGAGGTTTTGATTGGCTAAAAGTTCAAAGTGATAATCCTGATAAATCACCGATGCATTCATAAATAATTTGTTGTTGAACAAATGATTCCAGCGCAAGGTAGCTGTTGCATTTCCCCATGGAATAGATAGGTTAATGTCATCACTTTTATAGGCAAAAACGTCACGACCAAAATAACCACTCAGATACAAGCGGTCTTTATCTGAAAAATTATAATTGGCTTTTGCATTCAGATCATAGAAATAGTAAGTAGACCCTGCAAATTCCGAGTTGGTAATAAAGGGCTTTGTGATCACATCAATATAGGTCCGCCTGCCGGAAACGATAAATGAACTTTTTCCTTTCACGATAGGACCTTCCAAGGTAAGCCGCGATGCGATAGCACCTATGCCACCTGATCCGGAAAAAGCCTGATTGTTTCCGTCCTTCATTGAAATGTCAAGCACCGACGAAATTCGTCCGCCATATTCCGCTGGCATGCCTTCTTTATATAGTGTGGTGTTTTGTATGGCATCAGAATTAAACACTGAAAAGAATCCGAACAGATGCGATGCATTGTATACAGTTGCTTCATCAAGGAGTATCAGATTCTGGTCCGGTCCTCCGCCACGCACATAAAAACCGGACGAACCTTCTCCGCCGCCCTGTATACCGGGCAGCAATTGTATTGTTTTCAGAATATCCTGCTCACCGAAGATGACCGGTAATGTTTTGATTTTATCCATGGAAAGATCAAACTTTCCCATCTGGGAACTTCTTATGTTTTCGTCTTTCGTATCGGAGGCCTCCACCGTAATCTCCTGAAGCTGGTTTACTGCCGTTTTCATGTTAATGTTTATTCGCAGATCCTGTGATAAGGTAACTGTGGTATCAATTTCTTCAAAACCGAGATAGCTAAACACGAACGTATAAATTCCAGGAGCTATAGAAAACGAATAAAATCCGTAATCGTTACTTGATGTTCCATTGCTGGTTCCTTTAACACCTATCGTTGCTCCTATCAGGGTTTCGCCGGTAGCAGCTTCTTTAACATAGCCGCTCAGGGTTACCTTCTGTTGGGCCTTTAATGGAATTGAAAACAGGACCAGCATTAACAGCGAGGGAAAAATCAATTGCCAATTAATGAGAGTCTGGGATGACCTGCTATTAACTAAACTCCACTTCAGGAAGTACATTCTAATTTCTGTTTTAATCACAATTTGGGAGGGAGCAGGTTTAATAAATCGAAGCAAAGTTAAATGGGTTAAGCGGAATGTTCAAAAGTGAGGCCAGTAAAACTATTCGGATGACCATAACAGCACTCTATCAATTAAATTGCAGCTTCTGGTTTTTTCAAAAAATAATTCTGCCATTAAAGGGTTGACGTTTTATGTAACGCTCAGATTGCAGCTATACTTTTTAATTCTTCGAGGAATAGTTGCATCCCCTTTTTCATTTCTGCGGTAAGCTGATATTGAATCTTATTGCTGAGGTAATCAAGTGTATCAATGCCAGGATAGTCCGGCTGGTTACTGTCGGCCACCATCTTAATATGATCCACCCCAAACTGAAGGGCAGCATTAAATGGTTTTAAAAATTCCGATGGCAGTGATTCGTTCGTCACCCAACTTGCAAACACAAATGGCAAGCCCGTAAATTCTTTCCATGCTTCCCCAAGATCATAGCAATAAGCAAAATGTGATTTTAATTGCAAAGCGCGGTCGCCTATAATGAGCCCTGCTACATTGTTCCTGATTTCGGATTCATATCCTTTGGTTGATTTTTTGAATTCCGGATTTATTTTCCAGAAATCCCGTATCAGGATTTTTGCCAATTCCACAGAAGTGCGCGACTGGTAATCGAGAAAAATAGTGTTGATCTCAATTAAAGGAACCTGCGAGTAGATGCAAACAGAACCAACGGCTCCGTTACAGGCAATTCCAAAGTCGGAGATGATTTGCGCACCCGAAATTTCCTGGATCACGGCAACGGGTAAGAGGCCAATGGTTGCTTTTCCTGAGATTAAGCTTTCAGCAACCAAAGCAGGCGTTTCCTTCACCAGGTTGATCTTCTTCATGATTCCACTTTGCTCCAGTCCGAACAAAAATGGTTTAGTATTTAAATAGGAAACTGCCGTTACATTAATTTTCTCCATCCTGTTCTGTTATCAGTTCTTGAAATTATGCGGCTCCATCTGAATAATGCAAATGATCCATGTTGTTAAAGAGTTCAACTTTAAATTTCTCCTCCTCATAATTCAGTTTGTAAAGTGTGAGGTTATGATGGGGAAATTCATCCATCGTCAGCAATGACTGCTGTAAAAGTGTTGGCAGAAAAATCCGCATCGCACGGCCATGCATGCAGACGAGGGTTTTTTTATGCGTTTGCTGCTGAAAGAAATTCAGAAAAACCATTTGTCGCAGTTGAACTTCTTTCGGACTTTCACCTTCGGGTGCTTTAGCATCCAGATTTCCCATGTTCCAGCTTTCAATCAGCTCACGGTATAAAATTTTAAATTCGTTAGCTGCACGTTTACCTTCAAAGATGCCCCAGCTTATTTCATCCAGTTCAGAAAATTGCTTCCATTCTATTCCCTTTGATATAAATCCTTTAACAGATTCATGCGTACGTCTAAGAGAAGAAGTATAGATAACATCAAAAGCCTCGTTCTTATATCGCTCAAAAAATTGTGCTGCTTGTTTTCTTCCTGTATCATTTAACGAAGGATCAACGCCTCTGCCCTGCACAATTCCCTGCAGGTTAAAATCTGTTTCACCATGCCGGACAATAAATATTTCTCTTTTCAATATTTACACAATGTTTAAGAACGTGTTTTGAAATAGTGAAGACTTTATGCCAAGCACACACCCTTCCAATCGCTCAGTGTTTGCTGCTTCGAATCGGAAAACGTCGAAGCATGTTGACTATTCATTATTATAAAAGCAAAAAAACATTTCATAGCACCAATAACGTTATGATCATCTCAATTCTGAATTACAGGCAATTCATAAAATGCAGCCTTCTCCTCTGCAAACGTTACATCCTGATAATCTTTCACCACATTGTACAGCGTGTCACGTTCAATCGGATGTCTTCCTGCCTGCTTAATCAATTCTACAAGGTCTTTGGTTGACATGGCAGGATGCTGATCTTCTGCTCCGGCCATGGAATAAATTTTTGTGGAATCATCAATTGTCCCATCTATATCATCTACTCCAAAATTTAACAGCAATTGTGTAGTGGAGCGTCCGATCATGGGCCAATAGGCTTTGATATGCGGAAAATTGTCGAGAAAAATTCTTGACACTGCATAACAACGAAGATCTTCTATAACGGTTACTTCGTTTAGGTGTGACATTTCATTGTCCTTGTTTCTGAATTTGAGCGGAATGAACGTATTAAATCCGTGTGTGCGATCCTGCAATTCACGCAACCGGTTCATGTGATCGATTCGGTGCGTATAGTTTTCAATGTGTCCGTATAACATCGTTGCATTGGAATGCATGCCAAGCCGGTGTGCTGTTTCATGAATCTCCAGCCATTCAGCAGAAGTTGCTTTGTCTTTGCAGATCATGTTGCGGATTTCTTCATCAAATATTTCAGCGCCACCGCCGGGAATGGAATCCATTCCATGCTCTTTTAAAATTTTCAATCCTTCTTCCACACTCACTTTTGACTTGCGGAACATGTATTCCAACTCAACGGCTGTAAAAGCTTTTACGTGAATGTCGGGACGGATTTCCTTGATCTTCCTGATAAGATTGGCAAAGAACATCAGGTTCATCCTGGGATGAACGCCACCTACAATATGTACTTCCGTAACAGGAACGCCATCGTATTTATGAACGATGTGCAACATTTGTTCTTCATTCAATTCCCATGCATCTTTTTCCTGCTGCACAAGCCGTGAATAAGAACAGAATTTGCAATCGAAGACGCATTTGTTAGTCGGTTCAATATGAAAATTGCGATTGAAATAAGTGAAATGGCCGTTTTTCTTTTCACGCATATAATTGGCAAGCGTACCAAGCAATCCGAGTTCGGCTTCTTCATATAAAATCAAACCTTCTGCAGCAGTAATCCGCTCCTGGCTTTCCACTTTCTCCACAATACGCTTTAGGTTTTCTGAAAGATTCAGATTATTGCTGAGCGTTTTTATTGATGATGTTGTGTTCGTCATATAAATATCATTGTTCTTAAGTTGTATTCATCTCACAAGTCAGCTTACAACTTCCTGTACATTCATTTCCTTGCCAATTGCTTCTTCATACATCTCTTTCCATTCAGTAATTTCTCCCCAATTCTGCTGATCAATTATAACTTGTGAAGACGTTACTTCACCGAGTAAATTGAATTCAACAACCATTTCCATCAACTGTTCAATAAAATCATCTTGTTTTTCCGGCGCCACTGAAACAACCACCCTGCTTTGGCGCTCACCGAACAGAAATGCGTCCTTCCGAAGTGATTCATCGGTGGAAATATCAAACCCTAAATTGTCAGGCATCGCTGATTCAAGCAGGGTAACAAATAAACCACCATCAGAACAATCATGTGCTGATGCAATCAATTGTTTTTTTACCAGGAGCTGAATCGCCTGTTGCACTGTAAATTCTTCATCCAAATTAAAATGCGGAGCTGGAGAATATTGTACACCGCGAATGTTGGCGAGATATTCTGATGAGCCAAGATCATTTCCTGATTCGCCGATTAAATAAATCAAATGACCGGAATCTTTAAAGGTCAAAGTCATGCGGTCATCAAAGTCCTGAAGGATGCCCAACATGCCAATAGTTGGTGTAGGAAACACCGGACCGTCATCTGTTGATTGATTATAGAAACTCACATTTCCACCGGTGACAGGCGTATCAAATTTCTTGCAGGCCTCTCCCATTCCTTGTATCGCATTTACGAATTGCCAATAAACTTCAGGGTTATATGGATTTCCAAAATTGAGACAATTGGTGATGGCCACCGGAGTTCCACCGGAGCATACAATATTTCTTGCCGACTCACTCACTGCAATCGCGGCACCTTTCTTCGGATCGGCAAAAAGATAACGTGCATTACAATCTACCTTTAATGCAAGCGCTTTCCTGGTGCCGCTGATTCTGATGATGGCTGCATCGGAAGGTGTATTGGTGGAAGTATTGCCCACTCCAACCATTGAATCGTATTGCTCATAGATCCATTTTTTAGATGCAATATTCGGAAGCGCCACAAGTTGCGATGCAATGGCTTTAAGATCCGTTGGTTCTGCAATTGAATCAATATTGAAATTACTAATCTGTTGCAGATAGGCAGGCTCCCTGAATTCGCGATCGTAGACCGGTGCACCACCACCTAACACGAGTGAATCCGCATTTACATCAGCTACGAGTTGATCATTCATATAAAAGTGAAGCTGATCGCCGGTAGTTACTTCGCCAATCTGCACACAATGCAAGTCCCATTTTTCATAGATGCTGAACACTTCTTCTTCCCTGCCTTTTTCTATCACGAGCAACATGCGTTCCTGTGATTCTGAAAGCAGTATCTCAAATGGCTTCATGTTTTGCTGGCGCATCGGAACTTTATCGAGCCAGATTTTCATGCCGTGCTTTCCTTTGGCCGACATTTCAGAAGTAGAACAAATAATGCCCGCGGCTCCCATGTCCTGCATGCCGATGATCGCACCGGTCTGAATGACTTCCAGCGTAGCTTCCAACAATAATTTTTCCTGGAAAGGATCACCCACCTGAACGCTGGGTAAATCTTCATGTGAGTCTTCAGTAATATCCTGTGAGGCGAAGCTTGCTCCGTGAATACCGTCCTTTCCGGTTGCGGAGCCAACAATGACCACAGGATTACCTTCACCATAAGAAATGGCAGAAACGGTTTTGCCGATACGAACAATACCAACACTCATGGCATTTACCAACGGATTGGTATTGTAGCAGGCATCAAAAAAAACTTCGCCTCCCACGGTCGCAACTCCGAAAGCATTTCCATAATCACCGATGCCTTTCACTACACCGCGCAACAAATGCTTCGTTTTTTCTTCTTTCAGGTCCCCGAAACGCAGTGAGTTTAATGCTGCAATAGGTCTCGCGCCCATGGTAAAAATATCGCGGTGAATGCCACCAACGCCGGTTGCTGCTCCCTGGTAAGGCTCAATAGCAGATGGATGATTGTGTGATTCAATCTTAAAGGCACAGGCCCAACCATTGCCGATGTCAATCAATCCTGCATTCTCCTCTCCTGCTTTTGCAAGCAGTCCGGAACCCTCGCGTGGCAAAGTTTTCAGCCATTTGATGGAGTTTTTGTAAGAACAGTGTTCACTCCACATCACTGAATAAATGCTGATCTCGGTGAAATTCGGATTACGGCCTAAAATGACTTTTATTTGTTCGTATTCTTCAGGCAGCAGTCCGAGTTCACGTGCAATTTCTAAGGTTACTTCCGGCTCTTTTACTATTGTACTCATAAAATTTATTTGCGCTGCAAAATTAGGCAATGAACAGTTAGGTGTAGTGTAAAAATGTGAACATTGATGAAGAACGCTGAAATGCGCATGAATGATAACGTTTGGTGGAAGTGTGCATTGGTATATGAACTATCTTCAATTTTCCATTCCAACAATAGTTTAACAACTCCTTTGCATATCCACGGATGGCAATGTTTATAGCAACATTTAGATTTGCAGTTTCTATTATTTCTAACCCATACAAATTGCCACCATTATTTTGAACATCGCAGATTCATCAACCCACGCTCTCATCCATCGTAATATTCCACTGGAAGATTTTTTCAGGAATCCGGAAAAGACCCGTTACCAGCTTTCTCCCAATGGCGATTATCTTGCTTATATGGCTCCCTGGAAAAACAGGCTGAACATTTTTACATGCCATCTCGATTCCGGAGAAGAATGGCAGGTAACAAGTGAATCAGAAAGAAATGTTTCCGGTTATTTCTGGGGCAGCAACAACAGGATTGTGTATTTAAAAGACAAAGGTGGCGATGAAAATTTTCATCTCTTTTCGGTCACCGTTACCGGCAATGACGATAAGGATCTTACTCCTTATGAATCGGTTACTGTTCAGGTTATTGATGATCTCGTCGATTATGACGATGAGCTGATTATTGGCATGAATCGCAGGAACAAGGAAGTTTTTGATGCCTACAGACTTAACAGCAACAGCGGAGAGCTGATATTGATTGCTGAAAATCCAGGCAACATAACGGAATGGATCACAGATCACAATGGAGAGATCCGCCTCGCACTCACTACCGATGGAGTGAATCAAAGCATTCTCTATCGTGAGCAGAAAAACGATCCCTTTCAGATTCTTGTCACTACAAGTTTCCGTGAAACACTTCAACCTTTATTTTTCACTTTCGATAACAAGGATGTTTATGCATTGTCCAATATCGGGCGTGATAAGTCAGCTATTGTATTATTCGATCTGGCTGTCCGTAAAGAAAAAGAAGTCCTGTTTCTTCATGATGAAGTAGATCTGAGCGGACTGAGTTATTCGCACAAGCGAAAAGTGCTTACGGGTTATTCCTATACTGACTGGAAACGAAAGATTGTCTTTCTTGATGCAGCTGTGGAAGCAGTTTACAAACGATTTGAAAAGGAAGTGGAAGATGAGGAAATCGTTATCGTTTCACATAACAAAGCTGAAACACGCTTCCTGATAAGAACGCACAGTGATAAAACGCTTGGTGCCTATTATCTCTGCGATACCATTACTGACGAAGTGGAATTGCTATCGGAAGTAAGTCCCTGGTTGCGAAAAGAGGAGCTCGCGAATATGAAATCGGTTTCCTTTCAGGCAAAAGATGGACTCACCATTCATGGATACTTAACACTTCCCGTTCATACATCACAAAGAAATCTACCCGTTGTGATCAATCCGCATGGTGGTCCATGGGTGCGCGACACCTGGGGTTTTAATCCGGAAGTGCAATTTCTGGCAAACCGCGGCTACGCTGTTTTGCAGGTGAATTACCGTGGATCAACCGGATACGGCAAAAAATTCTGGGAAGCATCCTTTAAGCAATGGGGAAAAAAAATGCAGGATGATCTTACAGATGGCGTTGATTGGTTGATTTCACAAGGCATTGCTGATCCACTGCGTGTTGCAATTTATGGCGGCAGTTATGGAGGATATGCAACTTTAGCAGGGCTTGCTTTTACGCCGGATAAATATGCATGTGGAATTGATTATGTCGGTGTTTCCAATCTCTTCACGTTTATGAATACGATTCCACCCTACTGGAAACCTTACCTGGAGATGATGTATGAAATGGTGGGCAATCCAATAGCTGAAGAAGAGTTGTTACGAACGGCTTCCCCTGTATTTCATGTAGCCGAAATTAAAGCGCCCTTGTTAGTGGTGCAAGGTAAAAATGATCCCCGCGTGAATATCAATGAATCAAATCAGATTGTTGAGGCGTTGCAAAAAAAAGGTGTGGCAGTCGAATATATAGTGAAGGACAATGAAGGTCATGGTTTTCACAATGAGGAAAACCGGTTTGAGTTTTATAGTGCTATGGAAAAATTTCTGAAGAAGCATCTTCAGTAAATAGAAAGAATCGGATGGATGAATGCGAATCAATGCATTTATCAATGGCAATAAATAAAAAGCGGACTGAATTTCAGTCCGCTTTTTTATTTTCAAGGGCAACTAAATTAACTGAGATGTTTGTTGATGAGTTTAGTCATTTCAAACATGTTAACGGTTTTCTTGCCGCCGAAAACTTTTTGCAATGCTGCATCCGCATTAATGTTGCGTCTTTCTTTAGCATCCTGCAAATTGTTTTTCTTGATGTAAGCCCAAACTTTCTTGGTGACTTCAGTACGCGGAATGGGTTTGTTGCCCACTACAGCCTGAAGTGCATCACTGATGTTCATCGCTTTCATGAAGGCAGCATTAGGCGTTCTTTTCGCCTTTGCTTTTGGTGCTGCTTTTTTTGCTGCTTTTTTAGGAGCCGCTTTTTTTGGTGCTGCTTTTTTAGCAGCTTTCTTTTTTGTTG
This sequence comes from Chitinophagaceae bacterium, assembly GCA_016717285.1. NCBI lineage: Bacteria > Pseudomonadati > Bacteroidota > Chitinophagia > Chitinophagales > Chitinophagaceae > Chitinophagaceae bacterium. The sequence goes on from JADKFU010000005.1 coordinate 1,820,480, forward strand.
CCACAGTTAGGTAATTTTAGGTTAACAAATAATATTTGAGAGTGAAAAATTAAGTACAGAAGAGAGACTTTAAGAGAAAATGCATTAAAAGTTATCAACAGGCAATTGTAAGTTTCATAGGGGAAATTCAAAAAACAACTGCAAATTCCTAAAGCAGAAATGGAAGGAAGGCTTTTCGTTGTGATGGATAATCAGCAAATTTTTCCTTGTACCAACGGTGATGCGCAATGGCTCTTGGCAATAAATTCGCAACCGTCCAGATAAAAAAAGACAGCGCTGGCAAATTCCAGCACAATAGCGCAAACCCAAGCCACTCAAGCATTTCACCTGTGTGATTGGGGCAGCTAATCCACTCAAACAGTGCTCCCTGCGGTATCAAATATTCTTTTCCACCGTGTTTTCTGAGATGGATAAGTAATGTATCTGCATGTAAATTAATGATGGCCCCGGTTATGAAAATGAGAACCCCAACAATGAATCTTGGATCGGCTAACCAGCCATCATTATAGTGTGCGAAATACCGGAAATAGTACCCGATAAAAAAACCGTTGAAGAGATTAAAAACGATGGCAGAGGTCATTATCACCAGCGGCATCTTCTTGCCACTCGTGCGAATCCTTAGAGGAAAAATGATGCTCCGGTGGACATAATGAAGGCAAAACAAACCTGCCATGATCATTACAGGAACAGATAATGAAGTATTGTTTATATATACAAGTGTAAATACAATCAGCAATACCGGCACTTCCATCAGGAACCATGCTAGACGGTTACTGATCATTGGTCCCCAGGATGTATTGCTGTACCTGCCATATGGAGCATTAATTTTCAGCAGAATAATGAATGTAATTATTCCAACACCAATCCAAATCAGGTTGATCAAACTGAAAAATTCATAACTAAGTTGCGGTAAATGCATGGCACAAGAAAATCATTTTTTGATATAGGCCTGTTCAACAAACCATTTATAGGTATCTGCCAGGGTTTCTTCAAATGGTCTTGGGGAAAAATTCAATTCATTTTTGGCGCTCGTGGAATCAATCTTCCTGTTGCCTTCCATCAGCGCATCAATAGATTCTTTCGTATAAGCCGGCGGATTACCTGTAATCATTGCTGCTGCTTTTGTAAATGGCAATCCAATCCGTGCTACCCATTCGGGAATCAAAGGAGGATTTATTTTTCTCCCTGAAATTGCGCTCAGCATTTTCGCTATATCTGTTATGGAATGCCATTTTCCCGCAAGCAAATAACAGTTGCCCTTTTTTCCATTGTATAAAGCACTTATTATTCCTGTTGAAACATCTCTTACATCAACAAAATCAAATCCACCCGGAATTAATGCCGGAACTGTACCATGGCAAAGATTAATAATGGCTTTACCCATTAACGATGGACGATGATCCGGAGGCCCTACTACACTGGTCGGATTCACAATGGTAACATCCAATCCTTTTTTTGCATAGGAAAGCGCGAGGAGCTGGCCGTCGCGTTTTGACCGATCATAAGCTGGGGCAGATTGATCAGCCAATGATCGCGATTCATTTAAAGGCAGATCAGCAGGCAATTGACGAAAGGCATGAATGGAACTTACGTGTACAAATTTTTTCACGTTTAAATCTAATGCAGTTTGAAGCATCAGTTCAACTCCATTCACATTCACTTTGCGAACAATTCCATCACGGTCGCCTGTTACAGAAATAACTGCCGCGGCATGAATTACGGCATCCGCTCCCGACAGTAAATCAATGATTGCATTTTTATCAAGCACATCACCTTTCACAATCCGTATTGACGGATGCTCACATGCAAGAGTTCCTTTATGCAACAACACCTTAACCTCATGACCTTCTTTAATAAGATTATGAATTACCACATTTCCAATATGTCCTGAGGCTCCGGTTACTGCGATTTTCAATTGGAAGGAAGTTTATCGTAATTAACAATTAGTAGATCCCGGAATTTCTCTTTCAGTTCTGTCCTATATCCTTATAGGTTAAGTCATCTATTCTTTCGCAAACTAAAAAGTTTTTTTTCGTTTTATATACTTATTACGCAAATTGCGGCTTACAGCTTCAATGTGATTTTATATTCAGGTTGCTTTTCCCCTTGCGTTCTAAAAACACTGAATAATTATTCTTGATTTTTAAAAGAGGTTATCATGAAAGCAGCATCCAAAGTTTTAAGCAAACTGATTCACATCACCCTGATTTTTATTTTCATTACCTCAACGGCTACTGCGCAGAAATCCGGAAAAGACAAAACCGATTCAAACACACAATGGGTAAAACAGAAAGCAGAGGCGCGACATTACACCTGTGAAATAAAAACAGCAACACCATCGGGAGGCCGCATGAAACATTTATCGCCAGGCTATATATTGAAAGTTAGCGGAGATTCGCTGATCAGCAACCTTCCATATTTTGGACAAGCATACAATTCGGCCGGAGTATCAGGCAGCGGTTATGTTTTTACTTCTACTTCTTTTGATTATTCCAGTGATCCCCGCAAAAAGGGAGGCTGGGAAATTCGCATCAAGACCAAAGATCAGCCGGAAAACGCAGAATTTTTTCTTACCATTTTTGAAAGTGGAAGCATTTCCATAAGCGTGAACAGCATGAGCCGCAGTTCTATTTCCTATTCAGGAAACCTAAATGAAAACTAGCTGTTTTGCGAACATCAATGAAACAATTTATCAGTTCATTAATTTGAAACTGACGCATCAGTGCTGTTACTGCGACCTGCTTAACTTGCCGAAATTCTGTTACGATCACAACTACTGCACCTCAATAATCACCGCGGGAATCTTTGCATCATCCACCATCTTATTGAATTCAGGAATTTTTTCGTTAAACAGTTTTTTCATTTTTTCAAGCTGTGCATCAATGCGTTTTGAAATATCCTGAAAAGCTTCCATGGAAGATTTGCTCGGCCGTGTATCCGCGGCAGCAACACCCGATCCAATACCAGCCAGCTTATCATTCAGCATGAGCGGATTTGCAAGAATATCCTGCGGTGCTGATGCTTTGTATTGATAGAGCTGACCTTTAACGGTAGTAAGCGAATCGATTAAAGGTGTCGTAAATTTTTTGAATTTAGCGAGGAGTGCTGTGTCTTTCACGTTATCCAAATATCCATTGATGCTTTTAATGGAACCATTGATTTTGTTGATAGACTCATGCGTTTCTGTCAACTTCTTATTGATTTTCAGTAACAGCGCCAACTGCTCCTGATAATCAGCATTGGTTGTCGTAATACGCGGATCCTTTATGATGGTAAATGATTGCTCACCCACGAGCGAGTCACCAATAAACATTTTGACTTTATAATCTCCTGGAACGGCCTGCGGACCGGTTACACTGCCTGCCCACATCACATTTGTTCCATCCACTTTTGTGGCATCAGGATACCGCATGTCCCAAGTGAAGGAATTCATACCTGAATCAACGGGCAACACACCAACACGTTTTATTTTTTTATCAGGAAAAAACTCCTTTGAAATTTTTATAGGATCGCCTGATTTATCTTTTGTGCTCGAGTAAGTGATGATGCTGTCATCCGCTGCAGTGCTGAATTGCAACTTCAATTCTTTTGCTGGTTTATTTTTCAGAAAGTAATGAACGATCACGCCGGCAGGTGCATTTTCTCCTGTCTGCATATCCGGAGAATAGTAACTCCCTCCGCCAACTTTATAAGTATCACGCGGTTTTAGTAAATAGGTTGTCGCATTTTTTAACTGGTCATTCATCTGGTACAATGGAGTCAAATCATCCAATATCCAAAATGCACGGCCATGCGTTGCTACCACAAGATCCTTATCGCGTTTTTGAATTTGAATGTCATGTACAGGAGAATTGGGAAGATTTAACTGAAGCGATTGCCAGTGATCTCCATTGTCAAACGAAACATAGATTCCGGTTTCTGTTCCTGCATAAAGCAATCCTTGTTTGTTTGGATCTTCACGGATGCAGCGTGTGTAATTTCCCGCAACAATTCCGGTCACTATCAGCTTCCAGGTTTTGCCATAGTCAGTGGTTCGAAACAGATACGGTTTCGTATCATCACTTTTATATCGTGTAGCGGCAACAAATGCTGTTGCTGCATCATAATGCGAAGGCTCAATAATGGAAATCAATGCCCAATCTGCAAGTTGGGAAGAAGGAATGGTCACATTGTTCCAATTCTTTCCATCATCTGTTGAAACATGAATCAAGCCATCATCACTGCCTGCCCACAATACACCTTGCTTAGCATACGATTCCGCAAATGCAAATACATCAGCGTACACTTCCGCTCCTGTATTATCTTTCGTAATAGGTCCTCCGCTTAATGCAATCGTTTTAGGTTCATGCCGTGTGAGGTCAGGAGAAATGGTTTCCCAACTATGGCCTGCATCAAAGCTGCGGTGTACATGTTGAGAGGTAACAAATACCTCATTGGGATTATGCGGTGAAATAGTAATCGGGAAAGTCCAGTTGAATCGAAATTGTTTGCTGCCTGCACTGCTGCCGATCCATGCCTCCGGATATACGGAGATAACCTGGTACTGATTGTTCTTCTTGTTGTATCTGCTCAGTTGTCCATCATACTCACCACCGAATGTAATATCAGGGTTAAGAGGATCCGGAACGATATAACCTGCTTCTCCGCCGGCAACAGGATACCAATCGCTTTCACCAATGCTGAAGTCATCTGTTCTGCTTTTAATTTTTATAGAAGAATTATCCTGTTGCGCACCATATACACCATAAGGAAAATCATTATCCAGGTTAACATGATAAAACTGCGCTGTGGGAAAATCAAGTTCAGAGAATGTTTGTCCGCCATCGAAGGTTACTTCACCACCACCATCATCTGCCTGTATCCAGTTATTGCTGTTTTTAGGATTCCACCATAATTCATGGTTATCACCGTGGTTATTGTTTATTCGTGAAAAAGTAATACCTGCATCTTTTGAAATCCATGCACTTACATTCAGAACAATTACCCCATCCGGATTAAGCGGATCTGCATAGATTTGAGAAAAATACCAGGGCCGCTGCCGGAGATTTTTATCTTTATTTATCAGCGACCAATGCTCTCCTGCATCATCACTTCTGAAGAGTCCGCCATTTTCATTTTCAACCATCGCATATAACCTGTCAGGGTTGGTTGCGGAAATAGCAACCGTAATTTTACCCAACAATCCAACCGGCAATCCCGGATTTTCTGAAATTAGTTTCCAATGGTCACCACCATCAAATGATTTGTACAAGCCACTCCCCTTTCCACCGCTGCTCAATGAATAAGGAGTTCGATGCGCCTGCCAAAGTGTTGCATATAATATCAGTGGATTGGTCGGATCAAACTTTACATCATAACAACCTGTACTGTCGTCTTTAGCAAGTATTTGTTCCCACGTGCTGCCACCATCCTTCGACCGGTATAATCCACGTTCTTTGTTCGCTCCAAAAATTTTTCCCATGCAGGAAGCATATAACAAGTCAGCATGTTGTGGATGAACAATGATATTTTGTATAGCACCGGATTTTTCCAGTCCTATATGCTTCCAGCTTTTTCCTGCATCCATAGATTTATAAATACCATCTCCGAAAGAAATATTTCCGCGCATCTCTGCTTCTCCCATTCCTGCATAGATGATATTCGGATCTGATGGTGCAACAGCAATGGCTCCGACAGAACTTGATTTAAAAGCACTGTCGGAAATGGGAAGCCATGTTTGACCGCCATCAGTTGTCTTCCAGACTCCTCCGCCTACTGCTCCGAAATAATAGAGTTGCGGATTTCCTGCTACACCGCAAACTGCAAGCGAACGGCCACCGCGCCATGGACCAATAGATCTCCATCGCATGCCCTGTAAAAACAATGGATCATATCCACCAGGATATTTGTCTGCTGCAACAGTTGTTTTGCTTTTAGCTTTTTGACCAACTGCTGTCTCAGGAAAATTAATAACAGATAGAAGTACACAAGAAAGTAGAATGAATGGCTTCATGGCTGAGGATTAGATCGTAAAAATAGGAATGAAATATCAAGTTGCAATTGCAATAGACAAACCGCACAGCGTTGACGACGATTTGTTTCTTTTAACTGACACCTTTTATTTGGGATAGAAGGTACTTATATCAATCCTATAATGGTGGCCATTTGCCGGAATCAAAAAAACTTAAAAAGATAAAGGTAAGAGGGCGTAAAGCAGTTTATAGCCTGCATAGATTAGAATTTATACATAACCCCATTGTAAAAAATCAAAACAGACAATGTTGATTCATCCACCATTACAACATGATGCCTGCTGCTTTCATCACTTCAATGGCATGATGTTTTTCACTTTCTCCTTTCTGCAGTATCCCCGGCAACAATATAGGCCGTTTACGTTCCTTTCCTGTTTCATTTTTATAACTTATGAGAAAGTAAGCCCGCGTTATCGCAGGAATGGAATTGATGAACCGAACCTGTACGATTCTTTTTCTTTCAATAACCGTGTCATAGGAATAATTAAAACTGCGGATAAAACTCATGGAAAGCAGAATTGCAAATATCAGGTAGATCACTGCTGTATAAGTGTTCGCTCTTTCATATTCAAGGTAAATAAACCATAAGAACAATACGATAAACAAGATGGACCTTACGCGATATAGCATTGCATTCAGGTTACCCATAATGGAAATTAAAATTACAGATGCAGGAATTGCATAAACCCATATTAACTGGAAATTCATTGAACCCAATATGAATTGCTGATAAATAAACAAAAATGAAATGGCAAGGAAAAGTATGATTCTTATAAGGAAAGATGCCGAGATAAGGGAACTGGTGGTATCATTAAAATTACGGATGAGCTCTATACGATCTTCACTTACCCGACAGATGCCATTCGCTGTTCGAAATGACTGCCTGGCAATTCCGGTTCCTTCATCTAAAATTTCATCCAAATCATTCATAAGCGAAACAATATTCGGGAATTTAAAGCGCTCGCCCTATTTCTGAAATTGCAATTTGAATAACGAGGAACAATTACGGCGTGCACGATAAATAAAATATGCACTATAAAAAAAGAGCAAGAAACTATTTCTTGCTCTTTATAAGTGACCTGCCAGATATAACGCTGTTTGCAATTACTTTGTAAGCGGCGGGCCGACAAATTCAACTGGATCCATTCTGATCAACCTGGGCTTCTTACCTTTCTTTTCCAGACTATATCCTGCCGGTATTTCAAATGGCTGGATCTGTTTTTTAACATCCGGGTGATTTTTCTTAAGCTCGTAATGCTCAACATAAGGTTGCGAACTCTGAAGTATTTCCGCTGATGTATCATCCAATAAAGCGTTTTGTGTCTGCAATGGCAGCATGTCTGTATTTTTGCTGCACGATGTAATAATACAACCGAGGCTCATTAAAGATGCCAGGATAAAAAAATTGATTTTTGCTTTCATAGTGTTTGTTTTTAATTATTAATTTCTGTCAAAAATACTATGATGAACAGCCCGTATCAATCCCATAATAGTAGACATCGGCATGAAGCCAATAATTTCAGCAAACACAAATTCAATTTGTAATTATTATTCCGAGAGCGTCGTCAGAAGTGAACGCTCATCTTAATATTAAGTCGTCGCCCTGTCAGATAATTGGGTACGGCATAAATAGTATTTGCATAATCCTTCACCCAGGTGTAAGAAATTTCATTGGATACACCAAGCAGGTTAAAAACTTCAAGTGACACCCATATGTTTTCAAAATTCTTTAATACTTTACTATCCTGGTTTTTTTGCTTTTTCCCATTAAGCAGTAAATAAGAAAAACCAATATCTACACGTCTATAGGGAGCTAATCTCAAAGTATCCCGCACGCGAACATGATCAGGTGGTCCTGTTGGCAATCCTGTTCCAAAAAGAAAGTTCAAATGCACCTTGAAATTTTCATTCCCCGGAAGGTAGTCCTGAAAGAACATGCCGAAATTCAAAAACTGATCTGTTGGCCTTGGGATGTAGCCCGGATAAACAATAGTGCTGTCGAGAATAAATTCATTTTGATCCGGATCAGTATAAGTAGTATCTATAGTATATACAAAATCATTGTTTAGATTTTCTTTTGTGGAAAGCAATGAAAGTGAAATCCATGATTCCGCATCTTTTACAAACTCACCATTCAGTCTGAAATCAATTCCCGCGGCATATCCTTTTGCACTGTTTTCTCCAAAATAACGGATCCGCACATTGTCCAGTTCGTATGGATTCAGATCGTATAATTGTTTATAATAAATTTCAGAAACAAATTTAAAGGGCCGGTCCCACCACTTAAAATTGTAATCACCTCCAATCACATAATGGATGGAACGCTGAGCCAAAACCTCCGGATGCAGATTTCCCTCCAGGTCGCGCAACTCACGATAAAACGGAGGCTGATCATATGCTCCTACTGCGGCACGGAAAACAATATCACTCTCCCACTTTGGCTGGTAGGCCAATTGCAACCGCGGACTTAACAGCAACTGATTGTTATAATCCCAGTAACTGATTCTGCTTCCGTAGGTGAACGTAAGATTTCTGTCCTCATTTAAAGTCCAGCTATCCTGCAGGTAAGCGCTGTATCGAATACTCGACAAAAGGTTTGTAGTATGAATTAATTCCTGCAGATTAATTTGAGATGTCGAATAAGGCAATGTAAATCCTGCCGAATCCGATCGCACCCACTCACTTAGTTTATCATCGATGTTTTCGTAGTTAATATCAAAGCCCCATTGCACATAGTGCTTATTGACTAAATAACTTCCTTTATGCGCAAATTTTAGAATATAGGCATCAAGATAATTTCTTCCCCATTCCTGGTTGGTGCCCGTGCCGAAATAATAAAGCGTCTGTCCGAAATCTTCAGCATTTAAATTATTGTTCACCTCTCCTAAATAGTATTCACCTATCACGTCAAATGTTTCATCTTCCTGATCACCATAGATTGAACCCAGAAATTTCAGGTTGAGGTTTTTTCTTGGTTTGTAATTGAGCGAAAGTCCTGCCATTGCTGTGCTGTAGGCATCTACTTCCTGTCCGTCAAAATAAACTGTAAGCCGAAGTGTATTTTGTATAGTACCAAAAGTTGTTACGCGGTCTTCCGGAACAAAAACGTAGTTATTTTTCGAGTAGTTACCGATTGCTTCCAGCGTTATCTTATCAGAAATATCAAACGTTATATCTGCCTGAATATCGAAAAATGAAGGCCGGTACTCGCCCGTTGTTTCCAGGGTATTTAAAAGGTATTGACTGGTTTTATAACGACCGCCAAACAAGAAGTGAGTGCGGTGATCTTTAGAACTTCCTTCAAGGCTCAATCCTCCACCTAACAAACTTATCGTGGCAACGCCGCCGAATTTATTGGGTTTCTTATATTCAATATCCAGCACACTCGACATTTTATCACCGTACTTTGCAGCGAATCCGCCGGCAGAAAACAAGAGTGAACCTACCAGATCAGGATTAATAAAACTCAATCCTTCCTGCTGTCCTGATCTTATCAGGAAAGGCCGGTAAATTTCAAAATCATTTACATACACGAGGTTCTCGTCGTAGTTTCCACCGCGAACAGAATACTGTGACGATAATTCATTGTTGGAAGAAGCGCCGAGCACTTTTAGAATTGCTTCCACTCCACCGGAAGTAGATGGAAGTGCATCAAATAATTTCGGATCTATTCGAACCATGCTTGGTTGATCACGCAGTTCTTTGTCCTCAATCGTTATGCTGTCAATTTCATAAGTCTGCTGAATTAAAACAACATATAACGGAAAGCGCTGTCCCATTTTTAAATTCACCTTCCGTTCGTAATTTTCATAACCGACTGACGAAAATGAAATGGTTACATCCTTGTCTGCAGCAATTGTAACTTCATAATCACCCGCACCGTCTGTAAACTTTACTCCACCGCCTGCTGAGATTTTGATGGAGACCGATTGCAAGGGTTGATTCACTTCGTTGCGAACATTCCCATACACTGTTGCAGTTTGTGAAAATGAAACACAGGGATTCATTAAAGCCAACAATAACACAAGTAAGTTTCGGATCATCATCGGGCAAACGCAGTTTACACTGCAGAAGTATTTATGATATTGTTTTTCAGCATAGCGATCACTTCTGAAGGATTAGCCGCACTAAAGACGGTGTTTCCTGCTACCAGCACAGAGGCACCGGCTGACACCAAAGCACCTGCATTATGGAGATCCACACCTCCATCAATTTCAATTTTAGCGGCTGAATTATTAGCGGCTATTAAATTTCTCAATTCAAATACTTTATGGAAAGTATGCTGAATGAATTTTTGTCCTCCAAAACCCGGATTCACGCTCATCAGGCACACCACATCAACGTCCTGAATCACATCCCCGAGCTGACTGATGGGTGTGTGCGGATTGATAGCCACGCCTGCCAGCATACCATTTTCTTTGATCTGCTGAATCGTGCGGTGAAGATGTGGTGATGCTTCAATATGTACACTCAGGATATCGGCACCTGCCTTACGGAATTCAGCAATATATTTTTCCGGTTCAAGGATCATCAGGTGAACATCAAGCGGCTTTTGTGCTATTTTTTTTACTGCTTTTAGTATTGGAAACCCAAAGGAAATATTTGGAACAAATCGTCCATCCATCACATCACAATGAATCCAGTCTGCTTCACTGCGGTTAATCATCTCTATATCTTCCTGCAGTCTGCCAAAATCTGCTGACAGGATTGACGGAGCAATAATTGGTTTCATGCGGCGAAGATAACCTGAATTTGGAATTACGGGCTTCCGGATATTCACAATCACAAAATGCAAATCCCGCCTTTACATACCGGTTACGGTTATTGAATTGCGTATTCATGTTTCCACCACATACAATTCGCAAACTCACCTCATCACAGATGTTCGTTATTTTAATTAATTGAATAACAATTCCCCCATGAAGTTCTCTTCATGTAATCAATTATGCTAATAGGTAGATATTTCACATTAAGACCATCCTCACATTTATCCGGGAATACTTTTTCTTTAACTAAACAAAACTTAAATTGCAAACGCTAATCATGCTCACATAAATCCAATCGCCATGAAACAACTCTTTACACTATTACTGTGCTTCTTAATTTCCACCAGTGTTTTTGCCGGACAAGGTGGACCGGATACATGGGGTTATACCTGGAAAGACAGCAATGAACCCGGTGGTCCCGTTTATAATTGGATTGATATTGTAAACGAAGGCGGCGTTGAAGTAAAATTACTGGGCGATGATAACTCCCGTGGCCCATTTCCCATGAATTTTGATTTCCGTTATTATTGGTACGATGTAAATACTTTTTGGGTAGGCTCAAATGGTTATTTATTATTTCAGAACGGACAACTTGCTTCTCCGTTTACTTTCGGCCCATCCACCGCGCTGCCGAATGATGTACTTGGAATATTCATGAATGATTTAACATTCGCAGGACTTAATGATTCTGCCGAATGCTATTATAAAATTAATGCGGCCAAAGATACACTCATCGTAAGTTGGGTGAATGTGCCTTATTGGGATGCTTTTAATCCTAACGGTCAGTCAGGCAATAATACCTTCCAACTCATACTTAGCAAAGTTGATAGCTCCATCACGTTTCAGTATAAAGAGATCACAGCGGGAAATCCTTACAATGGAGCCAACAGTTCTGTTGGAATTGAGAACTATTCCGGCAGTCTTGGATTATGGTATAATCAATTCACTTATACCAGTCCGCCGGCGTCTTTCGCCATTAAGTATTATCCCCCGACAAATCCAACTTTACAGGTAAACGATGCGGCCACAATTTACCTTGACAATCCCGAAACCGGTGCCATCTTTCTCACTAATAACGGGAGCACTGCGCATGATTTAAAAGCACAGGTTAAAAACTATGGTACTGTAACCACTGCGCCTTTTAATGTGCAAGGGGTTGTAAAAGATCCCATGGGAACCCAGGTTGTATCCAACTTTTTTCTTACTGATACCTTAAATGCGCAGGAAACACAGAACTTCACATTTGTACAGCAGTTGAATCCGGCTTTGGCAGGAACTTATAAATATTTCACTGTAACTCAGTTACCGGGCGATTATCCCCAAACCAATAATTCCAAAACGCAGGAAATTGTAACTGTAGATCCTTCATTGCCCGAAATACGCCTCGGATATGATGGTGGTATCACAAATCAACTGACACCTCTTAATTGGGTAGGCGGCGAAGGAGGAGCAGGCACTTATATTATTCCACCTTTCTATCCCGCAGTTATTACTAAAATACACTATTGGAATCTTTCTAATGCAGGATCTGATTTTTCAGCGCGTGTTTTTGATGATGATGGAATTAATGGCCTGCCTTATAGTATGTACGATTCCATCTATGTATCCTCTCCGGATGTTGTAATAAACGGATGGACGGATATTGTTTTAGACAACCCTGTAACAATTACAAGCGGTGGATTCTATTTATCGTGGGACATGCATGGTACAAGCATTAGTTTGGGAATGTCACTTGCCGCGCCTTTTTCCAACAGGAGCTTTGAAGTATTTAACAATGGTTGGGGCATCCTCCGCTACCGCGAAACACAGGATCCTTTGATCAATGCAACAGTTATACAAGGATTTCCTACCGGCATAACTTCAACTGCAACAGCAGCAGACCTGCAAATGCAATTGTCGCCTAACCCTGCGAGTGATCAGGCCATTATTAATTATACCATTCCTGCCACCAATGAAAAGGTATGGCTTACGGTAACTGATTTACAGGGCAAACTGATAAGCCGCTGGAACATTGGAACCGCAACCGGTGGAGATCATACGTATTCCATTGATACACGTAATTATGCAGCCGGCATGTACCTGGTAGAATTGTTTTCAGGAAAAATAAAAAAGATGGAAAAGCTGGTTGTAGGAAATTAAGTTTTTACAGAGCTATATTTTTAACAAAAAAGGAAAAATGATCTGAGCATCACTTTTCCTTTTTTTTTGCTCGAGGTGGCTTTTTGTAAATAGTTGTTGCTATAGAGGCACGGAAAAGTACGGAAGAAATGCTCCGCGTCTTTCCGTGCCACCGTGGCAATTGATTTCGTAATCTGTTGATTTATCTCAAACAATAAAACTGATAAAATCCTCCGTGCCTTTCCGCGCCTCCGTGGCAATTGATTTCGTAACCTGTTGATTTATGCTCAAACAATAAAACTGATAAAATCCTCCGTGCCTTTCCGCGCCTCCGTGGCAATTCATTTTTTGTCTTCCGTGGCAATCAATCCGGAAACCTTACTTTTAAAAAAGTAAATCCTCCCAATTACATTTGAATAGTGTTCAACATACTGCATCAATCAAAAAGGAAGCTCAACGCCTGGGTTTTGATTACTGTGGCATTTCAAAAGCGGAGCAGCTGGATGAAGATGCGCGACGCCTGGAATCGTGGTTAAATAATGGCATGCATGGAAAAATGCAATACATGGAGAATCATTTCGATATGCGAATTGATCCTTCCCGCCTGGTTCCGGGAGCAAAATCTGTCATTTCTCTATTGTATAATTATTATAATGAAGAAACACTGCTTGATAAAACAATTCCTAAAATTTCGAAATACGCTTTTGGAAAAGATTATCACCTGGTTATAAAGGAAAAATTATATGAGCTGATGCATACCATTTACGAACAGGTTGGAAAAATAAATGCCCGTGTGTTTGTAGATTCTGGTCCTGTATTGGAACGGGCCTGGGCAGCTAAAAGCGGTTTGGGCTGGGTGGGCAAAAACGGCAACCTGATTAACAAACAACATGGCTCTTTTCACTTTCTTGCCGAAATTATCCTCGACCTGGAATTGATGTATGATTCACCGGTTAATGACTATTGCGGTACTTGCACCAAGTGCATAGATGCTTGTCCGACGGACGCAATTCTTCCTGATAAGATAATTGACGGGAGCAAATGCATTTCTTATTTCACCATTGAATTGCGCGATGAAATTCCAGTGTCCATGAAAGGGAAATTCGAAGGATGGATGTTCGGTTGCGATATCTGCCAGGATGTTTGTCCTTGGAATCGTTTTGCAAAAAGCCACCATGAAAATCAATTTCTTCCGTCACCTGCATTAACGGATATGCAGGAAAAGGATTGGGAAGAACTTACAGAAGAAATTTATCAAAAGATTTTCAAAGGTTCTCCACTTAAAAGAGCAAAGTTTGAAGGTATAAGACGTAACATTTCGTTTTTAAAGGAATGAAAACCCTTTTTCAAATCTTAATACGGTAAAAAAAAACAAATATCAGTGAATCCTCTCACCTCTTACTTCCAGTGATATAAGAATCTCTTTTTCTTCTTCGAGCATCTCCTTCCAACGTTCATTTACAATTTTGGAGGGCATATATTTTTTAGCAAGCTTCATAAAAACAGTATAATGACCTGCTTCAGATTCCATGAATAATCGATAAAATTTTCGAAGTTCAGGCTGGGGTAATTTTTCAGAAAGCAATCTGAACCTTTCACAGCTTCTGGCTTCAATCAATGCTGAAACCAACAGTTTATCCATCAACTGTCGTTCCACCCGATCGCCCATGCGGATCATCTTGCGCAATGCATTCACATATTCATCCTTACGTTGTCTTCCTAATTTAAGTTTTCTTTTCTTTAGTTCCGTCATCACCATTCTGAAATGTCCCCATTCTTCCGTTACAATGGGTGCCAGTTGCTTCACCAGTTCTTCTCGATCAGGATAATTCTGAATCAGGGAAATGCAGGTTGATGTGGCCTTTTGTTCGCAATAAGCATGATCAGTCAGAATTTCTTCCAGCGACATGGAAGCCAGATCGACCCAACGCGGATCAGTTGGTAATTTGAGTCGGAACATTTTTTTTTGGCGAAGATAACAGTATGCAACACATGCATCATGCAATTGCATTTCGATTTGTGAAGTTGAATACACAATTTTACAGCAATGAAATTTCTCATTATCAGGTTCAGCTCTATTGGTGATATCGTACTCACCACACCTGTCATACGTTGTTTGAAAACTCAATTGCCGGATGCAGAGGTTCATTACCTCACTTTATCTGCCTACCGGGAAATCATAGAAAACAATCCATACCTGGCGAAGAAGTTTTATCTCAAGGATAACTTTGGTGAAATCATTCAGCAATTAAAGGAGGAACGATATGATTTCATTGTAGATCTTCATACCAACATCCGGTCACTGATAGTAAGGCTTCATTTACGCAGACCATCCAATACCTTCAATAAGCTGAATATTGAAAAGTGGTTGTATGTAAATCTGAAATGGAAAGTGCTGCCCGATGTGCATATCATTGACCGGTATCTCGAACCTGTCAGGATGCTTGGTGTAAAAAATGACGGGAAAGGACTTGATTATTTTATCCGCTCCGAAGATGAAATTCAGGTAGATGCATTGCCGCTTACACACCTTCACGGCTTCATCGCACTGGTAATTGGTGCAAAGCATACCACTAAAAAATTACCTTTTGCAAAACTGGTGGAGCTATGTAATCTGTTGCCGTATCCTATCATGCTTCTTGGCGGACCGGAAGATGCGGAAACAGGGGACGCACTCGCGAAAACAGATCCTGTTAAGATTTCCAACAGTTGTGGGAAGTATTCGATCAGTCAATCCGCTTCCTTGTTAAAGCTATCAAAGCTGGTGATTACACATGATACGGGGCTGATGCATATTGCTGCAGCATTTCGTAAAAAAATCATTTCTGTGTGGGGAAATACGGTACCGGCATTTGGCATGTCGCCTTATTATGGCCATGCAGCAATTAACCAGGCAATGGTTGAAATAAATAATCTGAATTGCCGTCCATGTTCAAAGATTGGCTTTGAAAAATGTCCAAAAGGTCATTTCAAATGCATGAACCTGATTAATGTAAAAGATATTTTAAAAATTACGGAGGGCTTATAGCAATATCTTCCCGGAGACTAATAATTTCCTTCTATTGACCTCACAATAAACTCAATGTCCTTTTCCTGTTGAGGATCATATTCATAACGAAGACTGTACCCTAAAAACTGACTCATCTTATTCCAGTAAAAAGCGGACAAAGGATTCTTAAATTCGCGAATTAAATCATAAACGCTGTTACCCGTTTCCCTCGCCACCAACTTACATAAAATTTCTCCCTGGGTGATTGTAAGATTCTTCAATTCACCCTCAAAAAGCACATTCAATTCCTCTTCTTTCTGGTTCATGAATTTCTTGCGTTCCTTTTTCTTATCCATTGAAGACATCGCAGCATTTACTTCGTTAAAAATTCCACCGGCTTCTTTGGCAAAAGGATAAACGATCATCACATTGCGCTTGAGCGCATTGAACCTTGACTGTTCCTCCCCACTTTTAAATATTCTTTTGGAAACAACTACGATATCCTGAATTTGATATGCCGGAAAAGTATCGGTACCAATGATTACGGCAGGCAACAACATTCCCGTCTGGGCCTGGGAAAGTACCGGTAAAATAAAAAGGAGTAAGAGCAATTTGTTTTTCATGAAAAATCAAGATCAATTAGACGTCGCTTCCAGTCAACTTCCGTTCCAATTCCAAGTAACCGGAACTAACTTCCGGATAGGCCTATTATTGTAACACGAAATGGAAAAGTTAGATTTTGCTTAGAAGCCCTAAATATGCTACTTTTGCGAGTAAATATTTAAACTCCTCAAAAAATGAAAAAACTTTATTTCCTCCTTGTCGGAGGCTTTCTACTGACACTTACCATGGTAAGTTGCCAGCAACAAATGCCCATGGATGCCGCAACGATGTCATCAAAAGCGGACTCTATAGCACAATCACAAATGCAGGCTGTTGCAGAAGCCGCAATGAATGAATGCACTACCAACGAGTCGATGATGGTGCAAATGAAAGCGGACTCACTTTACAATGTTGCAGTTGCAGCAATGAGCCCTAAAAAATAATCCAGTCAACCGATTTCAAAACATTCAATTTTCAAAAAAAATGAAAAAACTTTTCAGCATATTTTCTTCCGGACTGGCAATCACATTTGCATTGCAAAGTTGCAACCAGCCGAAGGTTGATACGGCCAAAGAAATGGCCATGATCGATTCCTTAGCCAATGCTAAGGTTACTTCCTACCACGATTCTTTAAATCTGGTCTGCATGAATAACATTATGGTGTTAGCGCAGGCAAGAGCAGATTCAATGATGACTGCAGCGATGAAAAAGACCGCTCCCGGCTCCAAGCCAAAACCAAA
Organism: Chitinophagaceae bacterium; assembly: GCA_016717285.1. Classification (NCBI taxonomy): domain Bacteria; kingdom Pseudomonadati; phylum Bacteroidota; class Chitinophagia; order Chitinophagales; family Chitinophagaceae; species Chitinophagaceae bacterium. Next base: position 1,837,707 of record JADKFU010000005.1, read on the forward strand.
GCCTGTTGCTAATCCGGCTGTCCCAACTGTAACGAACAGGCCGGGTACTACTGATGCTGCTAAACCAACAGTAACTGACAGACCCGGAACAACGGACGCCGCAAAGCCTACTATCAGCAATCGTCCGGGTGCAACCACACAGCCGGCTACTGTTACACCTCCTAAGCTCTGAAATAAGTTCCTGAAAATTAAAGCCATCCTTATAACAGGGTGGCTTTTTTATTTTCATTAATTCTATGGGTAGTTGATAATTTACAAATAGAAGGAATTTATAGGCACATCTTATCAGAATGCTGTTCCTGTCTTGCCAGTCAGATTACTGCAAGAATGAAGCGTCAATAATTATTTGAAAGTCATTTTTCCCAAACAGAATTCGTGCAATTATTGGAAACACCTGAAGAGGAAATGATCGTGTAATTCCATATGATAGTGGAACCTCCGGAAAAGATTCCGGTTCCGGTAACCACCCTTCCATTTAAATCAGGTGTTTGAATGGGAATAGTAATATTGTTTCCGGAAATAACAGCAGTCACCAGGTTCGCAAAATCGCCGTTGAAATTGGCAATACCAACCATCGTTACACTCGTATCTATCGCTCCGATATTGGTTGTATATGATGCATTGCCAGTAACACTGCAGTTATCTGATACATTGTAGGTGCCGAGAAATTTTTCCCTCACTTCCAGGCTACAATCTTCGCCTTCAAAGCCCGGTGTACAACCGCAGTAGCCATCGAGGCAAAGCGCGCCATTGTAACAAATAATTTTCTTGCATTTATCCGAGCAAGACTGAAGAACAAACGCAGTGCCTGCAAACAAAAGCATACTTATCAGGAAATACCGGTGGAAGTTTTTATGTCTCCGTTTCACTTTTTTTGTTTGAGCGAATTGAGCAACGCGAAAAAATTGATTATAAAAATTAATCAGCACCCTGCTTTCTTTTCAAAGATAGTCTTTGAAAGGAATCACAAAGCAAAAAAATACGGCAAAAAAAAACCAGCCTTTGTAGAGGCTGGTTTTTTTTAGGTTTCAATAAAGGTTATTGTAAATTCCAGGTTGAAGTGCAATTGTCGGAATTTGTTCCGTCGTTTGCACTGTAAGTGAATTGAATTTGGGTGGCAGTCGCATTAATAGCGCCTGAACCACTTACATTCACACCACCAAGACTTTGACTTGGAACAGTTACATTGTTACCATCAACAGTAGCAATTGCGGTAAGTGTAGATCCGAAACCACCGAAGTTGGTAATGATCAATCCATTGATAGTGGTAGACGAAGCTGAAACAATAGCGTTGTAAGAATAAGTTCCGGAAGAACAAACATCAATGGCAGCATAACTTCCAACAAACTTGGTTACGCTCTTGATGTCGCAATCACTACCTTCATAACCTAAATCACAAGCACAGGTTCCGCTTACGCAATCACCATTTACACATACAACATCCTTACATGGATCGTCATCACAGGAGTTAAAGAGTAATACGGTTGCTAAGGCGATCATGGAAAGAAAAGAAACGCCAAGGATTGAAATTTTTTTCATAGACTTTTAATTTAAGGTTTTTAGTTTTAGGTGTAAATTATTAAGCAGCAAATATAACGGTATTACTTTGAATAGACAACCGACTGGAGAATTGGGTTGTACACACGCTGCACTTTTTAAAAGTAAAGCCCACATTGTAGAGCGATGGACCGGTTTTATTTGCAATTCTCCTTCACACACCTTTTTTCTACCTTAACCGGAAACATTCATCAAAAGCACTAACACTCCTTTAACAGCTAAGTAATGGTTCATAAACTCACTGCATATTGTTCAACCCTGAATCTTTTTAAAGCCAAAGATCCCATTCTTCTAGCCGTAAGCGGAGGTGTTGATTCAACTGTTTTAGCGCATTTATTTAAAAAAGCAGGATTCAATTTTGGGGTGGCACATATTAATTTCAGGTTAAGGGGCTATGCTTCCGATGCTGATGAAGTATTTGTAAAAGAGTTATCAACAACATTCGGAGTTCCCTTTTTTTCAACCGGATTCAATACGGATCAATATGCCTCCGAACAGAAAATTTCTATTCAAATGGCAGCGCGTGAATTACGATATCGGTGGCTGGAGCAAACCAGAAAAGAACATGGATTTCATTTCATTGCTACAGCTCACCATCAGGATGATGAAATTGAAACCGTGCTGTTGAATATGTTCCGTGGCACCGGAATTCATGGCCTTCATGGCATCCGGCCGAAGCATGAAAAAGTTATTCGTCCGATGCTGGAATTCTATAAAAATGAAATTACTGCTTACGCGAAAACACAAGACATTTCTTTCAGAGAAGATGCTTCTAATCTCAAAACGGACTATGACAGAAATAAGATCCGCTTGGAAATTATTCCGGCAATAGAAAAATATTATCCGGGTTTCATAACTACTTTTTCGGAAAACATTCGCCGGTGGGATGAAGCAGGTGATTTATATGACGAACAGATCAGGTTGCTAAAAAAGAAGTTGGTTGTGGAAAAAACAGAGGAAACTTTAATTTCTATTCCAAGACTTCGTTTGCTTACGGCTTCGAAAACTGTGCTGTATGAATTGCTTAAGCAATATGGATTTTCTCCTGAGCAAGCATTGGATGTGCATGCTTCTTTTGATTCGCTGCCGGGGAAAATATTTTATTCTCCAACACATCGTGTATTAAAGGACCGTAGTCAACTGATCATCACAAAAATCAGTAAGGAAAGCAGTTCAAGCATATTGATTGATTCCGCAAATCGCAATCTTCAGCATGAATTGCTTCATCTGAAAATTGCCATTCATGATGCAAAGTCATTTGATATTACTTCCGATGCTTCTGTAAGCTGCTTAAATTATGAACTGCTTCAGTTTCCATTGTTGCTCCGGAAATGGGAAAAGGGAGATTACTTCTATCCTTTGGGAATGAAAAAAAAGAAGAAAAAAATCAGCGACTATCTCATTGATAAAAAAATGCCCCTGCACAAAAAGGAACAGGTATGGGTGATTCAATCAGGAGAAAGAATCGCTTGCATTATTGGCGAACGGATTGATGAGCGGTTTAAAGTGGAGGACTCTTCGAAAAAGGTATTTGTGATTACGAAGAATTAGGAATTGGGGCAATATGAAAATCCACTTTTATGGATAGAACAAGGGTTTTAATTTAATCCAGTTCTGAATCACCAGATATTGCTGTTTGCCTTTGTAGTGATAACCAAGCACGCCTTCTGCAGTAACGGCAATTGGAAATGGAATAGGCTGTACTTCCTCTGCAGCTTTATTCATATCCTGCATATTTCTGATGGACTGCGTCATGTCTGTTGCAGCCAGGATCAAACTGTCACCAGTAGATTTTCTTTCATTCACTTCTACCTTAATTCTTCTTTCCTGCACCCAAAGTGAATCGAATGTATAGTCTGCGCTGTTGTGAATTCCCAAAAAGATTTCATAATTAGTCCCTCTGCCTGAACCCGCTGCGCCTCCGGACCATGCCTGTGAAGTTGCCTTTAAGAGCGGTAATTGTTCCTGCTGACCGCAAGTTTTTTCTGAGGTGAGTAAAACCAAAAGCATCAGTATGTTTTTCATAGCAAACTATTTTTACAATTGAAAATTTAACTATCTAATGTAAAATTTTATACACCAGTTCTTTCAATAATGCACCTTCTTCACTTCCTGTATCATTTACTCCTTTCGACCTCAAATCATAATCCTGCAACAGTGCAATCACCTGTTCTGTTTTTTGTGGCGAATAATTCCGTGAGGCTGATTTGTATTCGTTTATGATCATTGGAAAAGATTTGATGCCCAATACAGAAACTATTTCACTGTCAGTTTTTGGTTTTGCCTGGTGCATCAGGTAAATTTTTGAAAAATATCCAAAGAGCGAGCCAATTGTAAGCACCAAAGGGCTTGATTTCGGATTGGCATTAAAATAACTGACTATTCTGTTGGCCTTTAATACATCTTTCAATCCAAGCGCCTTACTCAGTTCAAAAGTGTTGTACTCTTTACTGATTCCAATATTCTTCTCGATATCATCAACAGAAATCTGCTTTCCTGATTTCACATTCAGCATTAACTTTTCCAATTCGTTGGAAACTCTTGATAGTTCATTTCCTACATATTCAACCAGCAAGGATGCTGCATGCTGTTCAATCTTAAATCCTCGCTCCTGTAAGTATTGATGAATCCAGTCCGGAACCTGGTTGTCGTACAGTTTTTTAGTGGTCATCAACACACTGGCACTACTGTCTTTCAGCAATTTTCCCACCTTTGTTCGCTTGTCAAAATTATCGTACCGGTGACAAAGCACGAGGATCGTAGTTTTCACCGGCTTCTCGACATAAGGAAGTAATTCGTCCCACTTCTTCAGCATCTGCGCTTCTTTCACAATCAGCACCTGGTAATTCGAAAACATCGGGTAATTCATGGCCCGCTGACGAATCTCGTTTACAGAAGTATCTTTTCCGTACAGCACAGTTTGATTAAAACTGCGTTCAGATTCGGGCAATAAATTATTTTCGATGTAATCACTTACGAGGTCAATAAAGTAAGGCTCCTCTCCTTCCAGCAAATAGATAGGATGGAATATTTTATTTTTTATGTCACGAAGAATAACATCGTGTGTGCTGACCATAGTAAATGTTATTTCGAAAATTTAAGTAACAGTACGATATCAAGTAACCTATAGTTATCCGGGTGTTAAAAAAAATTAACAGCAACAACTTACATCAATCAAAAACGCAGGTGCTTCACCGTATCGCGATTATTGATCAATTGCTTTAATGAATCAATGCCGATTTTCAAATGCAACTCGGCAAACTGATCTGTTACTTTCTTGTCGCTGATCTCCGTCTTCACTCCTTCAGGAACCATTGGCTGATCGCTCACCAGCAATAATGCGCCGGCAGGGATTTTATTTTTGAAGGCAGTCACAAAAATAGTTGCTGTTTCCATATCAATGGCCATGCAACGTAATTGTTGCAGGTATTTTTTAAAAGGTTCATCATATTCCCAAACCCTTCTGTTGGTGGTGTAAACGGTTCCTGTCCAGTAATCACGTTTGTAGTCACGGATTGTTGTGGAGATGGCTTTCTGTAATGCGAATGCGGGAAGTGCCGGGACTTCAGGTGGAAAATAATCATTGGAGGTTCCTTCTCCCCTGATAGCAGCAATAGGCAGAATCAGGTGACCAATCTCATTCTTCTTTTTAAGTCCACCACATTTTCCGAGAAACAAAACAGCTTTCGGTTCTATTGCTGAAAGCAGATCGATAATGGTGGCTGCATTCGCACTCCCCATTCCGAAATTGATGATCGTCATTCCTTTCGCGCTGGCACTCATCATGGTGCGGTCGCGACCCTTTATTTTCACATCATTCCATTTGGCAAAAAGCTCCACGTAATGACTGAAATTCACCACAATGATGTATTTCTCAAATTCTCCGAGGGCGAGACCAGTATAACGAGGCAACCAGTTGTCAACGATTTCTTTCTTCGTTTTCATAAAATCAAAAATACAGTAATTTGTTGCTGATCCAAAGGGTGTTGGTGGAATAAGACGAGAATCTGGATAAAGGTTTTTTGAATGGTTAAATGGTGGCGGCAAAACCGGAGAATAGACTGACCAATTAAAATGTTTAGCCCAACCACCCATTTTCGATATCTATATTTACGGTTGTTGCATGCAGATCACTTTCCCAAAATATGAATTCAACATCCGTAACCGTGAAGGTCAATCACAAATTTTTGATGCGATCAGAAAAAGGTTTGTAGCGCTGACACCGGAGGAGTGGGTTCGACAGCATTGGCTTCGCTACCTGATTGAAGAAAAAAAATATCCGCGTTCTTTGATTGCAGTGGAGATGTCGCTGAAGCTGAATAAGCTTTCAAAACGATGTGATATTGTGGTATATGGAAAAAACGGAAAGCCACAACTGATTGTAGAATGCAAAGCAGGGGATGTGAAAATGACGCAAAAAGTATTCGATCAGATTGCACGGTATAACCTTACACTGAAAGTGAAGTACTTAGTGGTTTCAAACGGTAGCAAGAGCTTCTGCTGCGAGATAGATGTGGAAAAGGGAAGTTATCATTTTATGCACGACCTGCCCGCTCCTGCCGACTTCTTCTGACCACGTTACAGATAGCTAATTTCGTGTTACTTTCCGAAATCATAAAATGCAATCGCAACCAATCAATTCCACAGCAAACTGTATGTTAAGAATGATTACATGGAATTGTAACATGGCTTTCCGCTATAAAAGCGAAAAGATTCTCCGATACAGGCCTGATGTATTGGTTATACCGGAATGCGAACATCCTGATAAGATTTTATTGAGCGGTCTTGGAAAACTCTCAGACTGCTGCTGGTTTGGAACCAACAGACATAAAGGTCTTGGCATTTTTGCTTTCAATAATTATAAGCTGAAACCGATTGATAATTATCAGCCTGAAATTAAAACCATTGTGCCATTGCAGGTATCAAATGGCAACACCGATTTTAATTTGCTGGCGGTATGGGCAAATAATCCTTCCGAACCAAAGTATCAGTATGTTGGCCAGGTATGGAAAGCAATTCACCACTACAAAGATTTTCTGCAGGAGAAAAAGATAATTCTTGCAGGTGATTTTAACAGCAATACCATCTGGGACCGGCCCAAAAGGAATTGGAACCATTCTCATGTAGTGGCACTTTTAGCACAACATAAAATATCAAGCGCTTATCATCAATATTTTAATCAGCAGCAAGGAAAAGAAAAACATTCCACCTTTTATTTATACCGTCACAAAGACAAGCCTTATCACCTCGATTATTGTTTCGCATCTGCTTACTTTACGAACAAACTTGCAAGTGTTTCCATCGGCACACATCACAAATGGGGAAAATACAGTGATCATTCACCCTTGATTGCAACATTTTCCCTCTGATGAGTCTTACGGATTTCAGGGAAGGAAACAACTGCAATCGTTAACTTTCCCACTTAATTAGTTACATGAAAAAAGTAATCATCGTTGGAGCATCCTCAGGCATCGGTCGCGAGCTGGCGATTTTATATGCAAAGAAAAATTGCCTGGTTGGCATTACGGGCAGAAGAAAAGATTTGCTGGATGAGCTGCGTGATGAATATCCTGATCAGATTATTCCATTGTCGTTTGACAATACGAAAGATGATGTAGAATACCACCTTCAGCTTTTGATCTCTAAGTTAAAGGGACTTGACTTGCTGGTATTAAGTTCCGGACACGGAGAAATAAATACATCGCTTGATTGGAAAATTGAACAGGGAACTTTAGAATTGAATGTGACTGCATGGACGCAGATAGCAGACTTCACCTTTAATTTTTTCAAACAACAAAACCACGGACAGTTTGTGGCCATCACTTCTATTGCCTCCATACGTGGTGAAGGCCGTGCTCCTGCTTATAATGCAAGCAAATCGTACCAGGCAAATTATTTACAAGGGTTGCGGAAGATGGCAGTGCATAAAAAACTGAAAGTCCATATTACAGATATTCAACCCGGATTTGTAAAAACGGATATGGCAAAGGGAAAGGGACGCTTCTGGGAATCACCTGCCGATAAAGCAGCACGACAAATGTTTAGCGCCATTGAAAATAAAAAGCACAAAGCATACATCACCAAAAGATGGTGGCTGGCAGCACAGGTTTTAAAAACTATTCCCGGCTGGATTTATAACAGGATCTGAATATTCCAATCTTATTTCCTGATCGGGAATATTCTTTCCCTAAAATATTTGCTACCGTGAAGATTAAACTTTCAACTTAGCGATTGACATTTCAACCATGCCTATTGAACTTCAAATCCGCTGCTAAGTAAGACAGCTAAATCATTTTTAGAAGCATTCTCCACATACGATGCGTTCTGCTCAATGAAATCCCGTACATCGGCCAATGCGACATCCCTGTCTGAAATCTGAGATCGTTTTTGTGTGGAGGCTTTACTTTCAGATGCCTTAAGTTCGTCAATAACCGACTGCAGCCCCGCAGGTGATATGGGAGGAACAGGGAAAAATTTATTTTCATTCATGGAGGAAGCAATGGTAGTTCCCCTGGCAATAATTGATTTAACCGGACCTTCCAGAAAAGTAAGTGAAACTTTAAGTGCGCACATAATTATCAGTTTGATGAACAATCATTATTGCTTCAATTTACGACTAATTATTGGGTTGTTTATAGGTAGTGGTTATTGGAGGTGTTTGGGAGGTCGAATTGTGTTTGTGATATGGACTGAATGGTTGCATGGCCAGATGGTTAAATGGTTGCGGCAAAGCTGGTGAATAGTTTGGAGTAGTAATCAATTTAAGGCTGAAGACAGATAATTACTGCTTCCGTTATCTTTATTGCCACACCAAATTAAATGTATGCATCCTGATGAACTTTGTGCAATTGCACAGCAATGGTTTAATGCTTTTAACAGTCACGACCTGGAAATGCTTCTTTCGCTGTATGCTGAGGATGCGGAGCATTACAGTCCTAAATTAAAAATCCGTGAACCGGCAACTAATGGATTGATTAAGGGCAAACAGGCATTGCATGATTGGTGGCAGGGAGCATTTGAACGGTTGCCTACGCTCCGTTACGAAGTTGTTCAACTAACTGCCAATGAGCAACGTGTTTTTATGGAATACATCCGGCAGGTTGATGCAGAAGAAGATTTACGGGTGGGTGAAGTTTTGGAAATTAAAGAAGGTTTGATTGTGGCTTCGAGGGTGTATCATGGGTGATAGAATGGTTAAATTGTTAAATGGTTACATGGTTGCGGCGAAGCCGGAGAAGCGTTGGACAGAGCAAGCATGGTTTTGTAAGCGATCTTTGCATCTGGGTTAATTTTCATTTTAGGATTACTAAAAGTTTTTTTCTCTGATTATTTTCACATCTCCAATCTTTACCAATGAGTTTAGCAAGAGAAGAAAAACATTTGCCCATCATTATCGCTATGTGTTTCATCGGCAATTTTATTTTGGGGGGCATCGGACAGTCCTTTTCTGCCTCTTCTTTCGGACGAATTTTAGCATGGCAATGGGGTTCACTTTTATTTATGGCGGGTTGTTCGCTGTATGCAGCGAAACTGCATACTGAAAAATGGCATATTTCATCAGCGGGATTTATTATGCTTACCATAGGGCAAGGAATTTTTTATACCCTTCAAAATGCCAATTCTGATGAAAAAGATGTAGCACTGTTTGCAGCAGGCATTATGGCTTTCCTTCCGGGCATGGCTTTTATTTGCTATTACTCAGGGTTTCCTGTCTGGCTCCGTATCTTTTCCCTGATTGCAACTATTCCATTCACCATTCAAATGATCATTATTGATTCGGGAAAATATGTTGCTGAAAAGGATATGTGGCTAAGCACGATTGGCTTTATCATGATTCAGCTTACCGGAATTTTCTGGAGTTATTATGTGATCAGGCCCTACCAGGAAACGAAGCAGCAAAAGTAAATGCTGTATGAATCTGGCGCTGACTTTTGGTGTCATTGAGTCCAACGATCCTCTCGCTTTATGTGAGACACAATCCTTAATTACCTGATCACCTTAATAATTTCCGTATGCTGTCCTTCCACATATCGTAATAAATAAATGCCCCTGGCCAATGAACTCATGTCAATTGTTTCCTTTTCATTCGTTAACCGAAACGATTGAATGATGCTGCCGGTAACATCAACAAGCTGAAGGAGCGCATTATTTCCCGGGTGAAAATCAATTACAGTTACTTCCAGAAAATCTACCACCGGATTAGGACTTGCTGCAATTAAATTCACATCACTGTTTGCAGTAGTGTTGATGCCTGTTGGAAAACCTGCTACATGAATAGTGAAGTCATCAAAGTTGCCGTATTGATAACTTCCACAGGCACCATAACCATTGGCACTTTCAGAAAGACAATCGGTTCCCCAGCCTGCAATAACGCGCATGCGGTAGGTACCCGGATTCAAGACTGCCGGCATCGTAATGCTGAAATTGTAAGTATTGGTTTCACTGGGTGTATAGAGGTAGAATAAATTTTCTGAGTTATCGAATGCATAATCCTGGTTGAAGTCAATCCATACACCACATCCGCACCAGTTGGCATTTGTAACCTGCATATTGTAAGTGTTGCCGGCAGCGAGTGTTGTACTGAATGTGGTGTAATCATTTGCTTCGCAATTATAAGGATCGGCTATCCAGTTAATGGAGTCGAGTTGAATGGAATGATTGTTCCAGGAGTAGCAACCGTAGCCAAAGGTTGGATTGCAGTAAGGTTGAGCCTTTACAGGGGTGAAATTTAACAGCGTGTAAATGAAGAGTGTGAGGAATATAGAGATCTGGCGCATGGTGGAAATGTTTGAGTATGAACAAATATAAATAAATGGTTTATGAATAAAAAGGGGCAGCATGAAACCGCCATCGGAATTTATTTTCCGAAAAAGTTGCGGGCAACATCTGCTCGGATTTTGTAGATCCCGAAACAAGTTCGGGATGACGTTAATCCGGGACGACATCTGTTTGGATTTAGAGATCCCGAAACAAGTTCGGGATGACGTTAATCCGGGACGACATCTGTTTGGATTTGGAGATCCCGAAACAAGTTCGGGATGACGTTAATCCGGGACGACATCTGTTTGGATTTGGAGATCCCGAAACAAGTTTGGGATGACGTTAATCCGGGACGACATCTGTTTGGAGTAGTCATCCGGCAAAAAAAAATCCGCCGTGTGGCGGATTCTTAGTCTCAATTATTTCTTGCACTGGTTATTTAGATCCGGAAGAAGAATTCTGATCTGAAGTAGTAATAACAGGATCAGTAGTAGTAACCACAGTCGTTTGGTCTGCTGGTTCAGAGATCGCAGCCACAGTAGTTATCGCTTCTGATTTCGAAGGTTTTGTACAACAGCTTCCCATATGTTCGCCAGCCTGAAGCACTGGTGTTTGCATCATCATATCGCTGTGTTCCATTGGAGCTTCACCTTTATGAAGTCCAAGCAAACCGTTGATAGGAATGGATGGTGCTATTACCAAACTTACAATACTCATCAGCTTGATCAGGATATTCATGGAAGGTCCGCTTGTATCTTTGAAAGGATCACCAACAGTATCACCTGTTACAGATGCCTTGTGCGGTTCTGATTTCTTGTAGAATACTTCGCCGTTGATCTCCACTCCTTTTTCAAAAGATTTCTTTGCATTGTCCCAGGCTCCTCCTGCATTGGACTGGAACATTCCCATCAGTACACCTGAAACGGTAACACCTGCCAACAAACCACCCAATACTTCCGGGCCAAACAGGAATCCGATAATTACAGGAACTGTCAAAGCAATCGCGCCGGGCAACATCATTTCACGAAGCGATGCTTCTGTAGAGATGGCAACACATTTATCATATTCCGGTTTTCCTGTTCCTTCCATAATACCCGGAATTTCACGGAACTGGCGACGCACTTCCTGCACCATGCTCATGGCAGCACGACCTACCGCCGCAATAGCAAGTGAGGAGAAAAGGAATGGAATCATGCCGCCGATGAATAATCCTGCAAGCACATCCGCTTTATAAATATCAATGGAATCAATGCCGGAGATGCCAACAAAAGCTGCGAACAAAGCAAGTGATGTTAATGCAGCAGAAGCAATTGCGAAACCTTTACCGGTAGCCGCAGTTGTATTTCCCACAGCATCGAGTATGTCTGTTTTTTCACGTACTTCTTTTGGCAATTCACTCATCTCGGCAATGCCGCCTGCATTATCGGCAATAGGTCCGAAAGCATCTATAGCCAATTGCATGGTGGTGGTTGCCATCATACCAGCTGCTGCTATCGCTACGCCGTAAATTCCTGCAAACTGATAAGCAGCAAAGATTCCGCTCGCGAGCACAATGGTAGGCAACATAGTAGATTCCATTCCTACAGAAAGCCCACCTATGATATTGGTAGCATGACCGGTAGAAGATTGTTTGATAATCATTTTAACAGGACGCTTGCCCATTGAAGTGTAATATTCAGTAATCATGCTCATCAATGTTCCAACCACCAAACCCACTACGATAGCGCCAAACACGCCATTGCTGGTGAATTCAAATCCACGAAGAATCAATGACTCAGGAAGTATTGCTTTCACTATAAAATAGGAAGCTACGGTGGTTAGAATAATAGCACCCCAGTTTCCATTATTCAATGCTTTTTGTACAGTTGCGGTGCTCAAACCAGCATTCTCTCCTATTCTTACGAAATACATGCTGATGATGGAGAAAATAATTCCGGCACCTGCAATAATCATCGGCAATAAGATGGGAGCTAATCCATTATAAGCATCTACGGATTTTGTTTCACCGCCTAATACCATTGTTGCAAGAATAGTGGCTACAAAAGATCCGAAAAGATCGGCGCCCATTCCGGCTACGTCACCTACGTTATCGCCAACGTTATCGGCTATGGTAGCAGGATTGCGTGGATCATCTTCAGGAATTCCTGCTTCTACTTTACCTACCAAATCAGCGCCTACGTCGGCAGCTTTGGTATATATACCGCCACCTACACGGGCAAAAAGCGCTATGCTTTCAGCACCTAAGGAGAATCCGGTGAGCACTTCAAGTGCGGTTGTAAGATGTTGATTGGTGGAAGGATCAACATACATCGTATAAAAAACAATAAAGAGCGAGCTCAAACCCAATACAGCAAGTCCGGTAACACCCAATCCCATAACAGAACCACCGGTGAAAGAAACGGCCAAAGCTTTTGATAAGGAAGTGCGTGCAGCATGAGCTGTTCTCACGTTTGCTTTCGTGGCAATGCGCATTCCTATATAACCGGCAGTGGCTGAAAAAACAGCGCCTGTTATAAATGCACCGGCAATCAGCCAGCTTGATTCAGGATTTGACCAGCCGAGTACAGCCAGTAAAACAGCAGCAATGGCTACAAAGAAACCAAGTATCCGCCATTCAGCCCGTAAAAAAGCCATGGCGCCCTCGGCAATGTATTTAGCTATTTCCTGCATGCGGTCGTTACCGGCATCCTGCTTCGACACCCATGATGATTTGATGGCGGTGAAGATCAAGGCTACTATTCCAAACAAGGGTATTACGTAAAACAAATTATTCATAGGGGTATTAAATTTTAGCCCGCAAAAATAGTCGGGAAAGCATGAAAAAGGAACTTTTTGGCGGATATTTTACCGCCCGGCTTTTAACATTCGTTGTTTGCCTTGCATATCGGCACGTATAGTAATTGATTGAAAACCATGACTTCTGAACACTTCTGTCACTTCATCAGCCTTGTTTTCATGTAATTCTACATAAATAAAGCCGTCCGTCAATAACCTACCAACTGCAAACGCAGCAATTGCTTTATAGTAAATTAAAGGATCTGCATCAGGAACAAATAAAGCAAGGTGCGGCTCAAACTGTACCACATTGCGGTGCATTTCGCTTATTTCTGTTTGAGGGATATATGGCGGATTGCTCATTATTACATTGAAATTTTTTCCCTGCAGAAATGTCTCAGGTGCTTCCTCTTCAGATGCATTCAAAATATTGTATTGGAAGAAGTCAACAACAGTTTCATTTAACCGCGCATTCTCCCTGGCTACTTCCAGGGCTTCGGTGCTGATATCGATGGCCATTACGTTTGCGTGTGTTAAATTCTTTTTTAAAGCAATAGCGATGCAACCACTCCCCGTTCCAATGTCAATTAAGTTTATTGGCTGACTGACTGTTTGATCTTTAATGATCCAGTCCACCAACTCTTCTGTTTCAGGTCGCGGAATGAGCACTTTTTTATTCACCTTAAATTTTAATCCATAAAACACCGTGTTTCCCAAAACATACTGAACCGGTTCACCCTTTAATAACCGAACCAATTTATATGCAAGGTCATTTGCTTTTACTTCAGAAATAGTTTCCTGCTCTCTTATTGCCAGAGCTGTCTTTGAAATACCTAGTTTCTCTTCAAAAATCCAAGACGTAATATTTTCGGCCTCTTGCTTGTCATAAAGAGGGGTCAGAGATTTAACGAAGTGGTTGAAAACGTGACGGAAGGTCATTCGGTGAAGGTAGGATAATTGATAATTGGCAATGGTCAATGGACAATGTTGTAACCGTGTTTTATGGTCTTGAGAGCTCGAAATAAGTAAAGTGGAGTAACCGGGGCACTGATCTTTTCCACACCTTATTTCAAATTCTATTAGGTTTGTTGCATGTCGCCGGTTGATAATTTGTTTATGCGTCGATGTTTAGAGCTTGCTATGCTGGGAAGCGGGAACGTGGCGCCAAACCCTTTGGTTGGATCTGTGATTGTGCATGGTGATAAAATTATCGGAGAAGGTTTTCATCAGCAATATGGCGGGCCACACGCGGAAGTAAATGCAATTGTTTCGGTGAAAGAGGACGATTTACATTTTCTATCGCAGTCAAGACTGTATGTAAATCTTGAACCTTGTTCGCATACCGGAAAAACTCCACCGTGCGCCGACCTCATTATTGAGAAGCAAATACCTGAAGTGATTATCGGAATGCAGGATCCCAATCCGTTAGTGTCGGGTAAGGGAATAGCAAAGTTGCGTGAGGCTGGTTGTAAAGTGAGCGTTGACGTATTAAAAGAAGAGTGCCTGATCCTTAATCGCAGGTTTGCGAATTTTATAGAAAAGAAACGTCCTTATATTATTTTGAAATGGGCGCAATCAGCAGACGGTTTTATAGGAGAGGTAAACCAGGAAGTTTCCCTCAGCAATCATTTCTCTAAAACACTCACTCATAAATGGAGAAGTGAAGAAGTTGCGATTATGGTTGGCACGCAAACCGCTTTGGTTGATGATCCTATACTCGACAGCAGGTTATGGAGCCAGCACAATCCTTTGCGAATTGTTTTGGACAGGCATCTCCGACTTCCGGAAACATTGCATTTGTTTGATGGAAGTATTCCTACGCTTGTGTTTACTTCAAAGAAGAAAGCAGCATTAAAAAATATGGAATTTGTGACCATTGATTTTAATGATCAATTGTTGAATCACCTTCTATCAATTTTATATGAGCGTCAAATTCAATCGGTGCTTGTAGAAGGCGGGCAAAAGTTATTGCAATCTTTTATTGACGGTGCATTGTGGGATGAAGCACGGATTTTTATTACACCGGGAGTATTGGGAAAAGGTATTGCTGCTCCTAGGATAAGCGCCTCTGTTTTTTCACAAGAGCACGTCGGTGATGATACATTGTTCATTCAATATCCGTCACGATGATAGTGCTATTTCTCAGCATCATCTGCTCAACTTACCTGGTGATAACATTCAGGATTTTCAAGCACTTTAAAATTGACATGATGCAGGGCATTGTAGTAAACTACATTACCTGTGTAATTACCGGCATGATCGTTTCCGGTGCTGTTCCATCCGCACAAATTATTTACGAAGACTGGTTTCCGTTTGCTGCGTTTCTAGGGTGTATGTTTTTCTTCATCTTCAACATGATGGCTTTTGTTGCGGCAAACATCGGCGTTACACTTACTTCGGTTGCCAGTAAACTCTCGATGGCCATTCCGGTTACCGTTGCCATTTATCTTTATGATCAGGAAATAACTATCGTGAAGTTGCTCGGATTGCTGCTGGCGATTGTTGCAGTTTATCTGACTTCAGTAACGCCGGATGAAAAAAAACATGCGCTGCATACACGTGGGTTGCTGCTTGCGCTGATCATATTTATAGGGAGTGGTATTAATGATTCTATAGTGAATTATGCATTTGCCAAATTACTTACAGCGGAAGAATTTAACGTCTTCAACATTACTATTTTCGGAATTGCCGCCACGGCTGGAAGTATTGCTTTGATCTATCGCGGAATATTCCTGCATAAGCGACCCGACTGGAAAGCAGTTGTGGGTGGAATATTATTAGGCATTCCGAATTTTTTCTCGATGTATTTTCTTTTAAAGGCATTGAACATTCCCGGTTGGGAAAGTTCAGTAATATT
Organism: Chitinophagaceae bacterium; assembly: GCA_016717285.1. NCBI lineage: Bacteria > Pseudomonadati > Bacteroidota > Chitinophagia > Chitinophagales > Chitinophagaceae > Chitinophagaceae bacterium. The sequence continues at coordinate 1,853,656 of JADKFU010000005.1, forward strand.
TCCGGTGAACAATATGGGCATCGTAGTGCTGACTGCATTTTGTGGTTGGTTGTTATTCAGGGAGCATCTTTCACGAATTAACATTGCAGGTATTGTGATTGCGTTATTATCTATTGCATTAATGATTATTGCATAATTGTCGGTAAAGGAGATTTACCAAATGAACGTTCCTATCCGAACTTAAAAATTGCTGCCATTTTTTTCTACCAAAGGCATGCTCCTACGGAGCAAATATGAAATCTTCCAGCAGGTTTAAAATTTTTGACTCTTCTAATACAGAAATCTCAAATCTCTTATTTGAATTTGTTTGTCCACTCAATAATGTAACCGCTGACTTAGGCAACTTCAGAATTTTAGCCAACACCCTGATCACCTCTTCATTTGCTTTTCCATCAACCGGCGGAGCTTTCACTTTCAGTACCCAGTTTCCTGCTGCATCTTTTAGCAATTGAGTGGATTTGCTGTTGGGTTTTATTTTGATGTAAAGTTTCATGGCGTTTCAGAAAAATGAAGAAGTGCTTAAAATTGAATGACAATTTTCAGAATGGATATCCGATTCCAAAATTTAAAATCAAATTGTTCCTGCCGAAATCATCTTTGGCAAATGGGTTGAATATCCAACCATTATTTTCAGTCACATATGGTTTGTGCAATGCTGTTGCAAGGTCAAGTCTGATAACAACGTAACTGATATCTAACCGGAGTCCAATGCCTGCATCTATCGCCAACTGCCGGTAAAACTGATCGAATTTAAAAACCCCTTCCTCACCATACACTTTCGTGCTTTGCATCCATATATTTCCGCCCTCTGCAAACAAAGCACCTTTCAGATAACCTGCTATCGGAAAACGGTATTCCATGGCCAGACTTAATTTGATGTCACCAACCTGGTTAAAGAATCCAACACTGTCAATCTCACGATCGTAAACTGTTCCGGGACCTACCGAACGGGATCTGAAACCCCGAAGGTCACTCACGCCGCCTGCTGAAAAACTTTTGTAATAGGGAATCACATCTGAATTTCCGTACGGCAGCGCTAATCCGGTAAATACGCGCGTGGCAATCTTTGTTTTTTTTCCCGTTGCGAGGTAGTATCGAAAATCCAACGACAACCATCCATACTGCGAATAGGCATTGTTAAAAAGGGTAAAAGGATTTTCAGGTGTTCCCTTTTCAGCGTTAAACAAACTTTGAGCTGCATAGGCCACGTTGCCTGAAGTTTCCACGATTCCTTTGAAATAAACAGGGTTTTTACGCCATGCATACACCTGGTCAGTAAAAGTGAAAGAGTAATTAATAGCGAGCGTAAACTGCTGTTCAAAACTTTCCTGAAGGGCTTCATTCTGATTGATGATGGAATCGTATGCAGCGGTGGTTTGGGTCGTGTTAACGAAGTTAATGCTGAATGGTATCAAGGAATGTTCTTTGGTGATGGTCTCTTTCCAATTATAACCAAAGTTTACATAAAATGAATTGAGCAGGTAATATCCCTCCCGGTTTTCAATGGTGTAACTGGTTTCAATTTTTGTTTTGGGTACATATATGCTCGATGTCCGTTTTAGGTTGAATGGAACCAGAAACTTTGGAAAGATCAGTTGTGGCGTGATTCCGAATTTGAAGGATTGCAATGGCGGTAGCGTTTTCGAGAATTGCAATTCGTAGTTGCCTGTAAAATTCAATACAAACAATTCAGCACCACGAAAAGTATTCCTGTTGCGGGTGCTGAGACTTAATCCGGGTCCGGCAAACCCGTTGTCCTTTCCAATGAATTGCGCTTCTCCCCTGATAGATCTTTTTGGAAATGGTGTAAGAAAGATTCTGGTGGTAAGCCATCCGTCATGCAATGAGTCCGCGTCGAAGCGAATGTTTCCATATTTGAATACACCGAGCGCCATCAAACGCCCGATTGTCAGGTTATAATTTCTTACATCATATATCAAACCCTTTTGAAAAAAAACATTGTCTAAAATCGCATGTGGCCTGTAAAGATGTTGGGAAGAAACATAGTGAATGCTGTCAACAAGTATAGTATCGGTCTGATTCTGCTCCCGCGGTTTTTTGTTTAAAGAATAATCAGGAAAAACATAAATGTCGCCAATGGTATAATAACGAAGTGCTTCCGGAGCAATATTCCTTTTGAGGTCAACGTGCATTTTACAATGGTGGTTGCCGATGGTTGTATCCACCCTTACTATAATCAGGTCCGGATTGAAGTAAAAGTATCCTTCAATTTTAAGCAGCCTGTCAATCCTCAACCGCTCGGCGCTGATGGTTTCAAGATTATAGGTATCACCTGGTTTCAGAAACGAACTGTCTTTGGCAAGATCGATTTTCCTGGTAAGACGATCAGTTACCTCCGGAAAAAATACGGAATCAATCACATAGGACGGAGCAATATGTACAAAATAAGTAACGGTTGCTTTTTGCTTCTTATGAGCAATGGTATCAGTTACGTTGCTTCTGAAATGTCCATAAGTATTCAACCTGTTTTCCATCAATAAACCGGTGCGCCTGATATCAGCTCCGTTCAAAATCACCGGCGGTTCACCTAATTTATATTTCAGAAAATGCTTAAAGCCTGTTTCTTTTTTAGGTTCTTTCACACGATTATAAATAGCCAGCTTAAGACGAGTTCCCAGGAATTTTTTATTAGGAACAGGCACCATTACTGATTCTAAAGAGGCAATAACATCCTTCGTAGCAATTTTTTTTGATGACTGATCCAGTTCAATTTTCCCTTTCGTATACAATTCCTCTCCCGTGGCAAGGTATTTTGTATTACTGCAGGAAGAAAATAAAATGACCCCGGTAATAACATTACACCATATAGCGATTCTGATACGGGTGGAAAATCCGTAGCAAAACCATACCATTGTTTTTACTTTATTCTTTACTACCATTTTCAACTTCAATAAATATTCATTGCTTTCTAAATTCTATTTTGCTTTTTCATCTTCCTTTTTTTTCCTTTTGTCAGCAGCTAATTCTTTGCCGGCAATAAAAAGTTGCCGGAAGCTGTTGAAGTCACGATTGTAGATTACTGATAATCCATTTTCAATCGTTTGACCTTCAAAGATTCCTTCATAACTTCCTTTACGAAAAAGATTAAGACGTACGCGACCGTCCGGACGCAACAGGTATTCCATTGAAAAATCACCGCTCAGATCACTCGGATTAGCAGTGAAAGCGCTGCTACCGCCGATATCGAAATTTGTTCCCACATAGATTTGCAGGCGGTCATTAAAGAGTTGTTCGCGTACACCGACATTAAGTTGTGTCTTTTCCTCCTCATAACCATTTGAATAATCAGTAACTGATTTAAGATCAAAATTCACATCAACTCCTTTTATGTACTGGCTTGATAGTTTATTCAACTGACTGCTCAAAATATTGCTTACACTGCTTTTTGCTACATCATTTAAATATTGGGAAGCTCCGGTGCTGGCCGTCGGATCAGCTGCAACAAAAGTTCCCAACACCATCAATGCAAATACCTGTTTATTCATCTCTCCCTCCTGTTTTTGTAATTCAGCAAGTTTTGCATCTACAATACCATCGAGAGCACCTGCGTCCCTGTCATCCAATTGTATGTCAAATGAAATGTCCGGCGATAACAACTTGTTTTGCATGATCAGAAACACATCAAAATCCAGTGGGTTTTTATATTGCGCCTGTTGCTCATCTGTAGCACCTGCTGCCTGTGCTCCAATTAATGCATAAGGGGAAGTTCGAACATCCATGTGTCCTCTGATATCTATGTCGGCGTCAAGCAGATCACCGGTCCAACTGATGAAGCTGCCTTTATCAAGAATGAATTGCTTCTTAACCACATTATATAAAGTGAGGTTGTAGCTGCCTTCGGAAATTTCATAGCGGCCGGTGAGTGTCGTTCTGCCCGAAGGGTTTACATCGTAATTGAAGGATCCATTGCCCTTCAACTGCAACTTGTCTCCTGCAACAGGATCTACCACGATATTAAATTGACTCTTATCGTCTACCTCCACCGCAGCAGTGATACTATAGCCGGAGAAAACAGATGGCACCGTATCAAGTGCTGCTGCAAGGATTGAATCGAGCCGGTCTCCGCCACTGATAAATTCAACCATGCCTTCTTCTGTATTGAAGGTGGTATCAGAACGCTGATAAATATAAGTGACATTCGTTCCTTCCCTCAGTTTTAATCTTACATCAACAGAAGGCCGGTCGATATCGCCTCGCAGCGAAGCATTGCAGTCAATTTTCAACAGTCCATAATAATCCGTAATAACTTCGGAGGTCGAATTCATTAAAGTAAAATCATTGGCCTTCAGATCAATACCAAACTGGTAATTCCTGTAATCTTTAGTAAACAAAGCGCCATTAATTGTTGCTTTGTTTCCATTCAGATCGATTAATGAAAGCCCATTAAAATGAATACCTGCGCCATCCAGTGAGATAGTTTCTTTACCAAGGTTTAATGCAGTATTGGTATAGGAAAGCACAAAGCCGGCACTGTCAAAACTTACGGAACCGTTTATTAAAGGTGCATCTGTGCTACCGCGAATAGAAAGTTTTCCTTTTACCGTGCCATTCAAATCACGGACATATGGATAGGCAAATGGTGCGACCAATGAAAAATTTGCGCTGTCAATAAGTGCGTCGAAATGGAGTTCGCTCGATTCGGCGTTACTTCGGTAAAACCCTTCTACATTCACCCCGTTTCCGGCACCAAGCAACGTGAGCTTAACATCATATTTTCCCGGATCATTATTTTCAGCATTCAATGCAAGATTTCCATATTCATTATTCAAAAAAGAAAAATCATCGATGGTGAGCGCTGAATTAAAGGTGAATGTCTTAAAATCTTTCAGCAGGAAATCGCCGTTGATAATTCCAGTGAAAACCTGGGCCGAAGTGTCGATAATCTGCGAGAATATGCTAAGATCAAAATTATTAAAAGTGAAATTCAGTGGCGCGTTCTCGTGTTCTTCCGTGCTTTGCACGAGCAGGTAACTGCTGTCGTTGGAAATTTTCAGGTTGTGCGACCATAATCCTTGCGGACCCCATTGCAGAAAGTTATCCTCAGGCACCAACCACTTTTGATTGTCGAATACTAACTGATCAGGGAATAAGTGCATACGATAAATATTATTTCCTGACGACGACAATGAAGCACCCATTACCAGATCAACATGATTTGTATCAGGCTTGATCGCAAACACTGTATAGATGGAATCGTTTCTAACGAATCCGGTTAACGATAAACGGTTTATCTGAAGCGTATCGTGCTGTAACTTATTTACTGCAACGCTGTACGACAGCTTCTCCGGTGTGGATTCAGCAAACAGCACAAGTGAGTCGATCAGGTTGCCTGAATAAATAATGTCAGTAGGTGTGGAAACTACTTTCAGTTCTTTTGAAGCACTATTAAATGATCCTGATATTTGAAAAGGGTCGATACGATTAAGGTCTGTGATAAAAACAGGCAAAAGATTTTTCTGATCATGCACCCTGATTGCAAAATCAAATGACTGCTGACCAAGTGTATCTGCTTCCCGGTAGGTCTGGCTGTTAAAATAATAGTTGAAATGATTGATCAAAAGTGGAATACCAATCGCCGCGCTTGAGGTGCCTGCATAGTCTGCATCCACAATTTGTGAACGGAAGGTCCAGTCATATTTTCCCTCGTTGGAAGATGCTTTAAGACTGATGGAATCGAGCGCTGTAATTTTTCCGCCGGAAGCAATCGCAGCATCTGAAACAAAGATGGTACCGTTCAATGTGCTCAGGTCATTTCCTGTGAAATTGCCTGTTACCTTACCGGAAAATTTCAGATCATCATCGTATAAATGTAATGCCTGCAAATCAGCATACTTAACATCGAGCAGGAAATTATAGGCCGGACTGTCAGCGCTAAGGCTTGCCGCGCCATCAAATGTAAATGCAATCGCATCATCATTTATGGATACGTCGCCATTAAAAGATTTGTCAGCAATTTTTCCGTTTATTTCCACGTCACGGTATTCATAATCCTTTAGCTGAAGACTTTTAATATGCGCATTAACTGTTGCATTCATTTCTTCAACAGTAAATCCCTCGCCTTCAGCCGTAGCTGAAAGATTTACAATACCTATTGTTTCTTCCTGCTTCAGTAATTTTCCAAGATTGAAATTTTCAAGGTCCACTTTCGCATCGTAGTGCTGAATGTCTTTTCCTGCAACCTTTTCCATATTGGCCACCACCATCGCGTTGCCAAATGAACTTTCAAGAAACAATGCGCTCTTAAAATTTTCCATGGTACCGCTGTAATTTCCCGATAGGGTAAACGATGCAGGAATCTCAATAGAAGAAGGCAATAAGCTATCAGGCAGCAGAGCCATCAGTTCCGCTTTTGTGGAAGAAAAACGTGAGAGTTTTATATCCATCACCATTTTATCTGCATCAGGAAGCCCTTTGATGCTGCCGCTTACCAAAGCATCCGTCGCGCCGGTACGCACTTTCAGATTTTTGAATTGCAGGTTATTCAGCGTGCCGGAAATATTTCCATCAATGGTCAATGAACGGTTAATGGAAGGTTTCACATATTCATTTTCCGCCAACGGCGGATAGAAATATAAAATGTCACTCACTGCAATCGTCGCGTTCTTCATATTTCCATACACTCCTAACTTTCCAATATCATCACTGATATCTTCCAGTGAAGAGTAACGGATGCCTGCTCCATTCCGGATCGTACTCTTATCTGTTACGAGCAGGCAACTGTCGAAGCTGACTCCGGTTTCTGTCATCCGTAATTTTCCAAACCCTTCTTTAATATTCAAACCACATTTTTCTGATGCTTTGATCTCGTTAATATCCACAGCGATATTTATTCCCTGGTAAAAAATGTTACTGAATTTTCCGGTAACATCTTTCACATCAAGGTGGCTGTAATCTATCCCGTCTGTTACGGGAACAGCAGTTTTATCATCAAAGCGGAAATCGAAACCTGAAAGTGTCAACTGATCGCATTTGGCCATAAGAGCTGTTGCGCTGCTGTCTGATGTTCCGGAAAATGAAGTGTCAACTGTTGATGAAGTGCCAATGGCAACATAAAAGGAAGTCTGTTCCGCTTTTAGTTTCTTAAAATCAAAAATCAGTCTTGAAATATCAATGGTATCCGGATCAGCTTCCAGCAATGTTATTTTACTGCTTAAACTTAATTGTGTCGTAGTATCAGCATACACCAAGTCAAGGTTAGCAAGATGAATATGCTTTGCTCCCAACTGAATAGTAAGTGGTGAAGAAGCGGTGGTATCACTTTTTACTGGTTTGTTTTGATAGAAATGAACCATTGAATTATTCCAGTTGAGCTCATCCACCAGCATTTTTTGATTGGCAAGATCGAAGTCTTTAAAATTCACATCCAAATGTCCAATGTTTGCTACACCCACCATACCACCCACTGCATCCTGCAAAGTGAAATGAATATTATCGAGCGTGGCTTTACCAAGCAATAAATTAAACGATGAAGCGCCGGTGTCTGCCACTTCCGGTTCCGGGCTTGAAGAAGAAAACGCTGCTGCGATAAAATCAAAATTAAAACTGCTGTCTGGCAAGGTGCGTGTTAGGTGCGCGGTTGCGCCATTAAGGGTAACCGAATTAATGATAGCTTGATTCTTCAGCAAACTTTTCATGCTGATATCCACTGAAAGCTCGTGTATGAACAATAGGGTATCGGACCTTAAGTCGGCTATATAGAAATTTTTCAGGTAAACAGATTTTGGAAAAGTAAGATTGATCTCTTCCAGCTGCACAGAAGTCTTTAATTTATCCGATAGCCAGGAAGTTGCTTTCCCCACTATAAAATTCTGAAACCAACAGGTCTGCAATAAGATTAAAAGGGTAATGAATAAAAATACAATGCCCGCAATGCACCACAGCAAAGCTTTGAGGGTAATTCGAAGGTATGTCGGAAGTCTATTGATAAAATCTCAGGATTGAATAACGGGAATCGCCATTAACAATCTTCCCGCCATAAATTTAATCCATCAATTTGAATCACATGAGTCATAATAAGAATTTGCTCACATCAATGGGGAATAATGTCCTTTAATATTCCGATCAATCAATTTTCGTCGTAAACATTCATGCTGGCATCAAGGATAAAGTAGTAAGTGGGAAGTATTAAATATGAAGTAATAGATGAAAGTTACTAAAGACTCAGGACTAACGACTTTTTACTCACTACTGACCCCAACCGCCCTGTGCTTCTCATAAACAGCTTCCGCCAACCAAATAAACTCATTCGTGAAAGTCGATACATTCTTTTCAAATGAAGCATCAAGCAAAACACCATCATTATCAAAACGTTGCTGGATATTCGGAACCAGGAGCATTTGCGGAACAGGAATGGCGTAAATAGCCAGGATAAGCTGCTGGAGTTGCAGGCCTGCACGAATGCCACCCATGCCACCGGTTGAAACAGCAGTGACTCCGATTGTTTTTTTCTCAAAAACTTTCAATCCGAAATAGTCTATCATGTTTTTCAAAGCAAGCGAATAGCCGCCATTATATTCAGGTGTTATAAAAACCATGGCATCGGAATTCTTCAGCTTTTTATGCAAGTGAATGCATTTTGCCGGTGGATTTTCTTCCTTGTCAAAAACCTGTTTCCAGATCGGGTAATCGTACTCTTTCAGATCCACCACTTCAGTCACCACATTGTGGTGCCTTTGAAAATGATTAAAGAGATTAAGTGCCACTTTTTTGGTGGATGCATTTTCGCGAATGCTTCCTGAGACAATAATGATATTCATTTGTTAAGATTCGTTTGATAACGTTTATTATGCTATTCAATTCACTATTTAAAGTCAACGCCATAAATACACCGGATACCTGAAATCAACTGCAAATAAACAGGGTTGTTACTGTTCAGTACTTGTCTCCTCTTGTTGATTCATGAAAAAGGAAAGCGCGCCTGTAGGACATTTGCTCACCTGTGCTATAATTTTTTCAGTGGTACTGCCTTGTGGATTGATCCAGGGTCTTATTCCCGGATCAAAAACCTCAGGCAATCCTGTAAAACACCTTGCAGAATGCCTGCAGGCATCCGGCTTCCAAACGATTGTGACTTCACCGTTGGTGTATTTTTTCGTGATCTTTCTATCCATAACCGCGTATTGAGGTTTTAAAGTTATAAAAACCACTTTATCAGCATTTGGTTCAGCCACAAAAAAACAATCCATAAGGGCATATTTTTTCAACAAGGCTGTTACTTTTTTCAAGAACCACGTTATGGTATAAACGAATTCATGAAAAAGGCTTTTAGTATAGTCATTTTATTATCCATTACTTTAAGAACTGCGCAATCGCAGGTTATTACACAAACGATACGCGGTTCTATTGCTGCTGAACATGTTGAAACACCATTGTCAGATGCAAGCGTTGTTTTGTTGAATACCAACCCGCTCATCGGAACTTATACCGATGAAAACGGAAATTTCAAATTGGAAAAGGTACCTGTCGGCAATCATACTCTGAAGATATCTTATGTTGGATATAAAGAGCTGACGCTGCCAAATATCGTAGTGAATTCGGGTAAGGAAACAGTCTTGACTATTAAATTGGAAGAAAATATTATTGAAGGGGAAGAAGTGGTAGTTACTGCAGAGGGACCACGAGAAAAACCTTTGAATGAAATGTCAACAGTAAGCGCCCGCACTTTCTCTGTTGCTGAAACACAGAAGTATGCTGCTGCTGTAAATGATCCTGCGCGCATGGCGCTTTCATTTGCCGGAGTAGTAACTGCGGATGACGGCAACAACAAAATTGTGATCCGCGGTAATTCCCCCAATGGAATTTTATGGCGCATGGAAGGAATTGACATTCCAAATCCCAATCACTTTTCAGATGTTGCAAGCTCAGGCGGCGGAATTTCAATTCTGAGTTCCCAATTGCTGGCCAACTCTGATTTTCTTACCGGTGCTTTCGCTTCAGAATATGGGAATGCATTATCCGGAGCATTCGATTTGAAACTCAGAAGAGGAAACAATGAACAGAAGGAATGGACAATCAGCGCTGGCGTGCTCGGAATTAATGTTGCTGCTGAAGGTCCCTTCTCTCACAATTATAAAGGTTCCTACCTGGTGAATTATCGCTACTCCACTTTGAGCATTCTTGGAAAAATCGGCGTACTGCCGGATGATTATGTAACCAACTTCCAGGACCTTTCTTACAATATTTATTTGCCAACGAAAAAAGCAGGTTACTTCACCTTATTCGGTTTCGGCGGATTAAGCGACGAAACCGGTATCGCGGAAAAGGATTCTACAAAATGGGAATATGACTATCAGAAATACAGCAGTCGTTTTTACGCCAACACCGGTGCAGCAGGTGCAACGCACGGCATCATCCTTAACAAGAAAGCATATCTGAAATCGGCATTGTTATATTCGTATACAGGAAATGGTTACAAGGAAGAATACTTCACAAAAGATTATACCACCATCACAGATGAAGATCTTGCTTACGCGCAGAAAAAACTAACACTGAACTCTGTGTTGAACTATAAATTTGATTCAAGAAATGCACTCCGTGCAGGAGTCATTGTTTCAAATCTTCACTATGATTTATCAGGCAAATCGGTCAATGACAGCACAGATCAGCTTGAGGAAATGATCAACGCCAACGGAAATACTTACACGCTGCAGACTTATGCGCAATGGCAATTCAGATTGAATGAAGCCATAACATTCAATGCAGGTTTTCATTACCTCCACCTCTTGCTGAACAACTCAAATTCACTGGAACCGCGCGCAGCTATCAGTTACAAGATCGGTGAAAGGCAAACCTTAAGTGCAGCGTATGGACTCGTAAGCCAGTTGCAACCGATTGGCACTTACTTCTCGCAAACAGTGAATGAAGATGGAAGCATCAGTTTACCCAATCACGATCTTGGATTCACCAAAGCGAATCACTTCGTAGTTTCTTATGATTATTTGTTCACTCCTGATCTGCACCTGAAAACCGAATTGTATTACCAGGCCTTGTTTGATGTACCGGTTGATGCAAATGAATTGAGTTCATTCAGCATGCTTAATATCGGAGGCGGTGATTATGTTACAAATGCATTGGTTAATGCAGGCACAGGAAAAAATTATGGCGTTGAGTTTACACTGGAAAAATTTCTCAGCCGCAACTACTATGCATTGCTTTCAACGTCTTTGTACCAGGCAAAATACAAAGGATCTGATGGTGTTGAAAGAGACAGTCGGTTCAATGGTCATTTTGCTACTTCGCTCACAGCAGGTAAAGATTTCATCTTATCAGGAAAGTTCAAAAACCGCGTATTGGGAATCAATACGAAAGTGATCTACTCAGGAGGTTTCAGGACAACGCCAATTGATTTGCAATCATCCATTGAAAGCGGATCAGGTGTTTATTATAATAATTTGGCTTACTCCCAAAAGATTCCGGATTATTTTCGTGTAGATATGGGAATCAGCTACAAACGAAACCGTCCGAAAACAACCAGTACCTGGTCACTCGATATTCAGAATACAACCAATCGTGAAAATGTATACAATCAATATTACGATCCGGAGCAGGAACGGATTGTTATTTCCTATCAGACCACTTTAATTCCGGTGCTGAATTATAAGATTGAATTTTGAGCCTGGGATGAATACAAAAAATGGAACGCGGATGATTATAATTGTCAGGATTAGTGCAGATCATACCTATTTAATGACTGAGGACTCCCGACAAACTACTATTCACTCACTACTCACTTCTCATTACTAATATCCAATCCCAGCTTTCCGATAAATAAAATGAAGCAGCCAAACCGGTCCGATTAAAAGGAACTGAATATCTTTTAGAAACGACGGCTTCTTTCCTTCAATCTTATGTCCCCAGAACTGACCGACCCAGGCAACTGCAAAAATGATGAGTGACAGTGCCCATAAAGGCAATGCGGTAACTTGTGATAATTGATAAATGATCAGTAGAAAAAATGAAACGACGAACAGCATTCCGATAGCAAGTGGAATGGATAACCGTAAATAATAAATCATTGCAACAGCCATAAATAGTATTGCCCAGTTAAGTGCAACCGGACCCAAGTGCAACTGCTGAAAAAAAGCAGGTATTGGAATGCTCCACAACAAACCAAACAAACTAACCATGATAGCCGGAACACAAATCCAATGCACCGCTTTGTTGGTCGGATTTTGATGACTTGCTCCGTATTCATTCAATAGTGATTGAATCTGGCTCATGCTGAGTGACTTTTGATGCACTTAAAAATAGAAATATTTATGCACGTACGCATTGGAAAAAAAACATTTAAATCGTAAGAATACGCAGGCAAACGATGTTCAAATTATTCTTATCGATCTAACTGTTTTAATGCCTATCCTTTGCTTTTAATATTTCCCAATTACTTCTGAGTCTTCACAGTCTTTATGCCCATGTTCCAAAACATGAAAGAATAAATATCCGTATCCTCCTCAATCACTTTGGCAACAGGTCTTCCGCCACCATGACCTGCATTCGTGTCAATTCTGATAAGGGTTGGCGCCGGACCGGATTGCGCTGCTTGTAAAGTGGCCGCATATTTAAATGAATGCGCTGGCACCACTCTATCATCATGATCTGCAGTAGTTATTAACGTTGCCGGATAGCTTGTTCCCGATTTGATATTATGTACGGGAGAATAGTGATATAAATTTCTGAAGTTGACAGAATCAGTGCTGGCACCATATTCAACAGCCCAACCCCATCCAACAGTAAATGTATGGTAACGCAACATGTCCATCACTCCCACGCCGGGAAAACACACTTTATAAAGATCAGGTCGTTGCGTTTCGCAGGCGCCCACTAATAATCCGCCGTTGGAGCGACCGATAATCGCCAGTTTTTCACTCGAGGTATATTTTTCTTTGATCAAATATTCTGATGCAGCAATAAAATCATCAAACACAGTTTGCTTTTTTAACAGCATTCCGGCTTCATGCCATTTTTCACCATACTCGCTGCCACCGCGCAGGTTGGCCACGACGTAGATGCCGCCATTCTCCAATAATACCATGCGGGACGGATTGAAATTTGGCGTAAGCGGAATATTAAAACCTCCATATCCGTACAGCAGTGTTGGATTTTCACCATTGAGCTTCATTCCTTTTTTATACACAATAAACATTGGAACCTTAGTGCCATCCTTTGAGGGATAAAAAACCTGTTTCGTTTCATAATTATCCGGATTGAATTTTACTTCCGGCTTCTTGTAAACTTCAGATGCGCCTGTAGCGATATCATATTTATATATCGTGGAAGGTGTAGTGAAGGATGTGAAAGAATAGAACAGCACCTTATCGTCTTTTTCTCCGGTAAATCCTGCCACTGTGCCGAAACCCGGCATCTTAGCTTCCCGCTCAAGTTTCCCGCCTCGGTCAAACTGATAAATGCGCGAAGTGGCATCCTGGAGATATTCAGCAAATAATTTTCCGCCAGTTACAGATACATTTTGCAATAACATCTGTTTTTCAGGAATAACAGTTTGCCAGTTTTCTACCACAGCGTTTTTCGGATCAACGGAAATAACACGGTAGTTTGGTGCTTCATTATTGGTGAGCACCAGCAGGTTTTCTCCTTCATTATCCAGTACTGAATAATTATACCTGAATCCCCGAAACAACATTTTAAATCCTTCAGCACGGTTACGCAAATCCATATACCAGATTTCTGAACCATCAGTACCTTCTGCAATATTGATGATCAGGAATTTTTCATCTTCCGTTGTTTGGGCGTTCAGATACCGCAACGGATGTTCCTTATCTGAATAAATAAGTTCATCCTTGGTTTGCGCTTCTCCCAGTTTATGGTAATAAATTTTTTGAAATTTATTGGCTTCTGAAAGTTCTTCTCCTTTTTCAGGCGCATCATAACGACTGTAGAAAAATCCGTCTTTGTACCAGGCAGCACCTGAAAATTTTGTCCATTCCAACTTGTCTTCAAGTTTGGTTTTGGTTGCGACATTCATTACATAAATAATCTGCCAGTCACTTCCTGCTTCTGCAACTGTGTAAGCCAGGTATTTACGGTCGTTGGAAAAGCCGATAAAATTTACGGATGTTGTTCCTGCAGCATTCATTGCATTTGGATCAATGAAAGTGGAAGGTTCTCCTGTCAATCCCTTTTGATATACATAAACACTCTGAGGCTGTAGGCCATCATTTTTCGTGAAGAAATAATATTCTCCTGAACGGTACGGCGCCGACGTTCTCGGATAATTATAAATCTCGGTAATTCTAGTACGGATCTGGTCGCGATAAGGAATCTGCGACAGGTAATTAAAAGTCACTTTATTTTGAGCAGTCACCCATTCTTTGGTTTCAGCCGAGTTATCATCTTCGAGCCAGCGATAAGGATCACTCACTTTTGTACCAAAATAATCATCTGCCTGATCACCCTTTTTTGTGTCAGGATATTTCAACTGCGCAGCTACAGGCAATGAGGTCAGCAGACCTTGAATGACGATCATAAGCAATAGGGGAAAACAACTTTTTTTCATAGTGGTTCTTTGTTGTAAGTTGGCGAAGATAGGAATCGAAGCATTAACTGTTGTTGTTTGGGGTTTGAAATGTTTAAGGGTTTAAGGGTTTGAAAATGTTTAGAGAGTTTATATTGTTTAGGTTGTTTAACACCCTCTCCATGAGTCGTTAGTCCTTAGTCCTTAGTCCTAGTCTTTAGTCTTTAGTCTTTAGTCTTTAGTCTTTAGTCTTTAGTCTTGTTAGAAAATCCTATCTTGTACGTCCCACTTTAATTCCAAATTCCTAATGGAAAACCTTCACCCACTTTTTTCCGAACAACGAACCATCCTGATTTCAACCTCACCGCACATTACTACGTATGTGACTCAGGAATTGGAGGAACTTGGTTTTCCGGTTATCCATGAAGGATTCACCACAGTTGAAACAAAAGGCAAGTTTGAAGATGCCATTCTTCTTAACCTTCACTTGCGTACAGCCAACCACGTTTATTTCCTGATAGAAAATTTTGCGGCGGCTACTATGGAAGAATTGTATCAGAAAATGGTAGCTATTGAATGGGAAAAAATCCTTCCTGTTGAGGGTTATTTCAGTGTCCACAATGTAACTGATCATGTAGAAGCAGCCAATACCATGTTCCTTAATCTCCGGGTAAAAGATGCCATCGCTGACCGTTTTATGAAAGTGCTTGAAAAACGTCCTGATTCCGGATCGGAGAAAGAACGTGCCGTGATCTTTATTTTCTGGAAAGACAATGAAGCGTATCTGTACATTGACACCACCGGTGAGCCACTTACAAAACACGGCTATCGCAAAATCTCGATGAAAGCTCCTTTGACGGAATCGCTAGCCGCCGCCATGATTATGGCTACGAAATGGAACATACAAGCTCCTTTTATCAATCCAATGTGCGGAAGTGGGACTTTAGCTATTGAAGCCGCGTTGATGGCTTGTAAAAAACCACCCGGACTTATTCGAACCAATTATGGTTTCATGCATGTGAAAGGATATGATCCTGCAACTTATGAGACACTGCACAAAGCAGCCACTGAAAAAGTATTGCCTGCTATTGATTGCAAAATTATTGCTACAGATAATAGCCGGGAAGCTTTAGACGCAGCAAGAAGCAATGCAGCAATGGCCGGTGTTGAACACCTGATCCAATTCATAAAAAGTGATTTTGAAAACACACCACTGCCTGAAGAATTTGGTGTCGTAATATTTAATCCACCTTACGGAGAAAGACTCGGTTCATCAGTACAACTCGAACTTACTTATAAATCAATGGGAGATTTTCTAAAACAAAAATGCAGAGGTTATTGGGGTTATATCTTCACAGCGAACCCTGACCTCGCCAAAAAAATCGGACTCAAAGCAAAACGTAAAATTGATTTTTACAACGGGCAACTGAAATGCAAGCTGCTTGAATTTGAATTGTACGAAGGAACGAAAAAGCAAAAAACAACTATAGAACTCACCATATCTCCTGACTGATGCATAAACATTTTTGTCGGAATCTCCCTTCTGATAATCCCGGTTGAATAGCAGTAATCCTTCAAATCCCGCTGCTCTGGAAAGTCGGTAAGAGAATTTGTTTCCGACCCTTTCAATTTGTCATTTGCAAATTTCATCAGATGTTTTACCTTCGTGTCGGAAAACATACCTCTGAGTATCTTTTAAATCTGATTCCCATGAATAAAACGGTTACGCTGCTGCTGTGTTTTTTTGTACTCTCCTCTTTCAGCAATTCCCTCCATGCTCAGGTTTACTGGAAAGATGTTGCCTCTATCTTTTACAATAATTGTTCTGCCTGTCACCGTCCCGGCGAAATCGGTCCTTTTTCTATTATGTCGTATAAAGATGCTTCGAACCCCGACCATATTTACTCCATTCAATCTTTTGTTAACAGCGAATTAATGCCTCCCTGGAAAGCGGATCCTTCCTACCGGCATTTTCTGGATGAACGTGTTTTAACAACCAATGAAAAGGAATTAATCAGTGAATGGGTTGATAATGGCGCACCGGCAGGTGATACCGCATTAGCTCCGCTTCCACCTGTTTTTGTGCCTGGTTCGCAAATCGGTATTCCTGATAAGGTATTAACAATGTCGGAACCCTACTATATTGCCGGCGATGATTCAGATCATTACATGTGCTTTGTACTTCCTACCAATTTTCTGAACAGTCAAAATATTTCTGCCATAGAATTTCGCCCGGGCAATGCTGCGGTAGTCCACCATTCTTTTATCTACCTGTGCGACGACAGTTCCGCTTTTTTTGCGGATCAGGAAACTCCGGAATATGGATACTCTTCTTTTGGAGGTTTGGGTGATGGCGTAAGTGCCGATTTTCTTTCGCTTTACGGTCCGGGAATGACGGCACGTTATTTTCCGCCCGGATCAGGCATTCAATTTCCTGCCAACAGTTTTGTGGTGGTGCAAATACATTATGCTCCGCTGATCAGTCCCGATACTGATCAGTCATCCATCAATCTCTTCTATTCGCAACAGCCAGATGTCCGCTATGTATTTGCCAAGAAAGTCGGAGAAGGCTATATCACGAATCCTCCGTTTAAAATACTTGCCAATGAACGTGATACCTTTTATATGGAATATCCAATCATTAAAG
The DNA here is from genome assembly GCA_016717285.1 of Chitinophagaceae bacterium. Classification (NCBI taxonomy): domain Bacteria; kingdom Pseudomonadati; phylum Bacteroidota; class Chitinophagia; order Chitinophagales; family Chitinophagaceae; species Chitinophagaceae bacterium. The sequence goes on from JADKFU010000005.1 coordinate 1,870,794, forward strand.
ATTATTCACTGTTTGCGATTGCTCCGCATCAGCACCTGATTGGTGAATCTTTCATGATATGGGCAGTAACACCACAGAGCGATACGATACCAATGGTTAATATTCCCCAGTGGGATTTTCACTGGCAACTGCTTTACAGCTATCCGTTTATGATTAAACTTCCAATAGGCTCAAAAGTATATGCCCGTTCCTGTTACGATAACACTATTTATAATCCGAATAACCCGCACAACCCTCCGGAAGATATCCATTATGGCGAATCATCAACAGATGAAATGTGTAAGTTTTTATTAAACATGCTTGAATATCAGGCCGGTGATGAGAATCTCATTCTTGATAGTAATTATGTTTCAACCAACATTGTACCAATAGAAGGTGTTGTATCGGGCCCTCAATTATATCCATTTTCTCCCAACCCTGCTACGTCAGCAACATACATCTCTTATTACCTTCCAAAAAAAGAAACAGTTGATTTTATTGTAAATGATATGAGCGGACATTTTCTGTACAAAATCAGCGGAACAAATAATGTTGGATTCAACCAACTGTCACTGGATGTATCAGGTTTCATAAATGGTAATTATTTTATTACCATGAAAACAAATACAAGAGAAGTTTCAAAACAATTGGTTATACAACGATGATGCTCCTTTTCGAAATTGGCATAAACAATGTTCTCCATAATTATCGGAATGTCAACATCTCTGATTTAATGCGATGTCGTACTTTTGCGGCCTCATCCTAATTTGAAGATTAATCGTAAGTATGAATTCGATAATTGAAAATAACAAACCAACCAACATGAAGAAAAGTACTTTACTTTTTCTTACTTTCTTTGCAGTCTTTATAAATCTTCCGTTTGCCTTTTCTCAAACCCCGGTTTGGAAAGATGTTGCAGGCATCATCTACGACAACTGCACCACCTGCCACCGGCCGGGCGAAATTGGCGCTGATTATCTTAATGCCACAGGATATCTATCGCTTGTTAGTAGTCCATTTTTTTACAGCATCCCTACTCAGATTCAGGCGCGTTTAATGCCGCCCTGGAAAGCTGACCCCAACTACAGGCACTTTCTCAGCGAACGAATCCTTTCGCAAAGTGATATTGATAAACTTACCGAATGGGTGAATGCAGAAGGCCCTGCCGGCGATACTGCAGATGCTCCTGATCCTCCTGTTTTTGCAACCGGATCACAATTAGGTATACCGAGTGCCACACTTACCATGTCGGAGCCTTTTACCGTTCCCGGTGACTATAGCGATCATTACCAGGTTTTTGTTTTGCCCGCTAATTTGTTCGTTGACCGCGATGTTTCAGCCATTGAATTCCGTCCTGGAAATGCTAAAGTGGTACACCACGTTTTCATTTATACTTGTGAAGATGGTTCAGCAGCAGCGCTCGATGCCACAACGCCCGAATATGGTTATGAATCATTCGGAGGAGCCGGCGAAGGCGTTAACGCTGACTTTTTAGGCCTTTATGCTCCGGGATTGCAAGCCAGATTCTATCCCGACGGCTCAGGAGTAAAATTTAAAGCAGGCACAGATGTTTTGATACAAGTGCATTATGCGCCGGTTACAGAGCCAACTACCGATCAGAGTTCTATCAATCTTTTTTATTCCAATGAAACTGATCTGCGAAAAGTAAAAGCAAAGCGTGTGGGTGAACAATACATTACAGAACCTGTATTTTTTATTCCCAAAAATAAGGTGCTCACTTTCCATACTGAATATCCGCTTGACACTACGTATTCAATCTTCAGCATTGCTCCTCATCAGCATCTTATCGGAAAAGATTTTAAAATCTGGGCGGTTACACCAGACGGAGATTCTATTCCACTCATTTATCTTCCTAAATGGGATTTTAACTGGCAGATGCTGTACAGTTATCCATTCATGATTAAACTGGAAGAAGGAACAACCATTTACGCTGCGGCCACTTACGACAATACAGCCAACAATCCCAACAACCCAAATAATCCTCCCGTCAATATCGGCTATGGAGAATCGTCATTTGATGAAATGTTCAAGTATTTTATGAATCTCCTTCCCTATATGCCTGGTGATGAAGACATTGTGCTCGATAGCTCCTGGCATCCGGTAGGTGTGGCCCCTGTTGAAGGTATTGTTAACACTCCTCAGTTATATGGCCCCTCACCTAACCCTGGTACCGATGAAGTCTGGTTAACTTATTACCTTCCAAAGAGCAGTCCTTTCGCTTTATATGTTTATGACTTATCAGGAAGATGGGTAACTACCGTGAAAGATGAAGCGATCACCGGTGCAGGTATGCATAGAAATGCTTTAGATGTGAGTAAATTTGAAAACGGTACTTACCTCTGCACATTGGTGTGTGATGGCAAGCAGGTATCTAAGAAATTTGTAGTGCAGCATTAAAGTGATGCTACTTCAAAAAAAGATCCCGCAATGATGTTGCGGGATTTTTTTTGTCAGGTAATCTACCTCCCGCGATTAAGAAAATCGCATTGCTATTGATTTTATTGAACCCAACACCTGTTCTTGCAAGAACACTACTTCAGTCCGGTAAATAGTGTTACAGGAACCATAATCACTTGAAAAATCACAGGCCTTGTATTTTTTGTTTCTTCATCGTCACAGAGATACTTCACAAATCTTCCTTTATTGTCCACCAACACACTTTCTCCGTTAATTTTAGTCTTGTAATACGTAAGATCACAGTCTTTAAACATCTCATAAATCGGAGCAACTATACTGACCTTACTGCTCTTTGGTGAATCAGCAAAGGCCGTTGCAGAGATAAACAATGTAGCGAACAAAAAACATTTCAGGGTTTTCATAAATCAATAATTTTTGAGCCGCGTTTTGCCAATGATGTGCCAGAAGAACAAATGTTAAAGTTCTTTAACAGGTTTTTAACAAGTAGTAGAGACGCAAAGTATTGTGTCTCTACATTCCATCTTTGTAAGCGAACAAGGACATTTTAAATCTACTCTAATTCACTCACCGAAAAACCTTTTATGATTGTAGCGATGCTGCCATTATGCGCTGCTTTATCCGATCGAATATTTCAATTAATATCCTTGCCTGCTTCCAGTTTCGCAACAGCCTGCTTCATACTCTCTTTATTCTGAGGGTCAGGTGCTCCTTCATACGCAATCTTCGCATACTTCAATGCTGACTTGAAATTTCCCATCGCAGAATAGCCGCGCGCAAGTCCCACATTTACTACCCATTCTGTCGGGTGATCCTTTTCATTTTTCTGAAATACTTTCAATGCCTCTTCCTTCTTACCCTGAGTCAGCAATTGACGTCCGTAAAAGTGCACTTGTAAAGCAGTTGCGGTGGGATGATTAATTGCTCTTTCCATCGTTGCTTTTGATTCATCTTCCCTTCCTAATGCTGAAAGGATTTGAGATTTAGTGGAAAGAGTAGCAAAATTTTCCTGCCCGATAAAAGGAAGACTGATGGAATTCTCCGACCATTGCAAGGCTTCTTCAAGATTGGTTTTATTAGTCAGGCAATAAGTCGCAGCATCATTCCAGCTCTGCCAGTTAAAGCCTGTTGAGTTTTGCAATTGACGGCGCATATTGTCAACGTACAATTGTGTCATATTCGAAACTTTAATGATAAACGGAATCATCTTATTCTCCCAGATCAATGCACAAGTGGCATGATCAAGTTCACGATCCGTAAATTCATAAGTCAACCATTCGGTAAAGGGAGCATCCTGAGGTGTAGTAGTCACTCGCAAAGCATCTTGCGACTGATCATAAAAGAAACTTCCCCAGGCAGTTGAATTATTAGAAAAAATTAATGTCCATGGCCCCTCCTTTTCCGCGACGATAAAAAATCCATACGTTCCTGCTTTAAGCGGCTTATCCTGTACCATCACATCGTGTGAAAAGGTAATCGCCGTATTTTCATTGGATCCTGCACGCCACGGCGCTGCTTTGCTGGTGCCGAAACCCAAATCATTGAAACCATAAGGAACAAGCTCGCCCCAGATTTTTCCTTTGCGGTCTTCTCCGCCGGGGCCTGTCACGTTCGGGCTATTGTAAGTAACGGTAACAGACACCAGTGAGCCGATATATTGGGTTACAAGGCAACGGTTGTTTTCACCATTAGGCGGTTGAATGAGGCCTTGTGAAAACGCGGAATGATGAGCTCCAATCAGTAAAAAAGCGATTATTAATTGGAAGACAGTAGCAGTAATTTTCATGGCAGGTAATTTAAGTTTGTTTCAAACTTACCGCTTACACGCTTCACGGGACAATCAATTCGGTGGATAGCACAAAACCTTCGACCAGCAGCACCTCAACATCGACCAGTTGGTATAATGTTCTTTTATAAGTTTTGGCAGGGTTCATAACCACCATACTAGCCGGTATATCACTTCCCGTGATACAATAGAAATCGGTGACCTTGCAACAATCTTTCACCGTCACTTTTACCTTCCGTCGTTTAATCCTACCTTTGCGCAAAATTTCAAGCGATTCATGGCAGATAACAAGATCATATTTTCAATGCAGGGCGTTGGAAAAATCATTCCACCAAACAATAAGGAAATCCTTAAAAACATTTATCTCTCTTTTTATTACGGAGCCAAGATTGGTATCATCGGTTCCAACGGCAGTGGTAAGTCAACACTGCTGAAAATCATTGCAGGTGCAGATAAAGAGTACCAGGGGAAAATTCAGTTTGAAAAAGAATATTCCATCGGCATGCTGGAACAGGAGCCGCACCTTGATGATTCCAAAACCGTTTTGGAAATTGTAAGAGAAGGTGTGAAGCCGGTAATGGATCTGATAAAAGAATTTGAAGACATCAGCAATAAGTTCTCTGAACCGATGACTGATGAAGCCATGGAAAAACTCACCAACCGCATGGGTGAAGTGCAGGAGAAAATTGATGCGGTGGATGGCTGGGAGATTGATTCAAAACTGGAAAGAGCATTGGATGCTTTGAATTGTCCGGAAGGTGATTCACCTACCAAAAATCTATCAGGCGGAGAGCTGCGAAGAGTTGCTTTGTGCAGATTACTGCTGCAGCAACCTGATATTCTTTTGCTGGATGAACCAACGAATCACCTGGATGCAGAATCAATTTTATGGCTTGAACAATATCTTAAGGATTATAAAGGCACCGTTATCGCCGTTACACACGATCGTTACTTCCTCGATAATGTTGCAGGCTGGATTTTAGAGCTGGATCGCGGAGAAGGAATTCCCTGGAAAGGAAATTACTCTTCCTGGCTCGATCAAAAACAAATCAGGCTTTCGCAAGAGGAAAAAACGGAATCGAAACGCCAGAAAATGCTGCAACGCGAATTGGAATGGGTGCGAATGGGACAAAAAGCAAGGCAGGCGAAATCGAAAGCCCGCATTCAGAATTACGAGAAGATGGCCAGTGAAGAAACGAAACAGAAAGAGGAAAAGCTGGAACTCTTTATTCCGCCGGGCCCACGTCTCGGCGCCCAGGTGATTGAAGCTAAAGATCTGATGAAAGCATTTGGTGATAAAGAATTGTTCGAGCATTTGAATTTTAGCCTTCCGCAAGGTGGTATTGTTGGCATCATTGGTCCGAATGGTGCCGGTAAAACAACTTTATTCCGCATGATCTTAGGCCTGGAAACTCCTGATCAGGGTGAAATAAAAATCGGTGAAACGGTGAAAATCTCTTACGTTGATCAACACCATACCAAAATTGATCAGAGTAAAACAGTGTATGAAGTCATCAGCGGTGGAACGGAATGGATTGAGATCGGAAAATACAAAGTGCTTTCCAGAGCTTATGTTGGCAAGTTTAATTTCCAGGGAAATGACCAGCAGAAAAAAGTAGAAGTGCTTTCGGGTGGAGAAAAGAACAGACTTCACCTTGCCCTCACCTTACGTGAAGAGGCAAACGTTCTTTTACTGGATGAGCCCACGAATGATCTTGATGTAAATACTTTGCGTTCTCTGGAAGAAGCATTGGAAAACTTCGCCGGCTGCGCTGTCATTATTTCCCACGACCGTTGGTTTTTGGACAGGGTTTGTACGCATATCCTTGCATTTGAAGGTGATGGAAATGTATATTGGTTTGAAGGAAGTTTTTCTGACTACGAAGAGAATAAGAAAAAACGATTGGGAGATGTGCAGCCGCATAGGTTCAGGTATAAGAAGTTGGTGGGGAGTTGAAGTGTGAAGTATGAACTATGAGCTATAAACTGAGCAAATCAAATGAATGGGAAGCCAATCCTTTACACTGTTGCGAAAGATGAAAATGGAAATCTAATCAAGGCAAAAGATGCGGCAAAGGGAATTGATTTTTTCTGTCCAATTTGCAACAGTAATATAATCTTACGAAAGAGCGGCAAAACCGGCAGAAATTCCAAGCGCCCTCATTTTGCACACAAAGCCTTTAGTTCAAATTGCTCTCCAGAATCAGCTTTACATTTTGTATTCAAGCATCTCGTTGCAAGGGAAATTTCTGATCATCTTTCCAAAAACTCTCCTCTATATTTTTCATGGAAATGTCATTATTGTCTTGAAGCCCATACGGACGACCTACTAAAAAAAATCGATGGAATAAAACTTGAACATGATCTCCTAGTATGCAAGCCTGATATCGCCCTATTTGATGAAGACAATAAAGTTATTGCAGTGATTGAAATTATTGTTACACATGTGCCAAATGAGAAAACTATTAAATTTTATACTGATAATAGCATCGTTCTTATTCAAATCAATTTGCAAACCGATGAAGACATTGAATTGCTAAAGGAAAAAATTTCCAACCCAGATTTTGTAGACGATTGCTTGAATCCCAAGTGTAGCAATTGTGGTCACTTCTTGTTGAAGGCTAGAACAATGACAATTGTTAGTGCGCCATGTTGGAAATGTTCCTCAAAAATGAAGCTTGCAATAGTAAACCTTGACATGAAAAGGGGATCGACTCCTCTTGGCCCTGACAGTTTTAGCAAGAGTGAACGAGCGTTTGCGAGGGACGAGGGAGTTGTTCTAAAATGGTACGATACTAAGACAACCCGTGGTCAATATTTAGCCAATACCTGCCCACATTGCAATTCCTTTACAGGGACATTATATCTTGTAACAGATTTTTTTTCTAATGCCTCCTATCCATTCGAAACATTTGACCGAGGTTATCAGTGCAGACATTGTTCTCAAACGTGAAAAACCAGAAAACTATACGGCATAGGATAATTACTTCTAAAAACCCGTGAGGACAGAACATTGAATTAACAATTAATTTTGCACACACTAATTACATGATCAACGATGTCGGATTGTAAATCATAATAATGCCGTTTTAGTACGGTTCAATAACAATTTAATATTGTAGTAGTTGTCTCTGCTAAACACTTTCACAAAATAAATTCCTTCAGGCAAATTCTGAAGATGAATTTCTTTAGTTGATGTATTAACTATCTCTTCTTCAAAAACAATTTTGCCAAGTGCATTGAAAATGCTGACAGAGCCTTTAACAATTCTTTCCCCAAGAGTTATTGAAAAGAAACCCTGTGATGGATTTGGAAAAAGTTGTAGTGAATTAGCAATTGACAATTCTTCTATTGCCGTAAAACAAATGTCATTAACCACAGTTCCACTTCCTGCCGTAACGTCGAACGGAGTAACTGCGCCAGCGGAATAAACTGTACAAGTAACATTCAATTCTGAAACCGGTGAGTTATTTGTTTGAATGGAAGCAGTAGCTTGATTGCATCCGGTGTTACCAAGATTGTCTGTTTTCAGCAGGTAAAAACCTGTACCGAAACTGGTGATTTTTCCGGCAATAATATATTCTCCGTTGTTTGTTTGCTTAACATCGGTCCCTGCATCGTAGCCTGTTCCTCCAAAAACTCTAGTCCAGAGTGTATCTCCAGCAGCATCCGTTTTTATTAAAAGCACATCATTGCCATTTGCTGAAGATTCCAATGTGCTGCCGGTAATAATGTAACCTCCATCATTGGTTTGTGCAACCGCATTTCCAATATTATTGGTGTGGGTAAAAAAACGGGACCATTGAACGTTTCCCTCTGCATCCGTTTTAATCAAAAATAAATCCTGGCCGGTGGTGGTGAAATTGACAGCGTGTCCGGTAAAAAAATATCCGCCATCTTCTGACTGCCGGATGCAGGTCACAAATTCTCCGCCCGGCCCATTGTATATTTTCGCCCATTCGATATTTCCATTATCATCAGTCTTTATTAAAAAAGCATCGGGACCAACAGACCCAAAACTGGTGGTGTATCCAGCAACAATAAATCCGTCATCCGAAGTTTGCTTTATGGTTGCTGCTTTATCTTCCTCAGCACCCCCAATTATTTTTGTCCAGAGTATGTTGCCTTCAGCATCCGTTTTCACCAGATAAAAATCCCATCCACCCGAGCCAAAGCTCCAGGTATTTCCAGCAAGAATAAACCCGCTGTCAGATGTTTGCTGCATCGTATAAGCTTCATCATAGGATTCTCCACCATAAGCTTTAGACCAAAGTATATTTCCAAGACTGTCCGTCTTTGTCAGATAGTAATCGTTGCTAGCGCCATCAATGCTCGTGTATCCTGCAATTGCATATCCTCCGTCAAAGGTTGGTGTTGCGCAGTTGCTGGTTCCGTAGTTATAGTACCTTGTCCAGAGTGTATCTCCTGATTCATTCGTCCTGATGAGAAGATCTCCGGCAATGATGTAACCTCCATCAATTGTTTGTGCAACAGAAGGATTTCCATTTGAACCTGTGCTGAAAGATTTCTGAAATGTTACCTGGCCGGAAATATTATCTATTAAAAGCAAGAAAAATAATATTAAAACCAAAGCCTTTTTCATGATTGTAAGCTAGCTTGTATTTTGCACATTCTAAAACAGTATTTAGGATGACTTCCTACTTAGCTTCAGGGTGCAATCGTCACAGGCAAATACGTGTATCAGAAACAGATACCTACCTGTTCGAAAAAAAAGATTGCTGCTGCAAATCATCTTTGCGTAAAACTAAATAGCGAAACCACCTCATTTCCTGAAGTGGTTTCACCATTGCAATTTTCAACCTTATTTTTATACCGTGCTTAATTTCTGGGTTTCATCTTTTTTCCTACAATTGCTTGGAGGCGAATGCCGGCTGCCCCCACATTTTCACCTTTCCAGAATTGCTGAATCTGAAGTTCATAAATGCGATCTTGATTTCTCTGAATTTGAAAGTCCTCATCTACCTGATAGATCACTTCAAGTTTAAAGGGTTTGTCCACAAGCACATTCCTAAAACCATGTTCCAAAGCATGAATGTTTTCGCAGGCTCCAATAAACAACCGGTTTTTGAAGTAGTTATTTCCCTGGAGCAACTGATACACGTTGATGTTTTTTCACGGGCAATCAACTTTAATCCTTGTGGAATGGCACCGTCTAAAAATTTCCTGTCTCCTTTCAACAGCATCTTTACACCTGGTACAAAACGGCGGAGATCAATCTTCAAATCGTAATATTCAGGTTGATCTTTCATGTTTTGAATAACCGCACCATAACTACCCGGAACGCCTGGCATGATGTCTTCAACGTCCATGTTTCTGTAAGCAATATTGTTTGTATTCCTTACAAAATCGAGGTATTGACTTACGCTCGTAATCAGTGAATGGTCAGGCGCGGGATCGAGCGGACTTGAAAGCACAGCAATCATACAATAATGACCCGGAGCAGGAATCAGAGCTGATGCGAACGTGATGGCATTGCTCACTTTCATTGTGCCTGGCGCAACAGATGTTACCAAAGTGGAACCTACATGAATCCATGAAGCAGGAGTACCGAAAGTGGTCGCTCCGGACATGTAAACATTTACGGTGGTATCACCTGTCACATCGCCGCGGTTTTGAACACGTACATACACAAAGTTATTTTGCCCGTATTCCACGTTTTCCCATAATGAATCATTGGTTAAGTCAGCAAAAGCCACTACAGGATTAGACACTGCTATTTTACGGTTGATAATATCCGGGCTTGCCCAGAGGTACGATCCTCCAAAGGGCTCGGTTCCGCTATCAGCGAGATTATCACGCACGAAAAGATCAGGTCCAATTCCTACTGCATGAAATGCATTTTTCACTTGAGATAACTTTACGAGATCTGTGGGGAATAATTCAAGACAGGCATCAAGCATTGCCTGGCGGAAATCAAGGAAGGTAGCCGTGGAGTGCCCGACTAAGTTATCTGACATGCACTTCCAAAGAAGTTGTTCGGAGGCTGACTGTCCGATTCCAGTTACACTTACACTGCTTACCGTATGAGTTCCACCAACAGTAAGCAAATAATATAAGTTGTTGATGATGCCACTATTGATATGAACGCCTCCGTTATCTGAACCTCCAATATAACGCGTAGAGTAATGACTTGGCTGATGGCCTGCCAGTACGCTATTGATCGGATCTGCCACATTCCACATACCACCATTAGTGGGGTCAATCATATTACGCCATGCCGGTGCAGAAGCTTTCAGCCATGTATCTTCAAACACAAGCCAGTCGCCGGTAATAAAGGCTGCCATGATATCGGAGAATGCTTCATTCAATGCGCCTGCTTCGTTTAAGTATTGTAGTCCGCATGTATATTGAGTGTAGGCATGTGTCCATTCATGAGCGAGCCAGTCATCACTGCATTCGTAATCATCACCGGTTGCTGCTGAACCCGTTCCATCGCCAAGGTTTACCTGACTGCCGTCCCAATAGCCATTGTTGTAATTACTGCCTAAGTGACTTACAATTCGAAACAATCCACCGGCACCATTAAAGCCATTTCTTGAATGAACAGTTTGATAGTAATCGTACACTTTACCAGTATAGCGATGCGCATCTACTTCGGCTCCCTGGTTTGAGTCGCGAGGAGCAGTGGTAGCAGTATTCCAATTATTATCAGGATCAGAAGATGGAGTTGTTCCATCTTCATCATCCGTTCTGATTTCAGAACCACCGGCACCTGTGCGTGTCAGATCACGCAATTGATACGTGATATCATTATAGTAGGTATTTAACGCGGCACCACCAGAATAATAACCGGTGCCAGCACCGACAGTCGGACCTGCCGTTTGCACATTGTCGTAGAAATAAATGACGTTACTGCTAATTGCGTTTACATATACAATCCAAATGTGAGGCGCTCCGTGTTCATGGGTGAGTATTGAATGATCTGTCCGGATCTTTGATTTTCCCCCTTTAATTGTTTCACGCAGTTCAATCTTCCATGCCAGGTAGGGCACTTCTTTATAGCGTACTACAACCAGTTCAGGTGCTTGGGAAGATTTTTCATAACACTTCACCGTTTTTTGCGCCAACTCCAATGCTTTGGCTTCCGATATTTTTGGAGAGGACGGCAATCTTGAAAGATCATGGAAAAGATAGTTGGTGATTGAATCAATAATTCCCTTTGAGTTTGAGTGAAAACGGATGCTCGCTCCCTCCACTTTTGCTTTACCATGATATTGTTGCCATGTAACGGCTTTGCCATTATTAATGTCCTCTCCTTCGAGTAGCAATTGCAACCCTGATGTAGAGAAGGAATTAAAATAGCTGCGATTTTTTTGGATAAATGCTTTAGAATCCTTCTTTAATCCTGACAGCGTATTGGCTGACAGTTTTTGCAGTGGTCCCCTTAATGCCTGCACCGCCAAACCCTGATGCTGAATTTGCACTTTCAGCGCCGGGTTCAACGCGATGTTTTTGATAAGTTGGTCAACCATAATTTTATTCAGTGGTTTCATGTGTGTTGATTGTTTATGTTTAAATGAAAAAAAAGTATTGAAAATGAATATCGTCCCTTGAAGGGAGGTTTTGTGATAAACACCTGTTTTGGCGGTTGCACAATTTTTACAGGTACTTGAACATCATCCTGTGTTTGTTTTTTGTCATTGATTGATTCTCACGATTTCAGATCATTTAATACTGCGGACACTTTGCAATTATCCAGGTACATATCTTTACATAAAAGCACTGATTCCTACAACAAAATCTTATCATCCAATGCATCGAGGTTCGCAAAGCGGCCCTTACAGCTCTTTTGAAAAAAGGTTAATTCACTTTACTTGATCACGGCTCGACAAAGATGCATTGCACGATATACCCGATACAAGACTGAAATCATTCATTTCTCAATAGCTGATTCCATTCATTTCTTATAATAATTGCTATCTTAATTGCCAGTAAACTTTCCGGAAAATGGCTGTCAATACGCCGCTTCATTTCATTATTGCTGATGATCACTGGGCGATGCGTTTCGGGTTATCCAAACTCCTGAGTAAAAACTTTCCCGACTGCACCATTTATGAAGTAGCAGATGGTGTAGAAGTTCTTTCGGCTTATAATAACCAGTCGGCAGATGTGATCTTAATGGATTCGAGGATGCCGAAATTAAATGGAATTGAAGCCACACGTATACTACTTAAGCAACACCCAACTGTAAAAGTAGTTGCACTCAGTATGCTTCAAGATGAAACCAGTATGACCGCGATGTTTGAAGCAGGTGCTCGCGCTTATGTAACTAAGAATGTTGATGGTACAGAAATTATCAGTGCTATAAATACTGTTCTTGAAGGCAAACTTTATGTATTGGGGAAAATCATGAACCAATTCTCATTGAAAGAAATCGTTTCCTGGAGCAAGCATGCTTTTATCCATATCTCAGAGCGAGAAAAAGAAGTGTTATTGCTTATCTGCAAAGAATTATCAATGACGGAAATTGCAGAGCAACTTCATATTTCTGTCAACACAGTACAAAATCACCGCAATCACCTGCTAGATAAAATCAATGTGCACAACACTGCAGGGCTTGTAATGTATGCCAATAAAATGGGTTGGGTTTGAGAGATTGTCGGAAAATGATTAAGAAATTCCGGGACCACCCTTCGACTCCGCTTGTACTGAGCTTAGTATTACACTTGTAACAAAAAAGCACTTCATTCCCGTCTTACATGCATCATGGAAAACCGATGCCGAATAGCGATGGCAGGAATCACAATTTATTTCCTGCTGCTGCATACTGTCATTTTAAAAGCTCAGGATAAAGTTCTTGTGTTTGAAAATATTTTTACTGGAAGAAAGACTGAATTAAAAGCAGGTGATGAAGTTCGATTGCGGTTCACGGTTCAGGATACTGTGAACGCTCCTTTTGATGTGGCAGTAAATGACATCACCGTTTTTGGAACCATTGAATCCATTAGCAACAACGCGATCTACCTCGCAACTAAGAACAAATACTTTGATCGCGCTTCCATTGCAATACCACATGACGGAATAGAATCATTCAGGAAGTATAGTCCCTTGAGACCAATTGCGAAAACCGGCAGCCTGATACTGAGTTCAGCACTTGGGTTATTGGCTACTTTGCAAATATCAGAAAGCGGTGATATCGTCAGTTGGGAAAGTGCAGGACTTGCGCTCGCTGCGAGCAGTGCGGTACTGATGAGTAAAGAACTCTTTTCTGATAAGATGAAATTTTTTGTGGTCGAAGGCTGGCGGCCGAATGTAAAACTTGTGAAATAGTAACGGTGCTTCACTTTTGATTCACTAAATCAACCCATTAAATTTTGATTTCATAACTCATTTTATGGAGCATATTTGAAGTGGTCGGTGAAAACACCGATCATCGGCAGTATAAAGATGTTTCGAATATCACATGCTGGTTCGTTCTTTTTCTCCCAAAATATTTCTTACTAATTTTCCAAACAGGAGAACTCTCAGCATGCGACATTTCAGTGCGGGTATATTTTTTATTCTGATGATGATTTGTAAATGTTCTGTAGCACAGGAGATTTATGATCCGTCATACCTGGAAAAAATCATCTCGCGTGAACAGATCAGTCAGGAGCCGGTTATTTCCTTTCGCGAATCTTCACTTACAGAAAATTACAACCTTAACTACCTTAACGCATATTGGGAAATTGATCCGGCTATTTATTACATCAAAGGTGCCCTCACCTATTATTTTCAACCGGTAAATGATCCGTTAACTGCAATCTCATTTGACTTTTCAGATTCACTTTTGTTCAGCGGTTTTGTGTATCACGGTGATACAAGTTTCAATGTCACGCGGCCGGGAAATAATATAATTGAACTGCATCTTCCGCAATCAATCGGTGCAGGCATTCAGGATTCCATTATACTTTGTTACGAAGGGAAACCACCATCAACCGGATTCGGAAGCTTTGTACAGGAAACACACAATGAAGCACCTATTTTATGGACACTGTCAGAACCTTATGGCGCCAGTGATTGGTTTCCCTGCAAAAACAGCCTGGCGGATAAAATTGATTCGATTGATATTTTCATAAAAGCCCCAATAGGAAATCATGCCGGGACTGCCGGCAAATTGACAAGTGAAACTGCCGTTGACAATGGGAACAACACACTCATTCATTGGCGCCACCGCTACCCTATTGCAACGTACCTGATCGGTATTGCTGTCACTAATTATTCCGTCATTCACCAATCAGTGCTACTTAATAGTGGAAAAAGTGTTCCGGTACTTCAATACATCTATCCGGAAGATTCAGCATCATACATGAATGATACAACACTCATCGGAAAATTCATCAAACTCTATTCTGACTTGTTTGGAGATTATCCTTTCGCCAATGAAAAATATGGTCATGCACAATGGAACTGGGGCGGTGGCGAAGAACATCAGACGATGAGCTTTGTATTCAATGCGGGTTTCTTTGAACTGGTTGCCCATGAACTTGGCCATCAATGGTTTGGCGATAAGATCACCTGCGGAAGCTGGACTGATATCTGGCTAAATGAAGGATTTGCTACTTACTTATCAGGATTAAGCTATGAATACATTGCCCCTGTTTATTGGATTCCATTTCTTGACACACAGCAAGGACGCGCTTTTAAAGATTCCACAGGTTCTGTTTTTTGTGAAGACACCACCGATGTTGCGCGCATCTTCAGTGGATCGTTATCCTATGCAAAAGGTTCTTATTTGCTTCATATGCTTCGCTGGAAAATGGGCGATGAAGCTTTCTTTAATGCGATTGAAAATTATATCAATGATCCTGATCTCTGTTATGGATTCGCACGCACTCAAAACCTGAAAGATCATCTTGAATCTGAAAGCGGTCAGAATTTAGATGAGTTTTTCAATGATTGGTTTTATGGAAAGGGTTATCCAACGTATTATGTCAAGTGGGCTAACCTTGCTGATGGAAAAGTAAATATCGCTTTGCATCAAACACAAAATCATCCTTCAGTTTCTTTCTTTGAAATGCCGGTTCCGGTATTGCTGAAGGATGCAACGCATGATACCACCATCGTCATTCAAAACAATGCGAATGATTTAACTTACCAGGAAGGTCCGTTTTCATTTACACCCGACAGCATATTTATTGATCCCGGGTTTTGGCTGCTTGCAAAAAAGAAACCGTCTGTGTATGACGTATCGTTGTCAAATATCATCAACATTTTTCCAAATCCTGCCAGTGATGCCATCACTGTTTCATATCATGGTGATGAAGATGCCATTCAGCATATCACGATCTACAACGTCTCCGGAAAAAAAATGAAGGCGATAACTACTGCTGTTACAGGCGCTTACAATCCCATAACCATTGATATTTCCAATCTTTCAGGCGGTTATTATTTTCTTGAAGTACAGACTTCAAAAAATAAATATGTTGAGCGAATGGTGAAATTTTAATTGATCAATTAAATTTCTACTCCATATAAATTCACTCAAACCAATTTGACCAATCAATAACAGATGTAGTCAAAATTGCTGATTTCCTGCATTGCATTTTTCATAGTTCGATATTATTTTGATTCGATGGAAGATTCTTCAACATTTTTATCATTCATGCCTTCGTAATATAAAGCAGCTAAAAAGCGATCATCCAATACGCCTAATTTATTAGCGGCTGATCCGGAAATTTTAATCATCACATTATCATTGGCAGAAGTTGCCGGCAACTTTCCAATTACTTTCACTGTCACCATTTTGCCATTCATCATATTCTTAACCTTTACTTCTGTTCCTTTTGGTGCAGTTGGATGCAATGCAAAAAAATCTCCTCCGTCATCGCCCGATTTTACCCAGGTGGCGATGCCTTTCACAGACAAGGCATCCGGAAAAAATGCTGCATCATTTATGTGAATGGCGACTGTATCATTGGATACCGTTGCGATTGAATCGGTAATGGTTCCTTTTACATCTTTTTCCTGAACGTGTAACGGACCGTCTAATTGAAATGACGTTATTTCATACCCAACAATTAATTGCGAGCCTTCTTCAATGTCAGGTGACATTAAATTATTCCACCTCAAAAGAGTGTCCACTTTGGTATTGTATTTTTTACTGATGGCATACAACGTTTCCTTTTTCTGCACTGTATACAAGATTGCATGGCCATTCCTGATTTCATTCGATGGAATAACCGGCTCACCATTCACCACCGGCACTTTTATTTTAGCTCCTATCGGAAGATTGTTATCAATAATTTCAGGATTTAAATGCAACAGTTCCTCCACAGTAATCTGATATGCTTTCGAAATACTGTATACAGTTTCTCCTTTTACTACAACATGTAAATCAGCGGCGCGCTCCTTTGTTCCTGACCCCTTCCACTTCATGGTTTGCGAAAAGCCATCAAAAGGCATTATCAGTAAAGAACCCACCACCAAAGAAAAAATTAACTTTACCATTCCTTTTAACAACCATTTTTTAGGGGTCAACCAAAACATCTATGAAGCGGGCGCGCTTTTTCAAACTTCATACCAATACATCCGAAGTGCAACGAAAAAAAGCTGAAGTAAAAGTATCGCTGCTTGAAGGCCATCATACTATTATGAAGAAGAAGTTATTCACGATCTTTCTGATGTTGTACTGTTTACTACACAGTATTCCGGTTGCGCAAAGTGTTCCCTCCACCTTGCCTAAAAAAGTGTACGTGTTCGAGCTCAACCAGGAAATTTTTCCTGCTGCCTGGCGCCTGGTCAAAACTGCTATGGAAGCTGCTGAACTGGCACACTGTGATTACATTCTCATTAAACTAAACACTTACGGCGGTGAACTCTCCATGGCAGATTCCATCAGAGCAAGATTGCTGAACGCTAAACTTCCGGTGATCGTATGGATCACTCAAAACGCTGCATCAGCGGGCGCGCTGATTGCTATTTCCTGCGATAGTATTTACATGAAGCAAGGAGCAGCCATTGGTGCAGCTTCTGTCGTGAATCAGGAAGGAGAAATTATGCCGGATAAATATCAATCGTATATGCGCGGCATGATGCGGTCCACAGCAGAGCACCAGGGGCGCGATCCGAGAATCGCTGAAGGGATGGTAACTCCAAATAATTATTTACATGACATCGCGGATTCCGGAAAAATCATCACCCTTACGGCCAGTGAAGCGCTGAAACATGGTTATTGCGATGGTATTGCAGAAACTGAGGAAGCGGTATTGCAAGCGGCAGGGATTGGGGACTATGAAGTTATTCAACATAAATCCAGCGCGCTGGATAATTTTATCGCTTTTCTGCTGAATCCATTGGTGAATGGAATTCTTCTGCTCATTATTCTCGGAGGCATTTATTTCGAGTTCCAGCATCCGGGTATTGGACTTCCGATTTTGGCTGCCGGCCTTGCCGCTATTCTTTATTTTGCTCCTTTATATATTGATGGACTTGCAGAACATTGGGAAATTCTGCTTTTCATAGTCGGGCTTGCATTAATTGCCATCGAAATCTTTATTACTCCCGGTTTTGGTTTGCCTGGCATATCAGGAATTGTGTTGGTTATCTCAGGCTTAACACTTGCTTTAATACGCAACATCAACTTCGATTTTTCACTCACCAATGCAACAGAAATATGGTTGGCGTTGCTAAGAGTTGTAATTCCATTGGGACTCTCCTTCTTCCTGTTTATTGCATTCGGCAAAAGTATTTTGCAAAGCCGCATGCTAAAGGGATTTGTACTCACAGACACGCAGACATCCACTACAAGTTTTCATGAATCAACTGCAACTTTGAATACGATGCTTCACAAGCAAGGTGTTGCAATAACGTCGCTGCGACCTTCAGGTCAGATAGAAATTGAATCGGAGCGATATGATGCAATGGCAGAAAGCGGATTAATAACAGCAGGAACTCAAGTGAAAGTAATAGAGATCAGCGGAAATATTTTAGTGGTTAGAATGGCGTAACATTTTACATTTCGCGGAACTTCTTTTATAATTTTAATTAAGCATCACAAATATTTCATCCCAGAAATCATAGAATCAAACAAATCTTGAAAATCCTGGTAATTGTACCTGCGCGTTTTGCTTCCACCCGTTTTCCTGGTAAGCCATTGGCCATGATCGGTGGTAAAAGCATGATTCAACGCGTATTTGAACAGGTATTAAAATGCACTACCGTGGACGAAATTCTGGTAGCTACTGATGATGAACGCATTGAAACAGCAGTGAAACTATTTGGCGGAAAGGTGATGATGACTTCAGTAACTCATTTATCGGGCACTTCACGATGTGCTGAAGTCGTACAAAATCTGGATAGTGATTTTGAAATAATTATCAATGTGCAGGGCGATGAACCTTTTATTGATCCGGAACAGATTGACCTTTTGGTAAAATGTTTTGCAGATCCAATGGTGAGCATTGCAACGCTGATAAAGCGAATTACAAAACATGAAGATTTGACGAATCCGAATATTGTGAAGGCAGTGATTGGTGAACAATACCAGGCTTTGTATTTCAGCAGAAGCGCCTTGCCTTATTTCAGAGGTGTTGAAGAACATGAATGGGCTGCATCAACAAACTATTATAAGCACATTGGCATTTACGGATACCGGACAAAAGTTTTACAACAGCTCATTCAACTACCGGTCAATAATTTAGAAGAAGCCGAATCACTTGAGCAACTGCGTTGGCTGGCCAATGGTTACCGGATTCAAACAGCAGTTACAGAGTCTGAAACAATTAGTATTGATACGCCGGAAGATTTGGAAATAGCCAATGCATATTTGAAGGAACATTCAAAATAAGAATGCCTGCGTTTTTTCTATTCAATAGCTCTTTATTTCAACTAGTTTTTGTCATGCACAGGCGCGAATCATCTGACTATATGAATTAGATTTCTCCTTTGTGGGGCTCCATACTATTCAATCGTTGCAGTTCACTCATTATTAGCAACATTTCAATTAACATCCCCACTGTTCAAAACCCATTTATTCATCAATCAATGCCCGCGTATGATGGTCTAACTTTGAGAAAATATTTTTCCCGAAAAGCAGTTATACATCCCTGTGCAAAATTCCTTGAAAAGAAGAATTATCAAAATCCTGTCAGTTACAGCAATTGTATTGTTGGCACTGGTTGCCACCGGTATGTTGGTGGGCGTTGTATTTGGTGATAAAATCAAACAACTCGCTGTAAAAGAACTGAACAAGCGCCTGGCTACTGAAGTAGCTGTAAATGGATCGATTGACTTTTCTGTGCTAACTAATTTTCCTGCCGCTTCCATCACGTTCAACCAGGTAAGTCTTAAGGAAACATTACCTGAAAAAACCAATCTGCTGACTTGCGAAAAAATAACACTCCTGTTTAATATCCTGGATATTTTCGAAGGTAATTATACCATGAAGAAAATATTGGTGCAGGAAGGCGAACTATATCTAAAAGTTACTGAATCAGGAATCGCCAATTACAACATTTTCAAACCCTCTGCAGATTCTTCCGGCAAAGGGTTTTCAATGAAGATTGAAGAGGCCATACTTTCAAATATTCTTATTCAATACGACAACCTTCGCTCCAACCAGCACTTACTCTTCGATACGAGGGAATCCTCACTCTCCGGTGATTTTTCTTCCGGAAATTTTTTATTGAAGATTCAATCGGACTTCACCAGTAAAAAAATTTCGATCGACGGCATAGATTATTTCAGCAATCGCGAGGTTAAGATAAATGGAACACTGGATGTTGATCTTTCCATCAATAATTATAATATTAAAGAGTCATCAATAGCGATTGAAAACAATTCCTTCACTGTTTCCGGTACTATTCAATCATTGGAGAATGGTAATAAATTGGACTTGAAACTTGGAGGCACTGAGTTACGGATCGAACAACTGGCGGCTTTACTTCCAGATGAATATGCAGTATACCTTGCGCATTTTAAAAGTGAAGGAACCATTCGTTTTGATGGGAGTATCAAGGGCCTTGTAAACGCTGATACGCAACCACATGTGAGCATTTCGTTTGATGTGAAAAACGGAACGTTGTCACATGATGAAATGAATGAGCCATTTAAATCTCTCAACCTTCAAGGCGCATTCTCCAACGGCGCTTTAAATTCTCTGGTGAGTTCCTCGTTTAACCTCAGCAAATTTTCCACCTCATTTGACGGTAATGTGGTGAGTGGTAATATCCTTTTACAAAATTTTAAAGAACCATTCCTTGATATGAAACTGGATGGAGCTATTACACTCCAAAAGATCAAACCACTTTTCCCTTCCGATTATATCAAAGAATTAGAAGGTGTGGTGACTTTCAGACAATTCTATTTTAAAGGCCCGGTCAGTCAATTGACTAAAACCGCTACACCCCAAAAGATTGAAGCAGGTGGATATTTTAACCTGTCTGATGTAAAGATTGGTACCGACCTTACAACCTATGAAAATCTGAATGGTACTTTTGACATCAATAATAACCAGGTGGTGATCAACCAGCTTTCATTCAATGCAAATGAAAGTGACCTCAGTATTACCGGCAACATCAACAACTTCATCCCCTATTTTCTGAGTTCACTCACTGATTCAACAAAAAGTAATCATAAAATCGGATTGAACATTCAACTCTCTTCGCGCTCACTTGCCTGGACTGACCTGGTTGGTGTTTCAGGCAGCCCTTCAAAAGAGGGAAATCACTCCAAAGGAAATTACTATTCCATTCCTTCTCTTTTCTACGTGTTTACCGGTTCAATATCCGGTGCTATTGATAAATTCAGCTACGACAAATTCAATGCGGCTGAAATACACGGCAAGATTCTTTTTCTGGGTAACGCGATCTATTTTAATGACTTCGGGTTGAAAGCTGAAAAAGGAAAAGTAGTGGCCAACGGAAAGCTCGATATCTCCAATATGAAACGTAACAAGCTGGAGATGACTGCTACTTTGGATAGACTGGACATCACTCAATTATTTTATGAATTCAACAATTTCGGCCAAGTCTCTTTAACCGATAAAAATCTGAAAGGGTTAATTACTTCTGAACTTGCATTGCAAGCTACCTGGGACGAAAGAATTTTTAACAGGAGTAAACTATATGCTATAGCTGATGTAACAATTGACAATGGTGAATTGAACAATTTCGATCCGATGATGGCGCTTGCAAAATTTGTGAAGATCAGCGAGTTGAAAAACATACGCTTCTCCAAATTGCAAAACCAGGTGGAGATCAAAAATCAAAAGATTTATATTCCGCAGATGCAGATATTTACCAATGCATTGAACCTTCAGCTTTCAGGAACACATTCTTTTGAGAATATCATTGATTATAAAATTCAACTGAACCTGTTGAAGCTATTGACTTCAAAGTTTGAAAAGTCAGCAGGCAATTTACCGGAAACTGATAAAACAACGGAAGGATTTTTAAATCTCTACCTTACCATGACAGGACCAGCGGACAATCCGCTTATAAAATATGATAAGAAAGCAGTAAAGGAAAAAATCTCAGCAGATTTGAAGAAAGAAAAAAATGAATTGAAGGATGTATTGAAAAAAGAATTTGATCAACAAGAGCAGGACCAACAGAAAATCAAAGACTGGAAAGCGCCTGACCAGATTCAATACATGGACTTTGAGGAAGATTCGCTTCCAACTGATGAACAGGAAAACAAACCAACGATCACAAAAGAGAATCAGAAAAAGGAATTAGACAACTTTAAAAAACTTTTCAAACCTAAAGATACCGTACCTAAATAAGCGATGAACATCTACGAACAGAAAAATACCTGGAAGCTCATCCTGCTCATCACACTCCTGCTGATCATCATCACTTCCCTCCTATATACCAACTTTCTTGCAGGAAAGCTTGCCAGGGAAGAGCGAAAAAAAATGGAATTGCTGGCGGATGTGTACAAACAACTCAATGCCACCAGTGGGAATGTGGATCTTGGATTCATGTTTCATATTATTGAAAGCAACGAAACGGTTCCACTGATTCTTACTGATGAAGCGGATAATGTGATTGGTCATAAAAATCTTGATTCATTAAAAATTGAGCGCGATAGTAATTACCTCCGCCAACAACTCAAGATGATGAAAGCGGATCGTCCTCCGATTGATATTGAGTATTCAAAAGATGCGCATTCATATATCTATTATCGTGATTCATATTTACTGGTGCAGTTGCGTTACTTTCCTTTTATTCAATTCAGCATCATTCTGTTATTTCTCGCCGTAGCATATTTAACCTTCAGCACAGCCCGGCGCGCAGAGCAGAATCGTGTCTGGGCCGGCATGGCAAAAGAAACCGCACATCAATTGGGAACACCTATTTCCGCCCTTTCCGGTTGGGTAGACTATATGAAGTTGCAATTGGATGAAGGTGATGAAACGCTGCAAGTGCTTCCGGAAGTTGAGAAAGATATTGAGCGACTCGAACTGATCGCCGAACGATTTTCCAAAATCGGATCCATACCTGATCTCGTAACCACTAACTTATATGATGAAGTAGAAAAAAGTACAGCGTACATTCGCCGCCGTGCTTCGGGAAAAGTATTAATCAACCTCCATGCACCCCAAGGGAAAAATATAGAAGCACGTATCAGTCCTCCTTTATTCGCGTGGGTGATCGAGAACCTGTTGAAAAATGCATTGGATGCAATAGGTGGTTCCGGCAACATCGATATCTATGTAATCAGGCAAGGGAAACAAACTTTCCTGGATATCAAAGACAGTGGTAAAGGCATTCCTCCCGGAAAATTAAAGACGGTATTCCGACCCGGCTACTCGACTAAAAAACGAGGCTGGGGATTAGGACTTTCGCTCGCCAAAAGAATTATTGAAGAATTTCACAAAGGAAAAATTTTTGTAAAAGAATCGCAGTTGGGTAAGGGAACTACGTTCAGGATTGTGCTGCGTTAAAGTAGTGAGTAGTGAGTCCTTAGTCCTTAGTCCTTAGTCCTTAGTAGTCTTTAGTCTTATTGCAAAATCCTATCTTGTGCGTCCCAAATTAATTCCTAATTCATTCAATCAACACTCCCATTTTGCCCATCTTATAATCACGCATGGCCTGCATAATTTCTGTCTGCGAATTCATTACAAACGGACCATAAGATTCCACTTTTTCATGCAACGGTTCACCGGACATCAGCAATACACGTGTATCTTCCAAAGCTTCCATCGAAAGCTGATCACCATCATTTTTGAAAATAACTGCATTAAGCCCTTCCACTATTCCATAACCGGATAGATTAAGCTTTCCATCAAGCAGATAGATGAACGTATTGTGCTCCGGAGGAATATCAATTGTAATGTGGCCTCCTTTACTGAAATAAATAGTTGCTGCATTTACCGGTGATTGGGTGGGAATGCTTCCTTTTTTCCCTGCCAGAGATCCTGAAACCACTTTTAAGGTTACCAGTTGATCATCACTGATTACTTCCTGCATTTCTTCTTTTTTCAGCGGATAGTAAACCGGTTGATCCATTTTAAATTTTGCAGGCGTATTCACCCAAAGCTGAATAATCTCCTGTCTTCCACCAATCTCATGAATATTTTCCGGTGCACGTTCACTGTGGATAATACCCATTCCTGCGCGCATCCATTGCACTCCACCTTCATAAATCACGCTGTCGTTCCCACGACTATCACGATGATGAACACCTCCTTTAAAAATAAAGGTGACCGGTGAAAATCCACGATGCGGATGTGGCCCAACACCTGCATCACCAGGATCAATGTCTTCAGGCACTTTCACATCAGCATGGTGTAGCAATAGAAACGGGTCGATCTGTGGAAACCTATTAGTTGGAAAGGGTTGGCGCACGGCTAATTCTCCCATGTCAATTTCATCGGCATGGAGCACTGCCAGAACAGTTTTGTTTGTTTTCATTTTGAATTAAATTTTATCATGTAGAGAAGCAATGCTTTGCGTCTCTACGTCATGAATTGTATTTTAATTTGTCTTTAAAAACACTTTCCAATTTATCAATCTTAGGTGCAATCACAAACTGGCAATAGGGTGCATTACCATTGGCATTAAAATAATCCTGGTGATAATCCTCTGCCTTATAGAATTTTTTCAGTGGTGAGATCTCTGTAACAACCGGCTTTTTATACGCACCGGATTCATGCAGCTTCCTTTTATATTCTTCGGCCAGTTGTCGCTGTTCTTCGGTATGGTAAAAAATGACGGAACGGTACTGCGTTCCTATATCTGCACCTTGTTGATTCAAAGTAGTCGGGTCATGTGTTTTCCAGAAAATATGCAACAGATCTGTGTAACTCACAATTTCCGGATGATACGTTACCTGCACCACTTCGGCGTGACCGGTTGTGCCGGTGCAGATTTCCCGATAGGAAGGATTTTCAAACTTACCGCCGGTATAGCCGGAGGTTACTTTTTCTACTCCCTTTAAGCGTTGAAAAATAGCTTCTGTGCACCAGAAACAACCGGAGCCAAAGGTGGCAGTTGCTGTTGGTGTGGTCGATAATTCCTTTTCTAAGATTGTTGAATCCATATGCGGAATTTGATGGTTAACGCGTTACGATTTTTTCCTTTTTGATGGAGTTGTAAACAAATCTTTCGCCTGCAAGTTCACTTCGTATGAGACTGACTGCAGAACACAGGATGCGGTCTATTCCCGCATGTAGATAAATTGGATTTTTATTCTCAATGCTATTGTCTATTTTTAATGCTTTAAATCCCAAGCAAAGAACACGTTATGAGTAAACTTTTACAAATTGCTTTAGCCACGCTGATCAGCGCTTTTCCTTTTTTGAGCTTTTCACAAATTGTAATAAACGAGTATTCTGCTTCTAATCGTGACATTCTTGCCGATCAGGATGGCGATTATGAAGATTATATTGAACTGTATAATACTTCTGGTTCGCCAGTAAATCTGGGAGGCTATTATCTTACGGATGATTACAATAGCCTGATGAAGTGGAGTTTTCCTGCTTCTGTGAACATTAACGCCAACGGATTCCTGCGTATTTGGGCTTCTTCAAAAGATGAAGTGGTGGGCACTTTTATCCACACTAATTTTAAACTCACCCAAACAAAATTCGAGCATATTGCACTAAGTGATCCCGCGGGCATTATCATCGACAGCGTTACTTTACAACTTACACAAAAAAATCATTCACGTGGAAGAATGCCTAACGGATCTTCTACGTGGGGCATATTTACAACACCCACTCCCGGCACATCAAACAACAGTGGTTATGCTGCATATGCGCCAAGGCCCATAATGGATATTCCACCTGGATTTTATGATTACACTCAGGGAGTTACCATCACCGATGCTGATCCCAATGTAACGATCAGCTACACCATTGATGGCAGCACACCCACCGCAGCATCTACCATGTATGCTTACCCGGTGATTGTTAATTCGCCTACAGTTATCAGGGCAACTGCTTTCAGTTCAGATCCGGCTATATTACCAAGTTTTGCAGAAACGAACACCTACTTTATCAGTGTAAATCATGATCCTCAGTATTATGTGATTTCTCTTGCTTCCACTGATTTTGATGCTTTGTTTAATAGCTGGGGCACCTGGGATATTGATGCTTATATCCAATTATTTGGTAAAGACCATGTGCTTGAATCTTCAGGTGAAGGCAAGGTAGATCCACATGGCAACGACTCCTGGGCATTTCCTCAAAAAGGAATTGACTTTGAAATGGAAGATGATTATGGATACGATCATACCATTGACTATCCGCTTTTTGAAACCAAGGACCGCGATAATTATGACCACATCATTCTAAAAGCAGGAGCTTCAGATAACTACCCTTTTAGCTGGGGATCTGGCGGTGGTTGTCACTTGCGCGATGCATTCGTGCAAACGCTTTCTCAAAAATTTGATCTTGACATGGATTGCAGAACCTATGAACCGGTAATCATTTATATCAATGGTCAGTATTGGGGCGTGTATGAATTGCGTGAAAAGATGGATGAACCGGATTATACAGATCATTATTACAATCAGGGTGAAAATGATATTGATGTGCTTGCATTTTGGGGTGGGCTCAACATTAAGTATGGAAGTGACACCGCATGGAATAACCTTTACACCTTCATGATGACTAATTCATTAACTGTTCCCGCGAATTACGCGCACGTTGATGAACGTTTAAACATTCCGGGATTTATTGATTATTGCATTTTCAACACCTATATAGTAAACAGTGATTGGATCAGTTGGAATACAATGTGGTGGCGTGGAAGAAACCCTAACGGTGAAAGGACAAAGTGGACGTATTGCCTGTGGGATGAAGACAATGTATTTGGTCTTGGACAGAATTATTCCGGCTGGCCTACAACTAATTATACAGCGGATCCGTGCGATTTGCAATCTGTATTCAGTAATGCCGGTCCTGCCATGGGCAGCATGGACATGCTGACAAAATTAATGTTGAATGAAGATTTCAAAAGTGCCTATATCAACCGATATGCAGACCTGATGAATACAGTGCTGGACTGCGATACTGTTCAATCTGTGCTACAGGATTTTATTGACATTTTAACTCCTGAAATGCCTGGCCAGATCGGGCGTTGGGGTGGTTCCACCACCGGTTGGGAAAATAATTTGTCTTTCCTTCAGAATTTTATCAATGGCCGTTGCAGCTATATTGATTCTGCCCTTGTGGATTGCTATGATGTCACGGGACCGTTTGATATTACTGTTATTGTTGATCCGCCACTTTTTGGCGAAGTAGAAATTAGCACGCTTCATCCAGCGTCTTATCCGTGGACTGGCACCTATTTCGGGAATGTCGATTTGAATTTTAAAGCCACTCCTGCCACCAATATGGCTTTCGTGAATTGGGAGGTTGCTAACAATGTGGTAGCTCCAAATCTTACTTCCGACACTGTTACGATGAATCTTCAGGCAGGTGATACCGTAATTGCGCATTTTGAAAATTTACTTCCGTCCTATAATGTTACAGTGGATGTTACACCGGCCGCATCAGGCGATGTAAAAGTGCAGGGTTTTTTACCGACAGCTTATCCGTACGCGGCTTCGTATTCGAGTGGTCAGGTGGTACAACTTTCGGCTATTCCGGAACCTGGCTATAGTTTCGACTACTGGAGTCTTGATAACAACTTCGTTAATCCAAATTCAACGGACCCCAACGTTTATTTTGTTCTCGCAACCGGTGACGATGTGCTGGCACATTTCAAAGCTTTGGTGGGAATAGATGATATTGATGTTACTTCCTTATCAGTTTATCCTACACTCACTACAGATCAGTTTCATCTCTCTTATGAACTCATAAACGCAGTTGATCTTAAAGTCAGGTTATATTCCTTATCAGGACAATTAGTGCAGGATCTGATTCAGGAAGATGGTTCACTCGCACAACCCGGCCTTCACGATTTAAACATCAGCATGAAGGATAAAGATCTCACACCGGGAATGTATTTTCTGCAATTCGATTTCCCAGGATTCAGCAAAACATTTAAACTTGTATTGTTACCACGACCGTAATTGAAAATGAATGGTATTTTGTGACCACATTTTCTAATCAAGCACTCAGATAAGACACCTAATGAAGATCCTGTGTACGCTGCTTAAAAAGATTATCGTTTTTATTTTTTGCCTGCTTGTGTCATTTGCTGCACCATCTTTTGGACAGACGAATATTTCCGGCATCATCAACAATTACTGGGAAGTGGTTGCAGTTGACTTTTGCAATAACCTTGTCGCATTGCCTGCAATAGCTGTCGGTATTGCCAATGGCGATAAAGTGATGTTGATACAAATGACAGGAGCAGAAATTAATCAGACAGATGCCGCCACTTATGGAACGATAACTTCTTATCAGGACGCCGGAAATTATGAACTGTTAACGGTTGCCAATGTCAATAATAACATCATCACGTTCCAGGAAACCATGTTGCGCAACTATGACATCTTCAATGGAAAAGTGCAAATGATTTCCGTACCGCAATATGTGGATGCCGATGTGGTAAGTGATATTACCGCTCCTGCGTGGAATGGAAAAACAGGCGGCGTAATTGCATTCCAGGCTTCAGGTACCGTTACTATGAATGCAAATATTGATGCCTCTGGAAAAGGATTAAGAGGCGGAGCAGTGCAACATCATAACGGATGCTTTGGTGGCGGATCAGGTTCACCTAATTACCGGTGCGATATCGTTGATCTATGCGGTGGAAATAAAGGGGAAGGTATTGCAGACAATGGCGGTTTTGAATTAGGACGCGGCGCACCGGCTAATGGTGGTGGTGGTGGCAATGATAACAATACCGGTGGCGGTGGTGGAAGTAACTTTGCACAGGCCGGAATTGGCGGGCAACGGCTGAATACAGGCCTTGCTGATTGCAAAGGAACGAATCCCGGAATTGGTGGCTATGCATTGAATTATTCTAATGCCGACAACAAAGTATTTGCCGGGGGCGGTGGAGGAAGTGGTGACGATAATACCAATGAAGCTACTGCAGGTGCAAATGGCGGAGGAATTGTTTTGATAACAGCTAATACCATAAATGGAAATGGTTTTTCCATTCTATCGAACGGCGCCACTCCATTAACTACCGCCATGCGTGATGGCGGCGGCGGCGGCGGTGGTGGCGGTGCGATTCTTCTCGACATTCAAACAATTTCTTCTATTGTGAATACTGCAGTAGCAGGCGGTAATGGCGGAAGTGTTGACAATGGCGGTATAGCCGATTCTTGTTTCGGCCCCGGTGGAGGCGGTGGTGCCGGTTTACTTTGGATGAATGGTGGTGGAATTCCTGCCAACGTAGTCCTGAATGCTGCCGGTGGACTTCCAGGATTAACATTAAATGCAAACGCTCCGGCTGTCTGCAATGGTCTTTCGAATGGTGCAACGGCAGGCAGTGCAGGAGGAACACTTAGCGGATTGGTAATTCCTGAAAGTACTATCACTTTTGTTCCCCTTACTTTAGAAGTATTTAAGGACACTATTGTGTGCGTAGGAACTGAGGCAACACTTACAGCACATGCAACGGGTACCGGAACCATCACCTATAATTGGAGTAATGGAGCAACTGATTCAATAACCGTTGTAAAACCCAATCAATCCACTGTTTATAAGGTTACCGTAACGGATTCTCGTGGTTGCTCTTTAACAGGCGAAGTAACTGTAGATGTAATATCGAACAGTGTAATCGCCACTGCCTACCCTGATTCAATCATAGTCGGACAAAGCACTCACTTGTCTGCTGATACAACCGGCAACGCTTCTTATCAATGGTTTCCCGTATCCGGCTTAGACAATGACACTGTTCCCAATCCTATTGCATTTCCCGCAGATACTATTGAATACTGTGTGATTGCAACAGGTTACAACGGTTGCATTGATACTGCCTGTGTTACCGTAAATGTTACCATTCCCGAACCCTCCATTCAGATTCCCACGGCATTTACCCCAAATGGCGACGGACGTAATGATACATGGCAACTGATCGTCCATCCATGTTATGATATAATGGACTGCTTTGTATTTAACAGGTGGGGACAATTGGTTTATGACTACAGGGCATCCGGCGGAGGTGAATGGAACGGCACTGTACACGGACAACCGCAACCAATGGAAACCTATATCTATTATATCAGGGCAAAGTGTTCTGAACATGAGCAGGAAGAAATTTATAAGGGGAATGTTACCCTTATCAGGTAACCTTTTTAACCTGGATTTTTCAACTGAAAAATTCATATACGTTTCCAGACTTGCGCAATCACTAGAATAAAACCGGTCAAGATGGTGATCAATTAGCCGATGAATAAATTCAATGGCAATAGTTAACGGACCTACAAAAAAATTATCTATTGTGTCCGATTTCAATCGGGGGAAAAATCAATATTGTTACCATCTTTTTAATGTAGCAAAATGTATAAAAGGGGAATTGAAAACAGTTTTCAATTCCCCTTCCACAAATGTCTGTCGACTCAACTCCTGCTGATATCAGCAAATGATTGAACTCCCAAAATAGAAATGTATTTGCCTGGAATTATTTTCAATCCGTTCTAATCATTCGGTCACTGGAACAATAATATCCGTTTCTCCCGCTTTCTCTTTAATCTCTACAGGAATTCCTCCGGTTACAATCTGGTTAATCGCGCTGTCGAAACCAACTCCATAGATGTAGTAATTACCCTTTTGCAAATTCTCAAAATGCACATGCGGATCCTCCCCCATTTCTGCTATGGCAATTTTTGCGTCATCGTATACGCTCACATCCGTACCCGGAAAATCCTTTGCATCGTACTTGATATAAAGGGTTGTGTTTGGAATGGGCTTTTCATGATGCTTAGGAAAGGCCGCAATGGTGGCTTCTCCACCCAATCCTGCTTTAGTGCAGGAATAAAATGTAACTGCAGCAATCAAAATTGCTGAAAATAAAATGATTAATTTTTTCATGTTAAGATTATTTTTTTGTTAAAAAATGAATGAAATTCCAATTGTTGCATTAAATATATTCTTTGCCTGATAGCCATTCACGTGCTGAGCTACCGGCAAAGAAAATGTGAAAGGAATAAAAAGACGTTTTGTTATAAAAGCAGTAACAGATGCATTGGCAAAGAGTCGCATGAATCCGGTATTTGGATCAGCTATCATGCTGCCTTCTAAAGTTGTGCTGTCTGCTCCATGCTGATGCTCTTCTGTTGCCATCACTTTCATGGCAGCATTATAGTCACCTGAAAGTCCGGCCGAACAACGAAGCAATGGCAGGATTTTCCGTTCCTTAAGAGGAAGCATTTCATAACCGGCGGCAATTCCTGCATTCACATAAGTTCCCATGTTGTGATCCTTCGCGGTAGTAGCAAACTTGACACGTGCATCAGACAACCATGAGAACTTTCCGATTTTTTTTTGAACAACAGCACTCAATAATGGATCCCATGAACCGGTTCCGGGTTGCAGGTGAATGGGTAATACGACCGCATAGGTTGAATAGGCATCCGTTTTCCCTGTAGGAATTTTTAATCCTGCACCGGCGAAAGCCTTCCATCCTTTGTCTTTATTATCTAAGAACTGAAAGTTGTAGGAAACTATTCCATCTCCCAGCCCGTGAATGCTGCCATAAGAATGGATTTCTGCTCCCCCTTCCTCAACATGATAATGCCCTTCTCTGTTTTCAGTAGAACGATTAAAAGGCAATATTGCGCAAACGGATATTCGTTTTGAAATCCCGTAACTAATCATTCCCTTAAAACTTCCGTGAGATCTCACACTGTAAACAGAAGCCGTTGAAGTTGCATAATTGAGCAACTCCTCGTCACTCAAAGGCTTGTATTGCATGGTGATCAGGCTCACACCAAACATCCATTCTTTGTGTTTCGGCAGCTCTAACGATTGTGAAATTTCCATTGTATTTGCCACTGCACAACAACCTCCCAAACACTGGGACTTAACAGGATGAATGATGAAACAAACTATAACCAATGCAAAGAAAAATGCTTTACACATGATTAAAAGATTTAGGTCAGTAAAATAACTCCAGCCTATGGCTGCAACGACCTTATACAGTAGGTGGATGATCTGTTCTGATCCTGAAACCGGAAGAAAAATAACCCGGGATTAAGTCTTTGAAAATTTGCAGCATCGCCGGATAAATTACCTGCTCTGAAGGCTGGTAAAAAAATAATGTGATCGAAGTGTAAGAAGAAATTTCTTTCTGATGGCTATTCTCCTTCTCTGCGTTCCGGTCAATTTCCTTTTTCAGGTAACATTTTCCATCGCAATGCATTTGTGGTTTATCACGGTTAATGCACAGTACCCTGGCAATATAGGCCTGGTTAATATTAAATTCGCATTGAACATACAATAGCGAAAGTGATTGCAGCACTATCATGGCTGCCATAACACTTGCCGCGGATGATTTAAATTGTTTCATGCGGTTGCAAAAGTAAAGTATAAAATGTTATAAGACATGCAACTGCTGATTTACTTTCTTAATAAAACTTAAAGTGTGGTTGCTTTTCCATCTCAGTTTTTAACAGTCCATTTCTGTAATTCATCTGCAAGCTTTCTATCATTGCTAAGTCTCGGCATTTTATTTTGACCCCCCAACTTACCTACTGATTTCATATAGTTCCGAAAAGCATCCTGTTCCATCACTACAATTTTTAAGGGTTGCAGAATATTGCCTGTAATAAGATCATCATAGTAAATATTCTTTTCACGAAGCACCTTATCAACCTTTAACCGGAATGCATTTATATCCGCAGGTGGCTTTGAAAATTCGATCAGCCATTCATGATAGGGCAATTCACCCGGTTCCGGATTAACTTGTGGTGAAACAGTAAATTCCAGTACTTCCAGTTTTTCATCGTGTGCTACTTTCATCAAAGCACCTTCTACCTCTTCTCCAATAACGTGCTCGCCAAATGCGGAGATAAAATGTTTGGTTCTGCCAGTCACAACCAAACGATAAGGTGCAATGGAAATGAACTTTATAGTATCTCCTACAGAATAAGCCCATAGCCCTGCATTGGAACTTACCACCAATGCATAGTTTATTCCAACCTGAACATCCTTCAATTGAAGTCTTGTGGGCTTCTCTAAATTAATTTCTCCTGCAGGAACAAATTCAAAAAAAATTCCTGAATCAACATTTAGCATTAGTCCTTCTTCCTTTTGGGAGGATTGAAATGCAAAAAATCCTTCCGATGCAGGGTAGGTTTCTATCGAATCAATTCTTTCGCCGATTGTGTTAAAAAGTTTGTTCTTGTAAGGTTCAAAATTTACTCCTCCGTAGACCAGCACCGATAAATTCGGGAAAATTTCTTTGATTGTTTTCTTACCTGTCTTTTGCAAAAGTTTTTCGAAATACATCTGCATCCAGGGTGGAATGCCACTGATAAGTGTCATATTCTGATCCCAGGTTTCTTCAACTACCTTATCTACTTTTTGTTCCCAGTCTTCAATGCAATTAGTTTTGAATGAGGGCAGTTGATTGCTTCTGAGATACCCGGGCACATGATGATTCACAATGCCGGAAAGTCTTCCTGTAAGTATCCCTCCTGTATTCTCCAATGCTGGGCTTCCTGATAAAAAGATCATCCTGCCATCTACAAATTGCCGCTTCCCCGATTCGTTGATGTACATCAGCAGGGCATTTCTGGCTGTATTGATATGGTTGGAAATTGAATCGCGCGAAATGGGAATATACTTTACTCCGGAAGTAGTGCCGGAAGATTTTGCAAAATAGATAGGCCTGCCTTGCCACAACACCTCCAACTCACCATGCTTTATCCTTTCAATGTATGGCTTAAAAAGCTCGTATTCGCGAATCGGTACTGCGTCTGTAAATTCTTGATAAGAATTAATTTTTTGAAAGCCGTGCTCTCTGCCAAATGCGGTTTTCCTTCCTTCAATAATAAGTTTGTTGAATAACGACTCCTGAGTACGCACTGCATCGTTAGCGGATTGTACGATCCGTTTGGCAATAATAGCAGCAAAAGGACCCGCAAGAATTGATTTTATACCCATAGTTCAAAGGTAGCAGGTTCTGCGAAAATGCGACTCTAACGCTTTGCAAAGCGTGCATTTCAAATTGTTGTTTTCAAAACAGGCTGATCAGGTTATAGTGTAAAAGCTGAATGTTACCAGTTCTGCGCATCAAAAGGACTGATTGCTCTGTGGCAATCTCTAAGGTAAAAAATAGGAGCACTATTAGTTTTCGCAGAGGTACTACATTTTGAAATACACCCTGTGAAAGATTCTGTTTGCAAATTCGGAAATTGAAATTACTTTTGCGATCCCACAAGGGAGCTTAGCTCAGTTGGTTCAGAGCATCTGCCTTACAAGCAGAGGGTCACAGGTTCGAGCCCTGTAGCTCCCACAAAAAATGCCTCATGAAAGTGAGGCATTTTCATTTTAAATCCATGATAAAGTTCGTGCTCAAATCGCTTCATTCACCTTTTCCTTTTCCCTGAAATCTTCCCTCACCGGCATAAAACAATCAATTACTTTACTCAACAAGATTGCTTTGGCAGAGTGAATTGTATTCGATGGAATGAAGGCTGCCATTCCGGGCGTAAGCAACATCTTCTCCCCTGCCAATGAAAATTCAATGGCACCTTCAATCACATGCGTCCATTGCTCATGAACATGCGAATGCGCCGGAAGTTCTACTCCTTCTTCCAAGGTGAAATGACCGAAGGTTAATTGTTCTGAATGATAGACTGGTCCGCTGATTCCCGGAAAAAGGATTATTTTCTTCCTGGTATTAAAGTCGATGAAGGGCATAATCAGGTATTTGTAGATGGATTAAAATGCGATTGGCAGTTGTCAAATATCGCAAAAGATTCATTTTCAAACAGTCAACCGCCAATGTAAATCTGCTTCCAGAAAAAAGTCATTTTAAATCCTGATTCATAACCGAAACATTTTACGCTAATTGACAAAGCAATATTTTATTTTGTCCAACAGAAAACATTACCTCATGAAAAGAATTTTTCCTCTACTGCTTTTACTCATTGTTACAACTTCCGCTTCTTCTCAAACTTCTGCGGAAACAACTGCAAGCGCATTTAAACCCGGAACATGGATATTTCAACAATATAATGCAAACATCATCAGGATCACCTTCAGGCCTGATGATTACCTCCATAATGAAAACATAAGCGATGCAGTCATCCTGAAACCAGCTTTCTCCTCCGACATAAAAAAAGTTACTGTGGCAACGGATGAAGGAAGAACTAAACTTCCGTATTGCAGCATTACAGTTACAGGATCAACCATCCATATTACAAATGAAAGAGTTGCGCTCGAAGCATCTTACCAGGAATCCAATAATTACAGGGGTTTTAACTTCAATCTGGTAACCAATGAAAAAATTTTCGGTGGCGGTGAACGCGCGCTTCCGCTCAACAGGCGCGGATACCGTTTTAATCTTTATAACAGTCCTGCTTATGGATATGGTGAAGGTGCCGAAAATCTTAACTACTCGGTTCCTTTTATAACCTCTTCTAAAATGTATTCGCTTTTCTTCGACAATGTTGCTAAAGGATATCTTGACATTGGCAAAGCAAATTCATCAACATTGCAATACGGTACTTTCTCCGGCGACCTTACCTTTTACCTCATCACAGGTGCTGACTATCCGCAACTGCTTAGTTCTTATCACCAACTCACAGGCACGCAGCCTTTGCCACCAAGATGGGCACTTGGATCTTTTATGAGCCGGTTTGGATACACTTCGGAAAAGCAGGCTCGCGAAATATTTGACAGCATGAAGCAGGAACATGTCCCATTTGACGCGGTGATATTTGATTTGTTCTGGTTCGGTGACAGTATCAAAGGAACGCTTGGAAATCTTGATTGGGTGAATGGTGAAAAATGGCCTGCTCCTCAAAAAATGATTTCCGATTTTAAATCAGCGGGCGTGCAGACAATACTTATAACAGAGCCATTTATCTTAGAAGGAACCAAAACTTATGATGCGTTCAAACCTTATCTCGGGGTGGACAGTATTGGCCATTTATATACACTTGATAAATTTTATTTTGGACGCGGCGGATTGATCGACTTATTTCAAAAAGATGCACAAAATCTATTCTGGAAGTATTATAAAAAACAAATGGACATCGGCGTGGAAGGCTGGTGGGGCGATTTAGGGGAACCTGAGAATCATCCTTCTTCATTGTATCATAAATTGAATGATTTTGGCTATAGCAGGTTATTCAGCGCGGATGAAGTGCACAATATTTATGGACATTACTGGTCTAAAATGTTGTTCGATCAGTATGCTATTGACTTTCCTGATAAGAGACTATTCAACTTAAACAGAAGTGGATTTGCAGGTTCACAACGTTATTGCATCTTTCCATGGAGTGGTGATGTAAGCAGAAGCTGGAGTGGACTGCGCGCACAACTTCCGGTTATGCTTGGCATGACTATGAGCGGTATTCCGTATGCACATGCTGATGCAGGAGGCTTTGCGGGCGGCGATGGAGATAACGTACTCTATGTCCGCTGGTTGCAGTTTGCACAATTCACTCCCATCTTTCGCCCGCATGGCACAGGATTGTTCGGGATAGATAACAATACTTTCAATTTTCCAAGTGAGATCGCACTAATTGAACAGCCCTACCGTGAAATTGCAAAGAATGCCGCTATTCAGCGTTACCGGATGTTACCATACAATTACACACTCAGCTATTTACAGGCCACTGAAGCGAAACCATTAGTAAGTCCGCTCTATTATTATTTCAGTAGTGACACTGCTACTTACTCTGTTGGTGATGAATACATGTGGGGAGAAAACATTTTAGTTGCACCGGTGCTTGAAAAAAGTGCTGCTTCAAGAAACGTTTATCTGCCCAAAGGAAACTGGTATCAGCTCAATGAAAATGCATTGGTTAAAGGCGGCGCATGGAATCAACAATCAACCAGCCTCGCTGAGATTCCTATTTATGTAAAAGCAGGAAGCATATTACCCTTCTTACCTGACAACAAACAGATTCAAAACACAACTGAATACACCACGGATGAGATTACCTGGCATTACTACGCGTCTGCCAAATCCAGCAATGCTGTACTCTTTGATGATGATGGTATCAGTAAAAATTCAATAAAGGATAAAAAATATGAACTGATAACAGCAACATTTACTCCTGCAAAAACCGGATATATTATTGAATTTACCAGCAATGGTGGCACATTTAAAGGAGCTCCGGATAAAAGAGTGTTTCATGTAATAATTCATGGTTTTCCGGCAATTGCAACTGTTAATCACCCAAAGAATCTG
Source organism: Chitinophagaceae bacterium (assembly GCA_016717285.1). Taxonomy (NCBI): domain Bacteria; kingdom Pseudomonadati; phylum Bacteroidota; class Chitinophagia; order Chitinophagales; family Chitinophagaceae; species Chitinophagaceae bacterium. Next base: position 1,907,715 of record JADKFU010000005.1, read on the forward strand.
ATTGTAGAAAAGCAGCTCACCGCTAACGGAGAAACAGAGCTTACTTTTTCTTTCACCGGGAAGAAAACAGTGCTGGAGGTGCTACAGTAAATTTTTTTATCTGCGTTTCAGATACAACATCACAATGAACGCAAGACTGAGTAATAAAGAACTCAGGACATTCAACAACATCGTACGCTCAAATGTTATAACCGGTTTCCCTTTTCTGAAATCGCTGTACCATTTCAAAAAATAAATATTGACAGGAAGTAACGCGATTAAGTAGATGATGATATTTTGAAATTCACGGTTCTTGTAAAAGAGAATAAAAATTCCGGCAGTAGCAATGAAAAATACAATTCCTGTAAAAACAAAAGTGCCATGGATGCCTAACATCCTGCTAAGTGTAACATCACCGTGCTTTGCATCTTCTTCGTGTTGGTAGATTTGCGTCATTGGATAACTGCCCAACAAAAAAAATGAGCTTACAATACCAAATGCTATGTTATCTGCTGAAATAGTAAATGATTCGCTCACTCCTGCCTGTATTGCCAGGTAAGTGAAAAATCCCTGAAAGATCACTACGGTCAGTGCACCGACGACAGGATATTTTTTCAACCTGATTTTATCATAACTATACGCTTTCGAAATCATGAGGTAAATAAATACCATCACGGCGAATAAATAATTAACAAGCAGTGACAGCAAAACTGCAAGCGCATCAAAAATTATCACAACATACCAGAGTTCCTTTGTAACAACTGGTGGCATTTTCATTCCACCAATACTTTGTTCATCGCGGTCAAAATAACTGTTGTAACCATTGCTGGCGGGATAAACAATCAGATGCAAAATCATAAATACGGAAACTGCTTTCGTTACATCTATTGTGGTGTGCAATAATGCAAACCAATAGATGGGCATCAAAAAAATGGAAAATGGAATACGCATCAGGCGCAAAGCATTCCGCCATTTTATAGGTATTGGTTCCATCAAAAGCTATTTGTTTGTCAGATGAAAAAACGAAATTTCTTATTCGCTAAAAAGATTTTCCATGTGTGGCTCCCACAATTTGCTTAACTGCAATTGGAAAATGCTTCAGCAAAGCAATAGCAGGTTTTGAAAGCGATGAATTGACGAGCAATGGCTGCAGGAATCGTCCGGCTTTCAACCGAAATGAAAATTCTCTCCTCCAATCAGCAGCATATTGTATTTCCATTTCCTTCCGGGAAATTTTTCCTGATAAGAATTTTTCAATCGCAAAAAAGCAGATGACCGATGCACGCAACGCCATGCTCATGCCATTGCCACACAATGGAGTGATCAAACCTGCAGCGTCGCCTGCCATCAGCATATTCTTTTCAACAGGAAGTTTGTTTTCAAAATTTATCTGTGAGATAGTTTCCGGCGCATCAAAGAGAAAAGCAGATCTGTTCTCAAATATTTTTGAGAGAAATGGATTTACTGAAAGCAATTGATCTTCCATTTGCCTGATGTTGCCTGCAAATCTTTTTAAATTTTCGGCCTTTGTAAGATAACAAAGACAATGCTGTTCACCTTCCACTTTAGAAATTCCGCAATAACCTCCGTCAAAATTGTGCAATTGAATTACGTGATCCGGCAACGTAGATTTAATATGGTACTTCACTCCTACCCAATTCTGCGTAATTGAATTTGCGGAATCGAAACCTGAGCGTTGCAGTTTCTTATCCATATTTGATCGCTTGCCAAAAGCACCAATCACAATCTTACCTTTCAATTTTTTTTCACCTGCAGCTACAGTAAATGATTCGCCTTGCTGATAATAATCTTCCACCTTACAGTTTTCGAGGATCACAGCTCCTTTTGCACGCGCGATGTTTGCCAAAGTAGCATCAAGCAGGTAACGACTGATACCAAAACCACCAGGATTAAGTGGATGCGTCAGGATTTTTCCGGTTACTGAAGAAACATGTAATTCGTTGATGAATGGTAATTGCATTTCACGCAGCGGCATTCCTGTTCTTTCCAGAAAATTCCATGACTCCATGGAGATATATTCACCGCACACCCTGTGAATAGGATATTTATTTCGTTCCAATACTGCTACGGTGAAATTGGTGTCAGCCAACTGAATAGCAAGTGAAAGTCCGGCCAAGCCACCACCGATGATGATGACATCGAAAGAATCCTGCATTGTTTATAACGGCAATTAATTGTTCGTTGACGAATCCTGATGATAATTTCTAAAAATAACAAGATAACGAAAAGCCCACTCCCAACTTATTTCAGCATGATCAATGAGAGCATTGGAGAGCAGTTTCAACCAGTCTTCCCTGCGAAAACCCCTCAGCACGGATAATGGAGCATCATTCTTTACCAGATAAGATTTGGAAAATAATTTTGTTAGCGACTGAATACTATAACAGGCTAATGAATGACGTTGAAGATCGTTGATTACACATCCTTTAGTCGCATTTGTTTTCATCAGCTTCAACAACCTGACAATTTCATCATCATTGAAATGATGCATAAAAAGCGTGTTCATGATCACATCATATTTTTTGCCGGAATTCAAATGCTGGAAAACATCGGCTTGCATACACTCAATCTCAGGCACTTTTTTGCAATTTTCCTTCGAATATTGAATGGCTGATGCACTCACGTCAACACCGGTTAATTCCATTTGGATTTTATTTTTTCTGCCCCACTCCGCTACAATCTTCATCATATCTCCTCCTCCGCACCCAACATCCAATATGGAAAGTTGTTTCACTCCTTGCGCAATCTTTTTCAGCCCTTTTAGTGTAATCCTATAGCCTCCGAGGAGTTTATTAATTGAATGAAGTTCCTGATAATTGAGGAAGAGATCCTTATCAGGAATATTTGTCCCGTCCATAAGTTCAGGTCCCGGGTGCCGGATGCTGGTATTCATAATCAGCTAATCACTGGTTTAAACATAGCCGTTTCAATGGTAATGCCGGGACCGAAACCAGCGGCAAGAATCCGGTCTTTCTTTTTCCAGTCCAATCTCTTCTTCATCATCAATTTCAAAACGAATGAAATGGTTGGCGAAGACATATTGCCAAAATTTCTTAATATACTATACGATTCTTCGAGATCTTTATCAGTGAGCAACATTCCTTTCTGCGCTGCTTCCAGGATTTTCCTTCCACCGGGATGAATCGCCCACTGCGTAACCATTGAACGTTTACACTCGAATTTATTCAATGCCTCCGCGATTAATCCGCCAGCATACTCTTCAATTAATTGCGGCACTAACGCGTCAAGACCCATCAGAAAACCATTTTCTGAAGGATGCCACGTCATCATGGTAGCTCCTTTATGAATTACTTTTGAATGAAATCCGTCAATCCGGAGGGCAGGGCAATTTAGTCCTTTACTCTTTTGCTTTGATGTAACCAGCATAGCAGCAGCACCATCAGCAAACAGAGAATTTACCACCATGTTCTGATTGTCCATTTCTGGTTGAAAATGCAAAGAGCACAATTCAACCAGCACAATCATAACTGTTGCATGATGATCTGACCTGCAAATTGCATCTGCCATTTTTAATGCATGAAAAGCGGCATAGCAGCCCATAAAATTTACACTCGTTCTTTCAACATGATCTTCCAATTCAAGTTCTTTCATTAGCTGAAGGTCAAGTCCCGGTGCTGACATACCGGTACAACTCACTGTGATCAGATGGGTTACCGGCAACAATTGTTTAGTCGCGCTCTTTTCCAACTCATTCATGCAATTTTTTGCCGCCTGAGCAGCCAGCTTAACCGCAATTTTTTGGTAAATATCCATTCGCCGGCTTAAGGGAGGATTCTGTTGAGGCGCTTCAAACAATAAAGGAACATGACCATTCTTAAAAAAATCAGGAAGCGCAGAGTGCCTGAAATCAATTCCGCTCTTATGATAAATGACAGACAGTTTACGCGACGCATCTTCAGCCACATCAAAATACCGGATCATAAAATCAGCAATCGCCTGCTGATGATAGCGGTTTTCAGGTACCGCAGTACCGATAGCGACTAATAAACTATCCTTGTTCCTTTTTTTCTTCATACCAATTTGAGATGGCAAGCTAAGTAAAAGTGAGGAGTTAAAAATCTCACTATAGTTATCAGCGTATCCTCTTTCTTCATAAGTTTTCAACTACCCTTCGACTTCTCTACCTATAAATGTTGTCTAAATGAATAAGGTTCGTGACAGAATGAATCATTTCTCAACAGCTTCCAGGCACTTTCCAACCTTTGAAACTAAATCTGCTCCTAAATGTTCTACCTACCACAATTTTAAAAAGCAATAGTTTTGTAAATACACTCAAAAAAAAATAATAGATGGAAAATCAAGTGAATAAAACAGACGAAGAATGGAAGATCGAACTGGATCCCGAAAGCTATTATGTTCTGCGAGAAAAGGGAACCGAACGTCCTTTTACGGGCAAGTATTATAAAAATAAAGATGCAGGAACCTATGTTTGCAAAGGATGTGGAACGGCACTTTTTACATCAGCTACAAAATATGATTCCGGTTGCGGCTGGCCAAGTTTTTATGATGCCATTGACAATGGAATGATAAAAACAAATACAGATTACAGTCATGGAATGATCCGTAAAGAAATCACCTGTGCAAAATGTGGTGGTCATCTCGGTCATGTATTTGATGATGGACCTCATCCAACAGGCACCAGGTATTGTGTAAATTCTTTGTCGTTGGATTTTAAGAAAGAAGACAAAGAATAAAAAAAGACCGGATTCGAAATGACGAATCCGGCCGTTAGCAATCGCTGAAACAATACAGACGCTTAATGCTTCTCCGCGTCCTTCTTGCAACACATCGGCAAAGCCTGGTAAGAAGCTGCATCAGCTTTCACCTCATCTGCATCATATCCACTTTTTGACACAGCAGCCTTAATAGCTTCCGGTGTGGTTTTTCCCACTGTATATTCCACCATTAACTTTTTGTCGGTCAGATTGAGCTCGGCATTTTTTATGCCTTTCAACTCTTTCACAGCAGATTCAATTTTCTCTTTGCATTCACCGCAAACCGCCGAAGTTTGAATGTAAATAATCTCTGTCTTCTTTTTAGCATCGTCTGCTCTCATCAATGAAGGCAATACAAGCAATAAAAACAAAGGGGCAATAATTTTGAAATTTTTCATTTTGATTTTGATTTTAAGGTTAAAAAAATTGTTAATTAAAGTAATAGGTTTTAAGCGTAAGCTATTTTATCGAGAACCGAAGTCCTCCATATATTGTGCGACCGGTAATCGGCCCCCAAACGATAGATGTATCGAAATAAGGACCGAACGGATCATCAGCAGCAATGATCCTGTCATTTTGAACATAGTTGCCAAGGTTTTCACCGCCAACATAAAATTCCCATGATTTGATGAGGTAAGAAATCTGTCCCAGAAAACGGAAATAAGAAGGTGATTCATCTGGCGCCTGGTACATTTCAGGATTGGACTGTGTATCAGGTAATCGCTGCACACCGACCCATTGACTGGTGGAACTAAATTCCCAATGCTTGTCCGGTGTTTTGTAAGTAATGGTCAGCAATGCCCTTTGCTTAGGCACCAATGGAACAAGCTTCAGTTCATCTCCATACGTTTGCGCTACATCATAAACCTTGAAGGCCAATCTTGTATTAAATCCCCTGAACCATTCATAACTCACATCAGCTTGCAGACTGTTTGAATAAGATGCACCACTGAGATTATAAAAGAAAATTTTGGATGGATCAGCATCCGCATCTACAATCACCTGATTCGTGAAATCAGTTCTGTAAAGATCAAGACTGAATGTTCCTTCATGTGTACCGGGAAAAAATTGTTGTGTAAAGTTAATGCCGTAATTCCAGGCACGTTCGGGTTTCAATACATCCACGATCACCCATTCGCGGGAGCTCGCCATGTAAGTCGCGTTTTCTGCAAAAATATTAGCCACACGGAATCCGTTGCCAATCGAAGCGCGTAAAGTGGATGTTGGTCCAAGTTTGTATTTGGCGTGCAACCTTCCGGTAGCCAGGAAGCCGAATTCATTGTGCCAGTCTGTACGAACTCCTGCAATCACACTTAGCTTCTTCAGGTTGTCATACGTGTATTCAAAAAAAGCACCCGGGACAGATTCTACCCTGTTCATTTCAATCACATCAAATTTTTCATCATACTTATCATACAGGTAACTGAGTCCGGCTTTGTACTTATGTTGTGTGTTACCGATGATGGACAAAAAAATCAAATTGGCATAGAATGATTGCTCGGTTCCATTATATGCTCTCAGTCCATAGTACGCATCCTGATCATGATAAATACCGGAGAGTTGAAGTCCGATGCTCTGAAATTTCTTATCAGGAAAACCATAACTGGTCTTCGTAAACAATTCAACCCTGTTAGTATTCACACCAAGACCGTATGCATTGCTGGTCAGTTTATCTGTTTCCGGATTGAAATCCATTACGCCGCCTATACGGTCATCGTGCAGAAATTTAACACCAAACATTGCTTCAATGCGTTTGCCTGATTCATATTTCCAGCGATCCATGAGTGAAACTGTTTTATTGAGTGGCAGATCAAGAAAACCATCACCATTCTCATCCATTTTTCGCTGCATTGTACTGCCATGGATTAAAAACATATCATGCCATTTATCATTCAGCTTATGAGCGGAATAAATGTTGGCCTCCAACCGTTGTTCTGAATTTCCATAGAGATTCACATACAGGTTTTCACTCTTTTCCGGCTTCTTAAGTTCTATATCTATCTGCCCTGTAATAGATTCGTAGCCGTTGGAAACACTTCCTGCACCTTTGTTGAGGTTGATCGATTCAATCCACGGTCCGGGAATAAAATTCAGTCCATAGGTAATTCCCAAACCGCGAACAGTCGGCAAAACATCAGTGAGGATCTGAGCATATTTTCCTGATAAGCCCAGCATCTGAATTTGCCTGGCACCGGTTACGGCATCAGAAAAAGAAACGTCAACAGTCGGGTTCGATTCAAAGCTTTCAGAAAGATTACAACAGGCATTGTTCTTCAACTCTCCTGACGTAATCACTTCTGTCTTTTGTGTTTTCAGCGATGAAATGTAAGAATCAGGCCGGTCGCCTGCTACTTCTACTCCATTCAAAACAACAGCCCTTTCCAATACCACTTTGATACTGGTGCCTTCCGCCTTTAATGTATCCGTTACATATCCGGTGTACGAAATAAATAGTTGATTCGAAGAAGTATCAGTTTTGGAGAGGTGAAACTTTCCGGTTGCATCTGTTGAAGTTCCGTTTCCGGTTCCGGCAAGAACAACATTAGCATCCGCTAAAGGCATTTCCATACCCATATCGTCTCTTCCGAATACAGCACCTGCAATTTCTTGTGCCTGAAGATGCATCCTGCTAAAAAGCAGAAGGATTAAAAAAATCCAATGAGCATATTTCATTTTGATCTCGTATTTTGATGGATGCAAAAAAATTATTCATGCAACGGCTGTATGCAGCCGGCACCAAATAAATTTCACAAAATCAAATACGGAAGGACTGCGTGAGCAGCAGGAGATCAACAGGTAAATCAGGTGGACCATGATCCTGAAGAAAACTTATTCCACCTACAAGATAACTCCGGATATCAAAGGAGGAAGTTAATATAGCAACAGGTAATTCATTAATTGATTTGACGGGAAGCTGAGAGGGCACCGCAATAAAATCAGTGTTAATTTTAAGCAGCTTGGAATTTTTCTCACAGCATCCTTTATCATTCGTCTTGCAGCACGATTTACTAACCGGCATCGCCATCCTGCACTTGTAGGAACTGGCGATTACTCCTATTGTTGAGAACAGGAACATTACCAGGATGCCGATGGAAATGATTTTCTTCATGAGTGTAATAGGAGGCAAAAATACACCAATTGTTTATATAAATCCTGTTTCGTAATAAATTCATAAAAGCGGAATTAATCTAAAAGAACAGTTACTGCCTAGTTTAAAAACATTGAAGAAATTAAAATGCCCATCAGACCATTCTAATATGAAGTGCCTTATAAAATATAAAAATCTCTGGAAGACATTTAAACTGCCGCTGGTATTTCTCTCATGCTTTTAAACGTATTAATCAATCCATTAGTAGATACATCATGCGAGTTTACTTCTGTAGCGTCGATCAGTTCAGGCAATATTTTATTCGCCAGTTGCTTACCTAATTCCACTCCCCATTGGTCGAAGCTGTAGATATTCCAGATCACTCCCTGTACAAAAATTTTGTGTTCATACAATGCGATGAGTTGCCCAAGCGAATAAGGAGTTATTTCTTTTAACAGGAAGGAATTGGTGGGCCTGTTTCCTTCGAATATTTTGAAAGGTATGAGCGCGTCACGTTGTGCCGTATCCATAGACGATAACTCTGCAGCAACTTCATCCGCTGTTTTTCCATTCATCAATGCTTCGGTTTGAGCAAAGAAGTTTGACAATAGTTTCACATGATGATCTCCAATTGGGTTATGACTGATGGCAGGTGCAATGAAGTCGCACGGTATTAACAATGTTCCCTGGTGAATCAATTGATAGAATGCATGTTGACCATTGGTGCCCGGTTCTCCCCAAATCACGGGACCGGTATGATAAGTAACAGCATCGCCGTTCCTATCAACATGTTTGCCGTTACTTTCCATATTCCCCTGTTGAAAATAGGCAGCAAAACGATGCATGTATTGATCGTAAGGTAAAATAGCTTCGCTTTGCGCACCATGAAAATTGGTATACCAGATACCGAGCAGTGCCATGATAACCGGAATGTTTTCTTCAAATGGAGCAGTGCGGAAATGTTCATCCGTACTGTGTGCGCCTCTCAGTAATTGTTCGAAATTTTCAAAGCCAACGGTAAGAGCAATAGACAATCCGATGGCACTCCATAAACTGTAACGACCTCCTACCCAATCCCAGAATTCAAACATGTTTTCGGGGGCGATTCCAAATTTTACTACTTCCTTTTCATTAGTTGAAAGTGCGGCGAAATGTAAAGCGACATGCGATTTGTCCATTGCCTGATGAAGGAACCAATCACGCGCGGTATGTGCATTGGTCATCGTTTCCTGCGTGGTAAATGTCTTGGAAGCAATCAGAAACAGCGTTTCATCAGGTGTCACTTTTTTCAGTGTTTCAGCAATATGTGTTGCATCTACATTTGAAACAAAGAAAGTATCAATACCTTCCATTTTGTAAAAACGCAATGCTTCCGTCACCATCACAGGTCCAAGATCGCTACCGCCGATACCGATGTTTACGATATAACGGATCTTTTTGCCTGTGTACCCTTTCCATTCACCATCATGAATTTTTTTACAAAAATTTTTCATCTGATTTAAAACCCTTTGCACATCAGGCATCACATCTTTTCCTTCAGTGATAACGGGATGGCCGGAAAAATTCCGCAGCGCTGAATGCAGCACTGCACGACTTTCCGTTGCATTGATCTTTTCGCCATTGAACATGGCAGCGATGGCTTCTTTTAAATTGCATTCCTTAGCAAGTTGCAGTAATAACCTGAGCGTTTCCTCAGTAATCAGGTTCTTCGAATAGTCAAATAAAATATCTTCCAGTTGAATGGAGAACCTTTTGAAGCGATCAGCATCCTCATGGAATAAAGTTTTCAGGTGATGTGTTTTTATTTCATGATAATGCGAGGTCAACGCTTTCCAGGCAAATGTTTCTACGGGATTAACTTTCGGGAACATAGTTTAAATTGAATTTCAAAAGTAAGGATAGTCTATGAGTTTAGTTTTTTAGCACAAATCGCTATGGTAATAGCGCTAATGTGTTGAAAAGCTCTTTATGAATGAACAATATTAAAATTACGGCCCAATTGATGCATGTAAGCCAATGCTTAACTTTGAGCTCTAACCTCTGTCTTATGAAATTCATTTCCAACCTGCTCGTAGTAGCAGCCTCATTGTTTTCTTTTTCCTGTAATGGTTCCGCGAATCATAATGCAGGCATAACAACTGTTGCATCCAAACAATCTGTTTCCGCTGGAGAGATTACCATCACAGATTCAAAAAAAGAATTGAACAGGCGTATCTGGACCTTTTCCACTTCCGATATTTTTTATGTAAAGGGACTTGCTTCCTACGATGTAACACAACCTGAGTATGTAAATAAAGTTCGCAACCTCCACCCTTATGCCGTTGCATTTTCTGAAGGAAAAACCAGTGATTGGGCACGGCAGGTAATTGGTGATACTTTAATTTTCGGTGGAAAAGGAAACGGGTTTAACATTCCTTCATGGGTGCCCTCAGATATATTACAGGGAATGAGTTCACAAAAGTTCTATGTCAATGGCAAATCCTACGATTTTTTTAACGCTTATGTAAAGTTGATTTATGAAATTCCTGCAAGAGGTTATATCCTTGGTAACATCATGACCGGAACGTGTGCAGAAGTGATTTGGATGATAAAGCGCGCCAATCCTGAATATGTGCAGTTAGGGCTCGAACAAATGCGTGGGAATGCATATACCGAATACTGGAAAAAGGATCCTGCGAAATACAAAGACAAATTTAATCGTTGGGCAGATTCTATCCGTGCTGTTTACCCGAAAGTGAAAATTATTGCCGACGTTCCTCCCGCGCATTCCGATATTGCCTCTGATCAACAATGGGTAAAGGAACTTCAGTCAGGTTTAAAGGCAGACGGCATACGTGATTACTGGCATCTCCATTGGACGAGCAGAGGACAGTTTAAAGGAGATATCACCAGGGATCAGCGTACCATGAATGAAATCTTTACTACTGAGATTCCGTCATTGATCGAAAAAAACAAAGCATTGTTTCCCGGTAAAGAATTAATTGTTGATCAATGGAGCGTTTCACTAACAGGTGATGGGGGAAGAAATCCTTACAAACGAACATTTTTTGGAACGGGTTACATTCCGCGCATGGTGCAATTCATGATTGAATACAACCGCGATCACAACAATGTGATTGCTTCCGCGAAATATGAAAACCTGAAACAACTGATAGGCAACAAAGGAATCACCAGTATGGAATATGAAGTTTGCAGGATTGTGGCTCCGCTTTTTTCTGAACCGGCAACGGTTCTCAATATTAAAAACCAAATTGCAGGAATTCAAATGGTGGGTGTAAAGGCCAACGGTCATTATAAGCTGGTCATTTATAACGAAAGTGGAAAGTCTGTTCAACTTCCGGATCAGATTTCCTGCGATGGAAAATTATTGAATGTGCATGTAAAAGAATCTCTTAGCAGTGCTGATCTTAAGGCCACAACGTGGGAAAATTATTCAACAAAACTTGAAGTGAGACCTTTCTCAGTTTTACTTGTGGAACTCAGTAACTGAACTCAAACAGGATTGTAATTTTAATAAGTACCTGCAAAATGCTGCTATGAAATAATTTCAAATTGCAATTCATTTAATCTTTTATAGAGACCACTTTCTGAATTCATGAGTGATTCATGAGTTCCTGTTTCCACCACTTCGCCTTTGTCGAGCACAACAATTTTATCGGCATTTCGAATGGTAGACAAACGATGCGCGATCACAAATGACGTTCTGTTGCGCATCAGGTTGTCCAATGCTTCCTGAACCAGTTGTTCGCTTTCGCTATCCAGCGAACTGGTTGCTTCATCGAGAATTAATATTGCAGGATTCTTGAGAATAGCGCGTGCAATGGCAATTCGTTGCCGTTGACCACCTGACAATTTAATTCCGCGTTCACCTACTATTGTTGCATATCCTTCAGGAAAACGGCTGATGAACTCATCTGCATTCGCCTTTTTCGATGCCTCCATTATTTCTTCATCTGTCGCATCAAATTTTCCGTAAGCAATATTCTCGCGGATGCTTCCGCCAAACAATATCACATCCTGAGGCACAAAGGCCATTTGTTTTCTTAACTGGCTGAGCGGGAAATCCATTGCACTGCGGTTGTCAAATAAAATCTTTCCGCTTTCCGGTTCATAAAACCGTAAAAGCAAAGAGGCAATCGTGCTTTTTCCTGCACCACTCGGACCGACCAATGCTATTTGTTCGCCCGCATTAGTCATCATGGTTACGTTTTTTAAAACAGTTACATCTTTCCGGGAAGGATAACTAAAGGCAACATGTTCAAACTTTACATTCCCTGCAAGCTTGTAAACTGGCTCCACAGGTTGTTGATCAAGGTCAACATCTTCACCTTCCGATCTAAGAATTTCACGCACGCTTTGTGTGGCTCCCAAAGTCTTCTGTAACTGGCTGAACATATCAGCAAATCCTGCAAAAGTTCCTCCTACAAAAACTGAAAAAATAACGAACATCGTCAATAATCCTGTTGTAAGTTCTCCCGTCTGAATCATGTTTGCTCCGACCCACATCACAAATGCAATCGTTCCAAAAACACTGAAAATCATAAATGAAATAAATGCACCCCTGTAACGGGCATTGCGAATAGCTGTTTCCACTACAGAATAAATGCTTTTCGTATACCTTGAAATTTCAAAAAATTCGCTGGTGAATGCTTTTACAATGGAGATACCCTGAAATGTTTCCTGCACAATCGTTCCGCTTTCCGCCAATTGATCCTGCGCTTTTTTTGACATTTTCCGGATACGGATACCAAATATTACAGCCAGCACAGCAATCACAGGAACAACGGACAACATCACCAGTGCAAGCTTGGCGCTGATCCAAAAAATAAATGCAAGACCTATCAACAAAGTGAAAATGCCACGCAAAAATTCAGCAAGCGTAAAAGAAAGTGCGTCCTGAATCTGAGAAAGATCCGAGGAAATCCGGCTGCTTAATTCTCCCACTCTTTTCTCTGTAAAAAAAGTCATCGGCATGCTGAGCAGCTTTTTATAAACATCTCTCCTCATATCTGCCAGTGATTTTTCTCCAACCTCAGTTAAAAGATATACACGCATGAATGAAAATAACATTTGGATGGTGAGCTGAGAAAAAATCAGCAGGATGATTGTGTTCAAACTCCAGGTAACATCTTTGATACTGAATCCGAAATTGCTGGTCATTCCTTGTCCATTTATAGGCAATGCCCCAGCCGTACCGGGCGCTGCCGCATCAATCATTTTCCCTATCAAAAACGGAAATATACTTGTTGAAAAGGCAGACAATGCAATGAATACCAACCCAAGAATAAACTTCCACCTGTAGGGTTTTAAATAACTGAAAAGCAATAATGCCTCACGAAGCGTCTCCCTGTTAATTTTTGCTTTTGGAGTTTCTACTTTAAGCTTGTCTATATTATTGGTTGATGCTGCCAATTAGTAATTGTTAAATGTTAAAAATACATTGTTTACGTTGCCACCAACAGCATACCTTGCCGCTTTCCATGCGATGATGTTATCTTAAATTTGAAAGTGTACCTGCTGTTGTAGTACAAATAATTATGACGAATTTAAGCTACTTCAAATTGCAACTATTTGAAAACAATATTCCTTAAAATAACAAAGCCCTCTCTCAAGGGCTTTGCAATTTTTATTATGCATTTATTAAACACTTACGCATCCATCTTCTCTTCCCGGGGTTGTTTCCTGATGGAGGCCTTCAGCTTCTCAGCATCCGCAGGATCCAGATCAACCATGATGGTATCCCCAGCCTTCATTGTAGCATTCAGTAATTCTTCAGCGAGCGGATCTTCAAGGTATTTCTGAATCGCGCGTTGCAACGGACGGGCACCGTATTTGGCATCATAACCGCGCTCTGCTATGAAATCCTTTGCTGTTGAAGTGATATCCAGTGCATAGCCCAGTGCGTGGATACGCTTGAATACTTCGCGAAGCATAATGTCGATAATCTTGTGTATCTGTTCTTTACCGAGTGAATTAAATATGATCACATCATCAATCCGGTTCAGAAATTCAGGGGAGAAAGTTCGTTTCAAGGCACTTTCAATCACTGATTTCGAATGTGAATCGGCAGCTTCTTCTCTTACGCCTGTACTGAATCCAATGCCTTGCCCGAAATCTTTAAGTTGTCGTGCACCAATATTCGAAGTCATGATGATGAGTGAATTTTTGAAATCCACTTTACGTCCCAGGCCATCTGTCAGTATACCATCGTCCAGCACCTGCAGCAAAATACTATACACATCCGGATGCGCTTTTTCAATCTCATCCAGCAAAATCACACTGTAAGGTTTACGGCGTACTTTCTCGGTAAGTTGTCCTCCTTCTTCATATCCAACATATCCGGGAGGCGCTCCGATAAGCCGCGACACAGAAAATTTTTCCATGTATTCACTCATATCAATCCTAACCAACGAATCTTCGCTGTCGAACAAATAACGCGCTAATACTTTTGCCAATTCCGTTTTACCAACTCCGGTGGGACCGAGGAATACAAATGATCCAATTGGTTTACGTGGATCTTTTAATCCGGCTCGGTTGCGTTGGATAGCCTTAGTGATTTTCTGAATGGCTTCTTCCTGGCCGACTACGCTGCCCTGAAGTTCTTCAGCCATATTCAGCAACTTAGTGCTTTCACTTTGTGCAACACGTTTCACTGGTATTCCTGTCATCATGGCTACCACTTCAGCAATATCTTCTTCAGTAACAGGGTAACGTTTCACTTTTGTTTCCTCTTCCCATGCTGCTTTTGCCTGGTCCAATTCTTCAATGAGACGCTTTTCAGAATCGCGCAATTTTGCAGCTTCTTCATACCGTTGGCTTTTTACAACACGGTTTTTTTCTACCTTGATATCCTCAATTTTCTTTTCAAGCTCAATAATACTTTGGGGCACGTGGATATTTTTTAAGTGCACCTTTGCTCCCACTTCATCCATCACATCAATAGCTTTATCAGGCAATAAGCGATCAGTGATGTAGCGGTTACTCAATTTTACACAGGCATCAATCGCTTCATCAGTATAATTCACATTATGAAAATCTTCATACTTGCTTTTGATGTTGTTAAGAATGATCATTGTTTCCTCAGGAGACGGCGGATCAATCAACACTTTTTGAAAGCGACGATCCAGTGCACCATCTTTTTCAATATACTGGCGGTATTCATCAAGTGTTGAAGCACCTATACATTGAAGTTCTCCACGAGCCAAAGCCGGCTTGAATATATTCGATGCATCCAGTGAGCCGGTTGCTCCTCCAGCACCAACGATAGTATGAATCTCATCAATAAACAGAATAACATCGCGATTTTTTTCAAGCTCATTCATGATCGCTTTCATCCGCTCTTCAAACTGACCACGGTATTTGGTGCCAGCAACAAGTGCAGCCAGGTCTAACATCACAATACGCTTATCAAACAAGACACGTGAAACTTTGCGCTGATGTATTCTGAGTGCAAGTCCTTCCACAATTGCGGTTTTACCTACACCTGGTTCGCCAATCAAAATGGGATTATTCTTTTTACGACGGCTAAGAATCTGAGATACGCGTTCAATTTCAACATCGCGACCCACAATAGGGTCAAGAGATCCTTCTTCAGCCTGGCGGGTGATGTCGCGACCGAAATTATCCAGTACCGGAGTGCGTGATTTTACAGCGGGTGCTTTACGTGATCCTGATCCGGGCCGTGCTTTTTCTTCTTCAAATCCTTCATCCTCATCGGAATGTTCATGGGGCGATTCTGATTTCATTTCCTGTTGCAAAAAGTCCAATTCAGCTTTAAAGGAATCGTAGTCAATTTCAAAACGCGCCAATACCTCTGTAACTACAGTATCCTTATTCTTAAGTATAGAAAGAATCAGGTGTTCGGTACCAATGGTATCAGACTTCTGCACTTTAGCTTCCAGGATGGTAATCTTCAAAACCTTTTCTGCCTGTTTTGTCAGTGGAAGGTTATTCACATTGACATTATGGTGGTGTATGGCCTTGTCGCGAATCGAATCTTCTATTGCTTTGCGAAGCAGAATGATGTCTATATCCATTGACTTAAGCACTTTAATTGCAAGACCTTCTCCATCACGGATGAGTCCAAGCAACAGGTGTTCGGTACCAATGAAATCGTGGCCTAATCTCAGGGCTTCTTCCCTGCTATACGAGATTACTTCTTTTACTTTCGGTGAAAACTTTGCTTCCATGTGCCGTGTTTAATCAAAGGGTGAACCAACAAAATCAAAATGTCTAAATGTCAGTTTGAGCGTTAAACTTAACAAGAGTTAAAGTTATTTACAAATTTCTACCCTATTTGGTTTTTGTTTTCAACAGGGTAGCCAAAAATTGTCTGTTGCTATTTTTTGATTTGTTTAAATTAAAAGCATACAGTTGCAATTCTATCAAGTGCTCATTCCCAACTTATTCATATCAACTCAACTGATCTTAGTTTAACATCAAGTAAGTAACCAGATAACGTATGCTCTTAATTTCAATGACGAATGCCACACGAATTACCTGTTACGAATGTTTACATTTGTTTTTACTTAATTTGCACGCAAAACAATTAAGCAGCTTATGAAGTTCAGTATTGATAAAGAGGAAAAATTCAGTGTTTTTACATTAGAAAATGAGAAGCTAAATTCCCAAATTGCTCCACTTCTGAAATCAGAAATGATCCTGTTAAATGCCGAAGGTATTCGCAACATTGTATTTGATATGGGATTAATCAAGTTCGTGGATTCATCAGGACTTAGTTCTATTCTTATTACCAACCGGTTATGCAAGAATGCCAATGGCACTTTTGTTTTGACCGGAGTAAATGATACCGTTATGCGGTTAATTAATATCTCTCAATTGGATAGTATCCTGCAGATTGTTCCCACCTTACAGGAAGCAAAAGATCTTATAATGATGGAAGAAATTGAACGTGATATTAATGATGAAAGTGAAGTATGACGTTTGAAGTTACTATCCTGGGCAGTAATTCTGCGCTGCCTGCTCATGGCAGGCATCCCACTTCGCAGGTGCTGAATCACAATGAAAAATTATTTCTGATCGACTGCGGGGAAGGAACACAGATCCAATTAACCAATTACCGGATCAAACGCTCAAAGATCAATCAGATTTTTATCAGCCATTTGCACGGAGATCATTATTACGGACTCATTGGCTTGCTTACGTCTTATCACTTATTAAAGCGGGTTGAACCCTTACATCTTTTTTGTCCGAAAGGTCTTAAAGAAATTCTTGATTTAAATTTCAAGTATTCCGACACGCATCTTACGTATGAACTAGTGGTTCATGAAATTGACTGCTCATCATCCAAACTGGTTTTCGAAAATGAACACCTGTCTGTTACTACTATCCCGATGAAACACCGCATTCCATGCTGTGGTTTTTTATTCAGGGAAAAGGCACGCGACCGACGCATTCTTCCAGAAAAACTGGAGCAATTTGAAATTCCCCTTTCAAATATTGTTGACTTAAAAGCAGGCAAAGATGTGACGGTTGGAGGACGTACAATTGCTAACCACGAACTTACCGGCGAACCACCTGCACCACGCTGCTATGCATTTTGTTCAGACACCTTATATTCAGAACATTTCCTAACGCAGGTGAAGGGAGTCGACCTTTTATATCATGAGGCAACCTTTATGGAAGAATCTGCTGAAAGGGCTTCACTCACTTTTCATTCAACCACTTTGCAGGCCGCCAAAATTGCGTTAAAGGCAGAAGTAAAAAAACTGCTGATAGGTCATTTCTCAGCAAAATATGAGGATCTTCAATTAGTGCTTCAGGAGGCCGCATCCATTTTTCCGGATACGCAACTCGCTATTGAGGGCCTTACCATTCAGATCAGCAATTAGATTTTACACATTGCATTCACTTCATGATTATTTGAAAATGGCCCATCCTTCCCTGCAGGCAACCGGGAATAAGAAGTGAATTATCGATGTACAAAACTTCGAGGCTGTGTAGTGTGCACAATGATTCAGGAACTAATACCATGGGTCCGCAACCTGCAAGATCCAATTCATTAAGGATGGTTAAATTTCCTATTGAAGCAGGTAAATCTTCAAGCGCGTTTTTACCAACATATAAAAACCGGAGGTTTATCACATTTCCAATTTCAACGGGCAGTGAACCAAGCCGGTTTTCATTCAGATAGAGAAATTCAAGATTGGTAAGCCTGCCGATGGAAGGTGGAAGTGATTGAAGAAAATTATGGGTGAGTTTTAGTTCTCGCAGATTATTGAGTGCTCCAATTTCTACGGGAAGAAATTCGAGCTGATTGTATTCAAGAGATAACCGTGTTAGTTTTTTCAGTTCCCCTATTTCAGGCGGAAGCTTTTGAAGCCTGCTGCTGGTTACAGCCAGATATTCCAACTCCTTTAATTGTCCGATTTCCGGGGGCAGAGAATCAATATGTACCCGAAGCAAAATGAGTTGCTTTAAATTTTTTAACCGGCCAATTTCAGCCGGAAGAGAACCAAGATTTTTGTTTGAAATCTTTAAACGCTGAACAGCAGCCGGATTATCGAGCGCTTTATCAAGGCTGGTATATGTTTTAAAGGTAGAGCAACTGCAGCATTGGCAAAAGAAAATGCCAAGCAGTAAGTATGCGTTAAAATACCTGGTTACCTGTGAATGCATCTGCCAAATTTGAAACTTTTATTGCAATCAATATCATGAAAACGAAAACAGTATATTATATGCTTACCAGATATTGAGTGCAGCGAAAAAAAGGATGTTTAGCATCAGCAATGGAATGGCGATTTGATTTTCTTCAACTGGTTTCATCCGGTTAAAAAAAAGCTGCATGAAAAAGGAAATGTAAAACCATGCCGCGAAATTCTGAACAGGAACTACTCCTGCTTCCCAATTCCAGCAATCATATTTTATTGCAACTGGTTCAATCAGATAATCGAGAGCTGTCATTAAAGCCGCCGCCGTGAGTTCTATCCAAGGTCTGCCAATCCCAATTTTCTTAACTGCAACATGCGTGATATAAACCAACACCAACCAATTCAATCCAACCATCAATGGTGTATTATTGATTTTCCAACCAAGCGAATTGCCAAATGCGAACTTTCCAAAAATGATTCCTGTACGGACACCTATCCATTCAATTAGAAATCCAGCCAGCACAATAGTAAGAAGTGAAAAAACGGCTTTGTTATTCCAGTACCGGTGAAAAGTGAGCAAAGTTCCAATGGAAACCAGGATACTAATAGGGATCAATTGCTCAAACAAATGTGTGGTCACCGGAATTGTCAATCCTGCGAAACTCGCTATGAATACTATAGCAAGAAGTATGATGCCGGCGATTAACTTTTTATTTTTCTTCCCTTCCATCTGGTTATTCAAAAAAACTGATTACAGAATGGTGGCAATATAAAGCATTACTATTTGTTGCGACACATTGTCCCAATACATGCTACCATGGATAAGTATTTTGTATGCCAGGCAATGTCAATAAAAACATCGACCTGTACATGTAAAACATTTATACATTAAATTTGGCCGCATGAACCTACTCTTATTAATTGTGTCACTTTCGTGGACAACATTTGTCGCGATTCCTTCTGATGCAGAAAATGAAATCAGATGGAATGACCGGAGCAAAATTGCGTATGATGACTTTAAAGGTGCAGTGCCTGAGAACTCACCCTGGGCTGCCCTTACCGCCAGCTATATTTATTTTACCTATAGCACCACCAATGGTAAAATAAGCACTGTTAAGGTTTATGCCGCATTCAAAAAGAATGAATCATGGATGAAGACTAATCGTGAAGATGTTTTGGGACATGAGCAACTGCATTTTGCAATCGCTGAATATTATACAAGAAAGTTATATGCTGATGCACAACTGCTAAAGGAAAAACCCGGAGATGTTTCTGTTGCCGCAAACAAACTTTTTAAATCCATAAATGAGGCTTGCGACCAATTACAACAAACATACGACAGCGAAACCGAGCATGGTGTAAAAACGGAGGAACAGGCAAGGTGGAAAAAGAAAGTAGAAAGTATGTTGGAAGAATATCAAGCCTATCCGGTAATTACTGATTAAGCCTTGCAAGTTTCTGCCAACAAACATCAATGAATGTTTGCTGCTTGCTCCATAAATTAAAATTGGACTGCCTGTTAAATTTATCAATACCTTTTTTCAGTCTTTCTATTCAATGCTCTTTGAGCAAAAAAGTAAGGTTTGCAATGAGGCGGGATTATTTGAATTCTATCTGCACAATATCTCCTACATTCAGATTTAATAACCCCATGGCATTTCCCTTATTGATCGCAATCTCCAGATAACCACTGGAATTAAAAAGGCAGATCTTTTCACTTTCCAGAACATGAAAGTAATTATCATGAATGATATCGATGTCATCATATCTTTTAAAATAGAGTACATACTTTCTGTTCTGTTGAATGCTTTCAAATTCAGCTTTGCGGATATTTACCACTGCATTTTCAAAACGGTCGAAATAGATAATCGAAGCACGGATATAATCAGTTGAAATAATGGGTCGTCCCATAGTTGATTGACGGAAAAAAGCAACCTTCACTCCAATGTCATTGGGTTTTCCGCCTTCAGAAAGATGTTTCACTGCTCTTACATACAGATCCATCATTGGTAAAGTGCCGGTACTTTCTTCTTTACGTGGTTGCAACTGAAAAATTTCCTTCGGCATTTCTCCATCCCAAAGCAATCCGAAAATGCCATTGTCCGGACCAATAAAAATATGCTGCTCTTTCATCACTACCAGATGGCTGATTCCTTCTTCGCTATTCATGTTAACGCCGATCAGGTGGTATGTTCCATCAGGAAAATGATGGTAACTGTTTTTGAGCACAAAAGACCCGTGCATGATGTCGAACGGCGTAATATCATGAGAGATATCCACAATAGTTGCACTCTTTATGGCCTTCAGTAATTCACCTTTCACTGCTGCCGCATAGTGATCGCGGGTGCCAAAGTCCGTAGTGAGTGTAATGAGGGGCATGTAAAAATGTTACTGACTCTTTAATTAAGAAAATCACTACTGCACTCTTTTGCAAGTGCTGTTGATGGTTGCAAAACAGGAAAAATCATTGGTGTTGAAAATAAAAGTTTTGCAAAGAAACAGTTTAAAATTTATGATGAAGAATATCCACATCATGGTTTAGAACGGAAGGAAAAATAAAGATTCAATCTGAGGTTTCCGGATGCTGCTTAAATCCTACAATGAGTTCACTTACTTTTTCAACATGACTTAATCAAAAACAATACAGTGAACTAATTAAGGCGTGAATTACGTTTACGGGCTGACTTCAACTTTTCATTAACTTTACAAAACAAAAAGAAATACTTCCATTGACAGAACTAATTATTCACCTGGACTCCATTGAACCTATTGATTTGCTCGGTATCAATAATTCGCGATTACAGATTCTAAAAAATGCTTTTCCCAGGGTTAAGTTTACTTCCCGTGGCAATAAGATTAAGATTGAAGGCAACACACAGGACCTGGAATTGCTCGAAGACAAGATCAACAGTCTAGTGCATTTCATAGAGAAATATGGACGGCTTACAGACAAAGCTGCGGAAGATCTGTTGGACGACATCGATCCATTTGACCTTAATATGCCAAAGCCCAATGATGATGGATTGGTCTATGGACCTAACGGAATTGTTGTGAAAGCAAGGACTCCCAATCAGAAAAAAATGGTTGAATTGTCGGAACACAATGATATTATTTTTGCCATTGGTCCGGCCGGAACCGGCAAAACATATACTGCCGTAGCGCTTGCGGTAAGGGCATTAAAAAACAAAGAAATCAGAAAAATTATACTTACACGACCTGCTGTGGAAGCAGGTGAAAATCTTGGATACCTTCCAGGCGATCTGAAAGAAAAAATTGATCCATATCTCCGACCCTTGTATGATGCTTTGGATGATATGATTCCGCTTGACAAGCTCAATTATTATATGACTAACCGCGTGATTGAAGTTGCGCCTCTTGCTTTCATGCGTGGCCGCACATTGGATCATGCCTATATTATTCTTGATGAAGCACAAAACACTACTGATTCGCAGTTGAAAATGTTTCTCACCCGGATCGGATCATCAGCCAAATGCATTGTAACGGGCGATATAACACAAATAGATTTACCTAAGTCGCAACGCAGCGGACTCTTTCGTGCTTTGGATATTCTTTCTGATATCAAGGGTATTGGTACCGTTAAACTCACCGAACAGGATGTGGTTCGTCATCCATTGGTTAAGAAAATAATTACGGCCTATGAAAATTCTGATCCGAAAGAAGATCGGTTACCTCCGCCACAATTTTCTCCTGATCCACCTTTGAATTAGCCGTATTGGAATTATTCAGTTTGCCCGATTCGGACTTTTAAAATGAAAAATTGCGGACTTTTGAGCGAATCTTTTTCATTTAGGGATGAATTATCTCCAGTAAACAGAAATCAAACCTGGCGATCTGTCTAATCCTTTCAGACCATGACCCTAAAATGTGAGGATTTTTCATTCAAAATGTAATGGGACAGTTTGCATTTCACTATGCTATCAGTACTTAATAATTCCAACTCTTCATTTTATTTAGCACGGTACGAATAGCATATCCGTTTTTTGTTTAATTTTCGTTTGTTACATAATTTTTTTTAAGAATGTTACAGTATGTTGCATTTCAGTTAGGGCTTTAGATTTTTTTGGAAAAAGAAGAGATAACAAACACCCGCTTTTGAACAAACATTTACAGCAATACATTTTTTTTAGCATCCTAGTGTTCGGAACTATATTTCCGGCCATTAGCCATGGACAAACATATAACATGGCGACAGGAACAGTTACAACCTGCTCAGGCACTTTTTATGATAATGGTGGTTCTGCGGCCGTTTACCCGAGCAACACTAACATTATTGAAACATTTACAAGCAGCACAGGAACTTGCCTTATTTTCACTTTTTCAACATTTCTTACGCAAACAGGGAATGACATACTTACCATTTATGACGGACCTTCCACTTCCTCCACAGTAATCGGAAATTACTCTGGTAATATATCGCCGGGAACCATCATCGCCAGCACATCATCCATCACTTTTAAGTTTGTCTCAAACGCCACGGGAAATAAAGCAGGCTGGGCGGCTACGATCAGTTGCGGAAGTTGCGGAACGCTTTATGTATTAAATAACAATTCAACTATCAACACCTGTGATGGTTTATTTTACGATAGTGGTGGCGTAGGAGGAACTTATGGAAACCTTGAAAACTTCACGCAAACGTATTGTTCAAATTCATCCAATTGCATACAGTTTACATTTTATTCGATGAATTTATCTGCGGGAGATACTTTGAGGATTTACGATGGCGCTTCAGTTGCTGCAACACTTATCGGTAAATATTCAGGCACCGTCTTACCTCCAACTTTACTTTCACTCAGTGGTTGCCTTACCTTCAATATTAAAACCGACGCAAGTGGTAACAGTGCAGGCTGGACAGCGGCTATTTCCTGCACCTCGTGTCCTTCCCTGCCCGGTAGTCCGGCTAACTACACACAGCCAATCGTTGGTCTCGGTGGTTCTTATCTTGGCGGACCTATGGTGGCTACATGTGGCGGAACTTATACAGATAACGGAGGTACGGCCGGCAATTATGCAAATGGTGTAACCCTTCAGGTTTATAAAACATTTTGTCCGGCTTCCATCAACACCTGCCTTCGGGCCAACTTCTTTTCTGTTGATTTAAAAAATGGTGACAAACTTGAAATCATGAATGGACCTACGATGGAGAGTACTGCCTTCAGCACCGGATCACCGCTTGTTAATACGAATTGTTCAACTTATGAAGCCTGCATGGCACTCGGATACGGACCTTATCTTTCAAGTGATCAAAGCGGGTGTATCTCCTTCATTTTCAACTCGAACGCTTCAGCCAACGGTGCTGGCTGGGTAGCTACTTTTGATTGCATTCCGTGTGCAAGCGGACCCAATGGCACCGACAATAATGATTGTGATCTGATAACTCCGATTTGCACCAATACGGGCTTTAGTGATGCAAGCACAGGACCCGGAGTAGCTGCCGATGTATCGGATGACTGCCTAATTACCGAGACGTATTCCAATTGGTATACTTTCACAATTTCTGCAAGCGGTACGTTGGGAATGACCATTGATCCGCTTTCAACAGGCAATACTGTTCCGGATGATTATGACTGGGCTTTATATGGTCCCAATGTTTCGTGTGGCAGCCTGGGAGAACCGATACGTTGTTCAACAGCGACTACTCAAAATCAGACGAATAATACAGGTAGTATGGGCAATACCGGCATTGGAACAGCAAGCAATAATCTTTATCCCGGATATTCATGCGCTTCTACAAATGATTTCAATGAGACCTCCTGTGGTAATGGTTGGGTAAATGACCTTGCTGTAACCACAGGGCAGATCTATTATTTGTGCGTGAGCAAATGGTCTGCAGGTGGAAGCGGTTTTAATCTTAATTGGACATTAACCGGTGGAGCCGGCATTGACTGCACGATATTACCTATTGAACTGACTTCATTTGAATGCCATCCACAAGGAAATGTAATCACGATTGACTGGACTACTGCCAGTGAATTAAACAATGATCATTTTCTGTTGGAAAAATCATATGATGGCGAGCATTATGAAACGCTTGCAACTGTTCCGGGAAAAGCATTCAGCAGTTTGCCAAGCAATTATTTTATGTTAGACAATCATCCATATCCGGGAAACAATTACTACCGTTTATCTCAAACCGACAAAAACGGACATGCTCAACAATTAAAAACAACGGTTTGTGATGTAACCATTTCTGACGAACAGGTACTTATGCAAGTCATGAATCTTTCCGGACATGTTTTGTATGCTGCGAACCTAAAAAACTCAGAGGTAGAAAATATTTTACATGACCTGTCACTACCAGCCGGCATGTACATCACTGCGATTATCTATAAAAACGGAATGGCAACAATATCCAAGTTTTTAAAAACAGAATGAATATCAGCCACACTAATTTTTTTATCGTGAGTTGATCAGATTTAATTTCCATGAAACATGCAATAGAATGGAGCCAATGCGCCACATCCTGACCGGATGAAATAAATAATGTACGAAATCAATAATTGCTGAACAAATTCAAGAGCTATTCACAACGACTGAATAATGCATCCGCAACAGCATTAACTTAAATAAAAAACCTCCGGATCGAAAAACAATCCGGAGGCCCTTTGCAATTACTAACAACTACATATTCATCATGTGATGGTGATTCATGGTCGAATCACCTGTTGCCATTCTGCGCTCCATTGTTTTGAATTCAAATGGCTTGATATCCCAAATCGTTAATTCTTTATCTCCTTCTTTTGCTTTGTAAACTTTATTTACAGCCACATTGGTATAAATATCTTTTTGACCAGTTGCCGGCCAGGTAACTTCAATTTCATCAATGATAGCCGCCTTGCCTACACCGGCTTGAAGCCGTATTGGGTTACCTCCGAAACTGGCGCCTTTACTGATAGCCAGGTAGGTTGAACGTTTCACTCCATTTTCAGTAAATGTAAGTTTGACGCGCGTGCCTACAGCAGCTCTGTTGCTCTTCACCCCTTCGAATTTGATATTCACCCAATTATTGCTAAATCCCGGATTTTCATAGAGTGCATTTTCATAAACATCTCCATAATAAAATCCACCAAAGTCTGCGTAAACATCCTGGTCGCCATCCATATCAAAATCACAGAAGGCAATCGCATGTCCTTTCTGTAACTGACCAAAGCCACCTGAAATCGTGCAATCTTCGAAGTATTGTCCTTCATGATTGTGAAACATTCTGTTTGGGAAAATAGCCTTGTAATCTGGTGCACCTATACCCAGATAAAAATCCAGCCAGCCATCATTGTCAAGGTCGCCGTAGTTGCAACCCATGGTAAATGTTTCGTACTGAATATGCGCTTGCCGGGCGATATTGGTGAATGTGCCGTTTTTATTGTTCAAATACAAACATGGAAATAAAGTCGAATCCATTGGTAATCCCATAAATTCACGGCAACTGTTAATCGTATAACCGGGCTGATAAGCTGATACATACAAGTCCTGATAACCATCATTGTTATAATCAAACCACCAACAAGGAAAATTAGAAGGTGTACCTGAACAACCTGCTTCCTTGGTAACATCGGTAAAATGAACCTTCCCATCTTTCAACCCATCATTTCGGTATAAGCGTGCAGGTTTCTGGAAACTGGAAGCGTACAGATCCGGAAATCCGTCGTTATTATAATCTCCCCATGATGCGCCTTTGATGTAAAGTTTGAAATCAACACCTGCTTCGTGTGAGATATCTGTAAACGTTTCATCTCCATTGTTCAGGTAAAGATTGCTTTGATAACCCATTTCATGTCCAAGAAACAAATCAAGATCCCCGTCTTTGTCAATGTCAGCCCATTCAGCCGATTGCGTTGGATTGTAATTCATAAGTCCGGCTTTAATGGTAACGTCACTGAAAGTGCCATCGCCATTGTTACGCATTAATGAAGGAGGCAAATGACCAGCTTCATATTTCCAGCCGCCACGCGGAATAAAGAAATCCATATTGCCGTCGTTGTTATAATCCATATGCACCACATTCAATCCTTCCATCTCTCCTTTCAGCTTAGCACGTTCCGTATAATCAGTAAATGTTCCATCACCGTTATTGTGGTAATACTTAACATTATCATCAAGAATTGCGCTCGAGCTAATGATGTCAATGTATCCGTCGTTGTCAAAATCTTCCGCACAAACGCCACCGGCCCAACCGGTGTTTTCAATACCGAGGTCCATTGCGACTTCATTGAACCGAGGGCAATCCCATTCGTTTTTATAGAGTGATTTATCCAGAATCAATTTCTGAGGAACTTCAGGAGGAATAGATCCATTGGCCTGGCAGGCAATATTTAACAACCATACTGAAAGATAATCCTTGGGTTTCTTTTCTACAATTTTCAGATATCTCCTGATAGCTTCTTCTACCGGCTTTTTCATGGTGTGAATACCTCCACCTTCAATCGGAAAAGCGCAGGAAGCATCATTGCGATTTTCAATACAATTTTGCTGTTCGCCAAGACGCAGGTAAGCAATCGCCAGAAAACTTTCAAGCGAATCAAGCTTCGACCAACCTTTCTCATTTGGTTTGGCTTTAACAGGATCACTCATGTAAGCAGCATCATTTTCAAGTGCCAGCAGGTAATCGATGCCTTTTTGGGTAGTACCATTGAAAATATGCTGCAAGCCCAAATTGAACTGAAGCTGTTGGTTAGAAGGATCTTTCTCAAGTCTTTTTTCAAGAATGGGAATCATTTCATTATTTCTGCCATAAAGTGTGAATGGATCAGATTCCTTCACAATTTCCTGGTAGATTTCCGGCATCGTAGTGCTTTCAATCTTCAGGTTAGCATAAGCTGATTTTGCTTTGGTTTTCATCTTAAAAAACACAAAGCTTCCCAACAGTACAACAGTGACTGCTGAAACAAGAAAGAGTATTCTACCCTTTTTCATGGACGTTTGGTTGAGTGAATAAAATTTAAGCGGGCAAATATAACTGTGGTTTCCGAGTCTTACATTAAGCGCCTTTCAATAATGCTTAATGGTTATTAAATGTTTGTTAAGGAAATGATAACGTGCGGAATAGAGCTATATGGCTAAATGGTTATTGTTACCATCCCGGTCTTCACAAACAATGGCATTCGTGCCACCGTTTAATCATATGGTCATTGAGTCACTATTTGCTCAGAAAAGAATTTCAAATCCTTGCATATTCCATCTATCATTGACAATTCGGGAGCGTGCTTTTTATCATTCAGGATAAATACCGTTTTCATTCCCGCTTTCTTCCCAAACTCGATATCACTCATGGAATCGCCAACCATAATTGATTTTGAAAAGTCTATTTCGGGGAAATCTTTTTTTGCCTGAAGAGCCATTCCAATATTCGGTTTTCTATATTCCGAATTTTCAGATTTCAATTGCGGTGCATAATAGACAGCGTCAATCCTGCCTCCTGTTATTTTAACTGACTCAATAATGTTTGTGTGAATTGATTCAACGTCTTCCTTCATCATCAATCCTTTTCCAACACCTTGCTGATTGGTAATGATGATGATTCTTCCAAATAAACCTGATAACTTTTTAATTGCCTGCGGAACACCAGGCAACCACTCAAACTGATCAATACTCCTTACATAGTCGTCATCAATTTTTTTATTGAGTACGCCGTCGCGGTCCAGGAATAAAGTCCACGATTTATCAATGTGTAAATCTTTCCAGTTCATGCTTTGCCCTTTCATAATCTTCAGGAATGCCAATGTCAATGAAATAATCGTCAAACGTTACTCCGTAAAATGACAGTGCCGTGCAATACTTTTCCATCAGGTCTTTTTCAAACGAAAAATTTTCAGGAAATTCAAGGTGCTCAAAAAGTTTGCGGTTCAAAAGATAAACGCCTCCGTTGATATTTCCACTGCTGTAATACTTCTTTTCTTCAAACGACGATACTTTACCTGCTTTATCCGTTATCACAACACCGTAACGATCAAAGTCAGACATCTTTTTTAAAGCGAGCGAAAGCAATCCGTTCTTTTCCTTATATGCGAGGTAAAAGGTGTTGAGATCGATTGCAAAAAAAGTGTCACCATTGAATACAAAAAATTCCTCCACGTTAACGCTTTGTACTGCTTTCAGAATAGCACCACCTGTTCCGAGGGGACTTTCTTCCACACAATAGCTGAGATCAACAGAAAGGTACTTTTCTCCGAAATAATCACGGATGGTTTCCCATTTAAATCCCACAGAAAGAATACAATTATTGATTCCCTGCAAAATCAAAAAATCGAGGAGATGTTGAAGGAAGGGCTTTCCATTAATGTCTGCCATGGGTTTTGGCCGGTCCTTTACAACCGTTTGCAGACGTGTGCCAAAACCACCAGCGAGAATGATTGCAGTATTAATCATGGATGTTAGCAGTGAGCCGTTTGAATTGCATGCTGATAAAGATTGCTATGCTTTACTTCTGAAACTAACTGCCTCTTTCAAACATCCGCTCTTCCACTAATTCACAGATTATGTGTCCCATCATGATATGCGATTCCTGAATGCGTGGTGTATCTGATGAAGGCGCATTGAGTAAGTAAGTTGAAAGCGGTTTCATTTTACCACCAGACTCACCGGTCATTCCAACTGTAATCATTCCGATCTCATTGGCCAGTTCAAACGCTTTTATCACATTACCTGAATTACCTGATGTGGAAATGCCAACCAGCACATCACCTTTGCGGCCACGTGCCTTGATCAGTCGTGAATAAACCTGTTCGTAAGAATAATCATTAGCAACAGCCGTGAGATAAGAAGTATTAACATGCAACGCTTCTGCATCCAACGGATCGCGGTCGAAATAAAAACGGCCGCTTAATTCAGCGGCAATGTGTTGCGCATCGGCTGCACTTCCCCCATTCCCGCAAAACAATACCTTGCCATCATGCGCATAGCATTTTACAATTTCATCTGCCACATTCTGCAGCACAGTTATCAGTTCCGGATCATGCAGTATTTTTTCCTTTACGGAAATAGAAGCGGTAATTATTTCCTTGATTTTATTCATACTATTTGTTGAGGTTAAATTTTAAAATTGAATGAAGAGGTATTGTTGAAGCATCTGACTAAGTTGCTACAGAAGCGTGACTTTATTTTATTACTATTTTGCCAGCCAGGAAGTAGCTCCTGTTTTTGTAAATTGAAACCTGCGGAATTCACCGCCGAACTGATGCAAACGGTCAAGCACTGCATAGCGTGTATGACCCGGACAATAAAAAAACATAAATCCACCACCACCCGCGCCTGAAATTTTTCCGCCATTTGCACCTGCCTTTAAAGCTGCCTCATAAATCTCATCAATCATCGGGCTTGAAATGCCATCTGCCGTCTGTTTCTTAAACTGCCAGCCGAAGTTGAGTATCTCTCCTATCTCACCAAGATTCCCTTGTAAAATAGCCTCTTTCATATGCACGGCCTGCTCCTTTAATTTATGCATTGCATCCACTGATTTCTCTTTCTTAGCAGTGATATTCACGCTCTGCATCTCGATGATCTTTGACGACAGCCGGCTGGTACCTGTGTAATACAGCAGCAGGTTGGATTGCATTTCGTTCAGGTAATTCTCCTTGATCCGCAACGGATTTACAATCACTTTGTCATCCTTATAAAATTCCATAAAGTTGAATCCGCCAAAAGTGGCTGCATACTGATCCTGCTTCCCGCCGGCCATTGCAAGGTCTTTACGTTCAATATCAAAAGCCAGTTTGGCCATATCATATTCGCCAAGTGGTAGTTTAAGCCACTCAGCAAATGCACCGATGATGGCAACAACCAATGTTGATGAAGTTCCAAGACCTGAACCTGCCGGAGCGTCAACGTAAGTTGAAAGCCGGAAACTTAATGGCTTGTGGGTAAATTCCTTTACAATCCTGTTATAAATTCCTTTGGCCAACACCAATTCTCCATCAATGGGCAATTCATCGGCAGCATCAAACTCCACCATCTCCTTTTTATCTATGGCATGAATGATGATTTTACCTGTGTCAAGCGGCTCAATGGTTGCGTACGCAAAAAGACTGATAGTGGCATTTAAAATCGCCCCTCCATATTGGTCGGAATAAGGACTTACATCCGTTCCTCCTCCCGCCAGTCCTATTCTTAACGGTGCCCTGCTTCTGATCATCATACTTTGCCAGTTTGGCGACAAAAATAGAAAAATGAAAATAAGTTGGTAGCGTATATCCGGAAGACTTGACAGGAATTGAATTTGAATGGAAACTAATTGCAAAAGAAGTATTCATTGCGAATGCAAAAAACAGCGCCATACACTGGAATGCAAAACCTATAAGTGCACCTGTTTTAAGTCTGCTTCAAATCAGTAAATATTTAAGAAGGAGAAGGAACGGCAACAACCGGATATTCCATCCGGTGTGCTACCTTATGTTGCAGTTCACTTCCAAACAATTTACCAATAACCATCAGGCACATATCTATTCCGGCAGCAATTCCACCTGAAGTTATCACCTTACCGTTGTCAACATATTTAACGTTGCGAATGAGTCTGGTAGCAGGGAATTCATTTTCGAATTCATCATAAGAGCCGTGATGCGTAGTTGCCATCAAATGATGGAGCAAACCGGCATTTCCAAGTATGAAAGCGCCTGTACACACACTCAAAACCATGGAAGCTCTTCCTGCTTCCTGCTTCACCCAGTTCAGCACGGGAACCTGATGCATTTGCACCTTACGGCCGATACCGCCGGGAATAACCAGGATGTCGGGTTCCGGCATTTCAGAAAAATCATAATCAGGTATTACCCGAAAGTTATTCCTTGCAAAAATTATTTGATCTGTTTCGGCAACGAGAAAGACTTCAAACAACTGCTTCTCTGCAACTGTATTGGCAAGATTGAACACTTCAAACGGACCGGTAAAGTCCAACACTTCTGCATCATTGAAAACAAAGATGGCTACTCGTTGAGGTTTCATAAAAAGACGATTTAAAAATTCGAATGCAGGATGATATCATTTGTATAGGAAAATCTTCCGCTGCCCATTAAGCAAATTATTCAAAGAAATAAATAATTACACGGTAAAGACTGCGGCACTGAAGAAACTGTTTTTGGGTTGTTAGCTCACTACCACTTTCAATACTTGCCTTAAAGTTATTCCAAAATAACCACTAAACAGCATCGACGATGTTATAAATTATCCACTCAAAGCAAGATTATTTCTCCCTATTATCGCATATAATAGGTTTCAACTTAAAATGATGCTGTAGCTTATTTCCGGTTCCCCTTTCTGATCACGAACTTTAAACCTGACCATTTATCATCCACTGCAGAAACTTTTATATCAACAAGTCCGAGTGATAGCGCGGATTTCCTGATAAGCTCTTCTGTAACATCTGTTGCGATGCCGGAGGTTTTCTTATGCCAGGAAATCCAAAAGGTACCGTTTGAATGAAGGCGAATTTTCAGCGTGGGAAGGTACAGTTCCAATTCTTCCATACTATTTACAAACAAGTGGATAAAATCCAAGCCTGTTTGATTTCCTGATACCAGCATAGCTCCCTTCGGCAACTGACCAATGAGTTGAAAATAGTTAGCCGGTGCATTCACTAACAATACCCTGTCTCCTTCCTTAATACCTAATTTCTTCATCAATGGAGAGCCTGAATTTCCGGCCATAAATAATTATTTAACTGGTGTAGCAAAATGAAAACTGGTGATATTAAATCCTTTGTTCAGGTACAAACGATGCGCATCATACCTTCCTGCATTGGAACCGGAATCAAGATGAACCTGGTTGATCTCATTTTTTTCAGCGTATTGGAATATCCAGTCCAGCAATTGAGAGGCATATCCTTTTTTCCTTGCCTGTGGCAACGTAGTAAGATCATCTATATAAATATATTTCCCGCGATACAGATTAAAACCCCATTCGAAAATGCTGGCTGCTACCGCAATACCATTTTCCTCAATAAACATTAGTTGCCGGTTGTCATTTAGTGTCGTTCGTACATCGTGAATAAAATTTTCTTTTATAAGATGAGGGCGAAGCGCAAACAAAACTTCCCAACACTTCATAATTTCACTATCTGTTTCGGCTTTTTTTATTTCCATTCGATTATTTTATAAAGTAAAAGTAAGTGCTGTAAATGCATATTGCAAATGCGCAAAGAAGTGGAAGGGCTGGAAGCAGGTGGATCGATCTGATACACATCACGCTTTCCCTGACCATTCCTGAAAATATATCTTTGCACAAATTTTTATAAAATGAATAATGCAATCTATCAGACCGATTTTCAGTTTCCTCAGCAAACCGGTGTTTACCATGGCAAAGTACGTGACGTGTACACCATTGCTGAAAAATACCTTGTAATGGTTGCAACAGATCGCATCTCCGCATTTGACTTCATCCTGCCACGACCCATTCCATTTAAAGGACAAGTGCTGAACCAGGTAGCTGCACAATTTCTGAAGGCCACTTCCTCCATTGTTCCAAATTGGGTGGTTGCAACCCCAGATCCCAATGTTACAATAGGAAAAAGGTGCAATCCATTCAAAGTGGAAATGGTGATCAGGGGCTATCTGGCAGGTCATGCGGCGCGCGAGTATAAGCTTGGAAAAAGAATTTTATGCGGAGTTCCTTTACCTGAAGGCATGAAAGAAAATGATCCCTTTCCACAACCCATCATCACACCAAGCACGAAAGCATCTGCCGGTCACGATCTTGATATTTCACGAGAAGAAATAATTGCTCAGCAAATTGTTCCCAAAGAGATTTATGAACGTCTTGAAGATTATACAAGAAAGATATTTGAATTTGGCAGCCAATTCGCAAACGAACGCGGATTAATTCTGGTGGATACAAAATATGAGTTTGGTGAAATGAACGGCGAACTTTTTTTGATTGACGAAATTCATACGCCTGATTCATCGCGCTATTTCTACCTCGACGGATACCAGGAGCGTCAGGAAAAAGGGCAACCACAAAAACAGCTCTCCAAAGAATTTGTGCGCGAATGGCTGATCGCAAATAATTTTATGGGTAAAGAAGGACAACAGATTCCGGAAATGTCTGACGGATGGATCAGTACCATTTCTGATCGTTACATTGAATTATTTGAACGGATCACCGGTAATAAATTTGAAAGGAACGCAACAGAAAATGTGAATGCCCGAATTGAAAAAAATGTAGTGGCAGCTTTAGCAACATTGAATTTACTATGATCTAAGTCATGCTGAATGATTTCTTCAGCACTTAATTTTGCTATGAAAAAAGCAAAATCGCCACATCTCAGAAAGAATCAAATTACACTTAGTCAGAGTCAGCGATTAGCAGGTTAAATCATTAACTATGAAAAACTCAATGTTGAAATTGCCTTTGGCAGTTGCACTTTTTACCGTCACTTTTTCTTATTTCACAAGTTGCACTTTTGACAAGAGTTTCCCTGATCCAACCAATTATGGCAATCCTGTGTGTTACGAAACTGAAATATTTCCGTTGATTCAATCCAACTGTGCAAAATCAGGTTGTCATGATGCTATTACGCAGGCAGAAGGTTATAACTTTTCATATTATGATGGTATCATGAAAGCTGTAAAGCCAGGCAAACCGAATTCAAGCAAATTGTATGAGTCAATAAATGGTAAAGGAGAAGAGATGATGCCTCCGCCACCTAACGAAACACTTAACAGCGAGCAGGTTAACACTATAAAAATATGGATAGAACAAGGTGCGACTAATGCGCCTTGCATTACAATGACTTGTGATACAACTAATATTACTTATACCGCTACCATTATTCCTATACTGCAAACAAATTGCCTCGGTTGTCATGCTAATACATCAACAGGTGGTGGAATTTTATTAAACAGCTACGCAGCAGTTTACGATCAGGCAATATCCGGATCGCTGATGAATTCAATTACCTGGAACGGTGGTGTAACTCCAATGCCATATAATGGAAGTCAACTCGATGACTGCAGCATTAAGCAAATTGATTTGTGGATTAAAGCCGGAGCACTCGATAATTAAATCACCTTTCATGTCAGATCAATAACGTAACAGATCCGGGAAATTCTAATTATTCAATAGTTGAGAAGCAGCCAAATAGTTTTTATCAGGAAAATATATAAACAGGCAGGAACCGTTTTTCAAGCTATTCACAATGCCTGAACACTCTGCTACCGGAACAGCTGGACAGCCCTGGCTTCTTCCAAGTCTTCCGTTTTCTCTTATAAAATCGGCACATACATAATCGGCGCCGTGCATTACAATTGCACGGTCAAACGCATTGTTGTTAATACCAGGCTCCACTCCCATCAACCGAAGCGATAAACCATGTTCGCCCGAATAAGTTTCGAGTGTAGTATAAAAACCAAGACTTGATTTATAGGAAGAAGGTTGATTCGAAAATGTTTGCGCAAAATCCTCTCCTGTATTTCTGCCATGTGCCACATAGGTTTGAAACAAAATTTTCCGCTGATCGAGGTCAATCACATACAATCTTTTTTTGCAGGAAGATTGACTGAAGTCGGCAATGGCGATGATATTACTTTGAGATAAACGACCTTCTTCCTGCAATTTATTACGTCCTTTCAAAGCAAGACTCCATGCATCGAATGACAATCCGCGGCTAAGAAGATCTGTTGATTTATAAAGTTCTGAACTGTAACTGACGAGGCTATCAATCGTTGAAGTTTCCATTACCGCTTTGCTTCCCGGAAGGAAAGAAAACAATAAAGTGAAACAGGGAAGTAACAGTAAGAAAAAGAGAGAACGCAAAATTTTCATTTGGTATTCGCTTGATAGATTCATCAAAAGGAAATCAACACAAACTGTAAGGGAATCATTAGCCGCAAAAAATCCTGTCTTGATTTTGTTTCTACAACCTTAGTATTAAGGTACCATCAGATTCGTGCAAATTAAAGTGTTACAATCCGTAAAAACAAAAAAAACCGAGGGAACGGAAAAGCGGTCTTATTTTTCTTTATCCTAAATTTCTACATTTACTCCCATCATATAAGAAACAGATGGAACAAACACAAGGTACTTTCAGAAGAGAAATTAAATTGATAGACGGAGTAATGCTCGTAGCCGGAACGATGATCGGTTCCGGGATTTTTATTGTGAGTGCAGACATCGCGCGCAATGTGGGCTCTTCAGGATATTTACTTTTAGTTTGGGCATTATCGGGATTTCTAACTGTTATTGCCGCCTTGTGTTATGGTGAACTGACCAGCATGTTTCCAAAAGCAGGTGGTCAATATGTATTTCTTCGCGAAGCCTATAATCCGATGATGGGTTTTCTTTATGGCTGGACCTATTTTCTCGTGATACAAACAGGAACTATGGCCGCGGTGGCCGTTGCTTTCTCTAAATTTACCGGTGTATTTATTCCATTTTTTGGACCGGGTAATGTTATTGCTGATCTTGGTTTATTGCAAATTACCACCCAACAAGTGCTGGCAATTCTCGTCATTGCATTGCTTACTTATGTAAATATTCAGGGAGTACGATATGGTAAATGGATCCAGACTTTTTTCAGTGGCACAAAAATCCTTGCCTTGTTTGGGTTGATTGCCATTGGAATTTTTGTAAGTAACAGTGACGCCATCATGCTAAATTTTACGCACATGTGGGATGCAAAAAAAGTGGTGGTGGAAAACAACCAATTGATAGATCGAATTCCCATCAGTGGTTGGGCTATCATTGTTGCGATTGCCTCTGCCATGGTGGGCAGCATGTTTTCAATGGATGCCTGGAACGGAATTACCTTCACCGGAGATGAAGTGGTGAATCCAAAGAGAAATATTCCGCTGAGTATGGCGATTGGTGTGGGCCTGGTTTCGTTGATCTACTTGTTGCTGAATGTTGTGTATCTCACAAATCTTCCACTGGAAGGTGTTCCAGGAGAAGCAACACGTGTAGTATTTGAGCGCGGAATACAGTTTGCAACAGATGATCGTGTTGGTGTGGCGGCAGCGGATGCCATGGCAGGTCATACTGCTGTTTTGATGGTGGCAGCATTGATCATGCTTTCCACCTTCAGTTGTTTGAATGGATTGATATTGACAGCACCAAGGATGTTTTATAAAATGGCGGAAGACAAATTGTTTTTCAATAGCATGGGAAGATTGAACAGCAATGGTGTTCCGGCAGTTGCAACCATCTTTGCTTCCATCTGGGCCTGCCTGCTTTGCTTATCAGGAACTTACGGTAATCTGCTAGACTATGTGGTTTTTGCAGTTCTTTTGTTTTACATTTTTACAATTGCAGGAATCTTTATACTGCGCAGAAAAATGCCTGATATGCCCCGCGATTATAAAGCATTCGGTTATCCTGTTTTACCCCTCATTTATATTGGGATGATTTGCCTGATTTGCGGAATTTTGCTTGTCTATAAGCCGCAGTATACCTGGCCTGGATTTTTTATTGTGGCATTGGGAGTGCCTGCTTATTATTTGTTTAAGCGTTCCGCGACATAAGGAGGGATGAGGTTTTGAAATGTTTAGGAGTTAAATTGTTTGAAATGTTTCGGGTTTATATTGTTTAAATTGTTTACCACCTTCCCGTTGTAAGTCCTTAGTCCGGAGTCCCTGGTCGTTAGTAGTCTTTAGTTTTGTTGCAAAATCCTATCTTATACGTCCCAAATTAATTCCTAATTCCTAATTCTCTCAAAGTTTTTTCAGCAACGCTTCCGCTTCCACGCGATGTTCTCCATTCAGGTTTATCAACTTTTGCAGAATGGCAGTAGCAGTCCTCTTATCCCCTTTCTGTACGTAAGCCAGCGATTCATACCAGAGCGCAGCTTCATAATAGGAACCGTTTTTCTTATTGTCGAGTTTCTTCAATTTACCAAGCGCAGCATCAGCATTGCTAATTGCCAGGTAACTTACACCTGCATAAAAATTAGCTGCGTCATTGTTATTGTCTTCCTTTAATACCTTTTCGAATCCATTGATAGCTTCCACATAATCAGTTGCATGATAATAATCAAGCGCTGCTTTCATATTGGTTTTTATTTCATCTAATTCACGCTGTCTTGCAATGGCATAACCATCGTTCGGATCATTCGAACTGCTTATGCCTTCAACAGAACTTAAGGTTGATGCAGGTTGCTCAACAAATTGCTGACTATTGGGAACAGCTTTAGATGATGGTGGAACAATAGAATTGTCACTGGCAATTTTTTTATTTTCGAAAACTATCGTCTTGTCCTGAATGTCTTCCTCAGAGAGAGCTGTCTCTGATTTTACGTCATCTTTGTAAAGTGTTAAATCAGGTACTGATTGTACCTCTTCAGCTCTCTCCGATTCCGTATTTTGATTTTGGTTCGCTGCGGCAGGTTCCTTTGTAGTGACGATTGCCTTGTTTTTCGAAACAACAATGGAATCGCTGAAGGCACTTTTCTGTTCCTCTTTTACACTTGCATCTGAAAGAACCGTTGGTTCGTTAAGTGTTGACGGCGAAGGATACGGCTTAAACTCATTGGTAAATATTTTCTCGGCGGATTTATTCAGGTTATTGTTAATGAACCAGATGCTACTCATCAGAATCACCAATGCAGCGGCAAGTTGCAGCCATCTGTTTTGCAAACTGATTACACGAGAATTCGCGTTTGACTTTTTCCTGATTACTTCATGAATCACTTTCAAATCCTGTTGCGCCTTTCCGGGATTGTTTATTTTCATCATGCCGTCCACAGCATCCGACAGAAAAGGATCGTCAGCCATTTTCTCTTCTACCCAACGCGACTCTTCCGGAGATGCAAAGCCATTGACATACCGTAACAAGACATCCTGCGGCACATCACCCTGGTGATCAGCAAATATGTTATCAGACTTTGGCTTCATATTGCTTGTTTATCAGGTTCTTTAAGTTCCGCTTTCCATTCTGAATAAAACTTTTCACCTGTTTAAAATCAAATCCTGTTTCTTCCATCACCTGCTGATAACTTTTTTCCTGAAGGTAGAAAAGCTCAATGCACAACCTTTGTTCGGGGGGTAATTGCAAGACTGCCTTTTCTACAGTATCCAGCTCCTCTTCATTCTTCTGTTCGCTATCAAGATGCATGTTTGCATCCCATTCCATAACCGCAATGAGTTCTTCCTGTAGTTCCGGCCGATTTTCAATTCTGCCTTTGTCCTTTCTGAACTTCATCAGACAATAATTCTTCGCTACACTATATAACCAGCCTTTGAAATTTTCGACTTCGTGCTTTTTCAGGTCGTCCAGCAATTTCACAAAGATTTCAATGGTAGCATCACGGCTGTCTTCGGTGTTCTCCAGGTACTTCATGCAAACACCATATACAAGGTGAGTGTATCTTTCGTACAATTCACCCACGTATCTATTGTTACCGCTCTCACGATATTCAGCAATCAGTTCAGGATCACTTACTGATTTAATATTTGGAAGAATGCTCAAATTGAAATGAAAGTTCAAAACAAAGAAACACAAACGACCTACACCATCCTTTAGTTGCCCGAACGAACGGTTGACATTGGCAATTTCGTAAAAAGAGAATATCCAATAATACTTGTTTTATCAACCAATAAATGGGGAGTCAGAAAATAGAAAACCAAAACTCATAACGTTAACTGCAGTTCAATCGGGCAATGGTCGCTTCCCATTACATCGGCATGAATTCTTGCATTGGTTACCATTCCTCTTGCTTCTTTTGAAACAAAGAAATAATCAATTCTCCAACCTACGTTTCGTTCACGGGCCCGGGTTATCTGGTCCCAATAAGTATAACAATCCGGTTGCTGGTTGAATTCTCTGAATGTATCTATGTAACCCATCTCCACAATTTTATCCATCCAGAGACGCTCTTCTAACAGAAAGCCGCTTGTGTTGGCATTTTCTTTTGGACGGGCAAGGTCAATTTCCTTATGCGCTGTGTTATAATCACCGCAAATAATAATATTCTTTTGCTGTGATCGTAACTGTTCTGCCCGTTGAAAGAGTGCGTCATAAAAATCAAGTTTGTATTTCACCCGCTCCGGTCCTCTCCCACCGTTCGGAAAATAAACATTGAACAATACAAATTTTTCAAACTCCATTTCAATCACGCGGCCTTCGCCGTCAAACAAAGAATTGCTTAATCCATTCTGCACGCTCAAAGGTTCCTGTTGCGTATAAATAGCCACACCGGAATATCCTTTCTTCTCCGCCGAATTAAAATAACTCTTATAATCTTCAAAATTTACTATTTCATGGTCAAGCTGATCGACATTTGCTTTCGTTTCCTGCAGACAAAGAATATCAGGTGCTTCCGCTGAAAACCAATCTGGAAATCCTTTTTTCCATGCGGCCCGTATTCCATTCACATTCCAGCAAAGTATTCGCATCTTGTTACCTGACATGCTTTTATTATTTTAGGTTGAAGAATTTTAATTTTGAACGCTGCAGAGCAACCGTCAAAAATTCAAGGGATTCAAAAATAATAAAATTTCAAACTGCCCGGATTCACTTTATTAACTTTCCAATTAAGCCAATACATGATTACGTGGAATGATTTTGAAAAAATAGAAATACGGGTGGGAACGATTGTAGGAGTTCATGATTTTCCGGAAGCCAGAAATCCATCATATCAACTTACCATTGATTTCGGTACACTTGGATTCAGAAAATCATCAGCCCAACTTACTGCGCTTTATACAAAAGAAGAGTTGATACATACACAGGTTATTGCAGTATTAAATTTTCCGCCAAAACAAATTGCCAATTTCTATTCTGAATGCCTGGTATTGGGCGTTGTGGGAGAAAACAAAGATGTCATCTTGATTCGACCGGAAAGAACAGCACAAAACGGATGGAGAATCGGCTGAAAGCATGACTACGGTATTTACATTG
The DNA here is from genome assembly GCA_016717285.1 of Chitinophagaceae bacterium. Lineage (NCBI taxonomy): Bacteria > Pseudomonadati > Bacteroidota > Chitinophagia > Chitinophagales > Chitinophagaceae > Chitinophagaceae bacterium. Next base: position 1,947,977 of record JADKFU010000005.1, read on the forward strand.
CGGGAATGGCGAGACGATGATGTTGATTCATTGGTGAATGCTCTCAACAATAAAAACATAAGCAAAAATCTGCGTGATTCATTACCTCAACCTTATACTCCTGAAGATGCAAAAATTTGGATTGAGAAAAACAAATCAATAGCACCTTCAACCAATTTCGCGATAGCAATTAATGATTTTGCTGTTGGAGCAATCGGCATTGTGCTATTAAAAGATGCGGAAAACATGAATGCCGAACTTGGTTACTGGCTGGCAGAAAATTATTGGAATCAGGGAATCATCAGTGAAGCGGTGAATCAAATGGTGGCTTACACTTTTAAAACATTTCCTGTAAACAAAATGCTCGCCTGTGTATTTGAAACTAATAAAATATCCGTGCGAGTACTGAAAAAATGCGGATTTAAGCTGGAGATTGTATTGAAAAACCATGTGCTTAAAAATGGCGTGGTTATGGATGAATTTCGTTTTCTGTTAAGCAAGCCAACACTGGTTTAAATTTATAGTTATCAGAACAAACTCAACTGAGATTTTTTTTCACTGTTATCAAACAATGTATAATCCAATTCAGGAAACACTTTGCCTGCAAAATATTTTCTTTTTGAAACGGTAAAAAGCTGACGGATCGATTCTGCCACTTCGCCTTCACCTTTCATGCGAACACCAAAGCGGCTGTCGTTCAAATTTCCACCATGCAGCGAACGGATATGCTGCAGTACTTTTTCAGCACGATCAGGAAAATTCTTATGAATCCAGTCTGTAAAAATTATTGCTACATCACCATTTAACCGAACCATTGTGTAGTGAGCCGACAGTGCTCCTGCTTCAGAAACGCGCTCCAGAATTTCCGGGATTTCATCGCTGTTGATGAATGGAATAATTGGCGCGACATTCACATTCACCGGAATGCCATTTGACGCCAATATCCGAACGGTTTCTATCCTGCGTTTCGCTGTTGCCGTTCGCGGTTCCATCAGCAGCCTCAATTTTTCGTTGAGTGTTGTGATAGAAATCGTGACGGAAACTAAACGCAACTCCGCCATTTTTGTAAGTATATCGAGATCACGCAGGATCAGTGCATTTTTAGTGATGATGCCGACCGGATGCCTGTGTTTCAATAATACTTCGAGCATGCGCCGTGTAATCTGAAGCTTACGTTCAAGCGGCTGATAGCAATCGGTATTTCCGGACAGCATGATTGACTGTGCAATGTGCTTCTTGTTTTGTAATTCCTTATCCAACAATTCCGGTGCTGATGGTTTGGCAATGATGCGACTTTCAAAATCGAGCCCTGCGTTAAACCCCCAATAAGTATGCGTATTTCTTGCATAGCAATAAATGCAGCCATGTTCGCAGCCCTGGTATGGATTCATGGAAAATGCCATTCCCAGATCAGGGCTTTCCACCTTATTCAGGATTTTTTTCGGATGTTCCATAAACACCTTTGTCAGCGGATTAGAGATTAATGGCTCATCCAATCCTTCTTTATGTTCTGCAACATATTCGTGCTTCAGGTATTTGTTACGTGGTTTTATTTGCGCGCCACGTCCTTTAAAATAATCTTCGTTATTTTCAATTGATTGCATTGTCGCCTTATTCAGTATCAATAAAGTAGCAAACAATTTCAAATAAAACCAATTGAAATAATTATCCGGTATTGTTACCACAGTCTATATGCGATAACAATCATCATGCAGCTATTATCTATTCCAAAAAACAGGACTGCAAATAATTCATCTGTGTCACTTCAATATTTCAAAAGGCAGCATAGCTTGTGATGAAGCAGATTGAATGCGGCAATAGTAAATGCCGTCCGCTATGTTTGCAGGAATTGAAATCGCGAGGTTTTGTTTTCCTTTAGGAAGAAATCCGTTATACAAAGGAGCTACCGTAACACCTAAAGCATTACAAAGTGAAATGGAAACATTGGCAGGTTGCTCAATATCACAGATTACTGATGTGAATGTGGAAGCGGGATTCGGAAATAACTGAAATGAAAAACCAGGCGATTTAACGGAACCAATTCCAATAAATAAACCCGAATAGCGTGCAATCATGGCATCTTGTCCATTGTATCCTCCCGCAATCAACTTACCATCTGATTGAATGGTAGAACAGGTTGCAATAGCGGCATTTGATCCGAAATTATTTTCCGCAATTCCATTGCTGCCGAATGTATTGTCAGGAGCACCTGAGCTCAGCATACGCATCATGATAAAGGATTCATCGGAAGAAACATTTGAAGCATAACCGGTGAGCACAATCTTATCATCGGGCTGAATCAGGCAGGATGTGGCACTGCTTGAAGTTATGCCCCATGGCAACATTTGCTTGCCTCCTCCCTGGAAGGTAGCATCTAAGGAACCATCCGGATTGAAACGCGCGACACAGGCACTGGATGATAAGGTATATACTTTGCCGACTGCAATAATCTTTCCGTCAGTCTGTAAAGCGATTTTTGTAAGAAACTGATTGGTACCGGTCCCAAAGTCCAGCGTTACGATGCCATCGCTGTCGAAAGTGCTGTCGACTGAACCATCGTTATTAAACCTTGCCAGGTAAAACCAATTAAGATCAGTTACAGGATCCATGTAGTAACCGGCTGCAATAAACTTTCCATCAGCAGGTTGCTGCACTACATCAATGAAATTGCCAAAATTTGCAATTTCCTGGATTATGGTATAACCTGTTGATGTACCAAATGTAGAATCCAGTGTACCATCGGGCTTATAGCGCAAAATAATGGGCTTTAAAATATTATCAACAAGTGTTTGTCCTACACAAACCATCTTTTCGTCCGGCTGAATGATGAATCCATGTGCGAGATCATAAGAACTATTTATATCAGTTACTGCTTTTCCATTATCAGCAAATGTATTGTCAACGGTGCCGTCAGGCAATACACGCACAATAAAAAAATCGGACTTGCGGCTTCCAAAAAACAATAACTTACCACTGCTCTCCAATTGTAAATCCGTGAAATAAGAATTCGCGAATGTTGGCGCAGTTAAAGCTATAAATGCCTTCGAATTGAAACTGGTATCGGGAGAACCGTCCGTATTAAAACGGCAGATGATAGGAATAAGAACTGAAGTTCCTCCATCAGGGTCAGTGTATTGGGCTGATCCGCTCATTACTATTTTGCCATCCGGCTGCATGATGACACCAGTGATATCGTCAGAAAATCCGCTGATATCAACCAGCGAACTTCCATTAATTCCAAAAGTTGCGTCAGGAACACCATACTGACAAAACGCTGCAAAAGGTATCACTGCCAGTAACAAAAAACTACCTGCTAACCGATAAAAAGAATTCATACTGTTTATTTATTTAAGCCGAAAAGTTAGTTATAAATTTCAAAACCCACTTTGAGATGTATTATTTACCCATGAAAAGGTCACATTAATAATTCAGCCACTAATTTAAAAGGCCATACGATGGCAGTTATTGATAAGGTATAGAATAATTGTTTGAATAACTTTGCGGTCCTTGATTTATGAAACTAACTGAAGAATTAGCCCGCAGAAGAACATTTGCCATCATCAGTCACCCTGATGCAGGAAAAACCACGCTCACTGAAAAGTTTTTGCTCTACGGGGGTGCAATACAAGTGGCAGGTGCGGTAAAATCCAATAAGATCAAACGGGCAGCTACTTCCGATTTTATGGAAATTGAGCGTCAGCGAGGTATTTCCGTAGCTACCTCTGTAATGACCTTTGAATACAACCAAACGCTGATTAACCTGCTTGATACACCGGGTCACAAAGACTTTGCGGAAGATACCTACCGGACACTTACCGCCGTGGACAGTGTGATTTTGGTGATTGATTCTGTAAAAGGTGTGGAAACGCAAACAGAAAGGTTGATGGAAGTTTGCAGAATGCGCAAGACACCTGTAATTGTGTTCATCAATAAAATGGACCTGGAAGGACGTGATCCGTTTGATTTACTCGATGAGCTTGAAAAGAAACTGGACATCAGGGTTCAGCCGCTAAGCTGGCCTGTTAACAAAGGTTCTGAATTTAAAGGCGTCTACAATTTGTACGATAAAACACTTCAGCTTTTTCAACCGGAAAAACAAACCATTGAAAAAGACCGCGTAGAAATTAATAACCTTGAAGATCAACTCCTGGATGAAATAGTACCTCGTGATGCGTCGCAATTGCGGGAAGATGCACATTTACTCAGCGGCGTATATCCTGATTTTGATGTTGAAGATTATTTAGCGGCGAACATTGCACCAGTATTTTTCGGAAGTGCACGTAATAATTTTGGCGTAAAAGAATTGCTGGACACATTTATCCGTATTGCACCAACGCCTCAAAGCCGTGAAACGGATAAAAGAGTGGTACACCCTGAAGAAGAAGCTTTTACCGGATTTGTTTTTAAGATACATGCGAACATTGATCCCAAGCACCGCAACAGAATTGCGTTTGTTAGAATCGTATCGGGAAAATTTGAGCGCAACAAATACATTTATCATTGCAGGTTAAAGAAGGAGCTGAAGTTCAGCAGTCCTGCAACATTCCTTGCATCAGAAAGAAATATTATTGAAGAAGCATTTCCGGGCGATGTGATTGGCTTATATGACACAGGGAATTTTAAGATTGGTGATTCTTTATCAGAAGGTGAGGTATTACAGTTCAGAGGTATTCCCAGTTTCTCTCCGGAAATATTCAAAGAACTTATCAACCGCGATCCGATGAAGACGAAACAACTGGAAAAAGGCATCGAGCAGTTAACAGAAGAAGGCGTTGCGCAGCTATTTTATCAGCAACATGGCAGCAAGAAAGTGGTGGGCGTTGTAGGCGATCTGCAGTTCGAAGTGATTCAGTATCGTCTTAAAAATGAATATGGTGCTTCCTGTGAATTTATTCCAAAAGACATTCACAAGGCTTGCTGGATTACTTCCGGTGATAAGAAAAAGCTCGATGAATTTATCCGCTTTAAGTCACAAAATGTGTTTAACGATAAGGACCAACACCTCGTTTTTCTTGCGCCTTCAGAATGGTTATTAAGAGTTACGAAAGAAGCGAATCCTGATATTACGTTTCATACCACAAGTGAATTTAAAACGGAAGGGGAAGTGGGAATTAAGAATTAGGATGTGCCAATGGTTTGATGTGCCAATGTGCCAATGCAGAAGTAACGACTCATGACGAATGACGAATGACCCAATGACTCTAACGACTAAGGACTAAGAACTCACGACTTTCTCACTACTCACTACTCTTCAAATCAACACTTCCCGGATGCAGGAGATCGGAATATCAATTCCTCCTTTCAATTCAATATGCGAGTCACTTGTATCCCATACAGTGGTTTCTACCATACGAAGTCCCTCTGAACATTCCAAGATGATTCTCACTTTGTGTTTTTCTCCGTTACCCAATAGCATGGCTTCTTCCAGTAATATTTTCCGGAGTTCAATTTCATACTGACTATTTAATACCTCATATTGTATGAAATGATACGTTGCTAATTCTTCTTTTTCTACAAGTGGAATGTCCATGGTGGAGAAATTTAACCGTGAAATTTAATGAATTCATGCTAACTTTTAAAAATCATTCAATGCTCATTAGGATTTTGTTGATGCGCTTACCCTTCGGCTAAACTCAGGGGCCACTCTTCGGCTGCGCTTACACTGAGCGAAGCCGAAGTGCTAAACGACAGCGTATTTAACTTTTACACAACATTTATGTTCGATTCAGATGACTTATTTTTGCCAATTCACGCTGAGATTCGCTGGCTGTAATTGAATAACAATATGAGATATGTAATATTAACAGTGTTTTGGATAACACTTTCACAAATACTCTTTGCACAAAATTCACCTTCCGCCAATGGAGGAAATGCCAGAGGAAAGCAAATGAATACCGGGCGTTTCTACGGCAGGATACTCGATGATAAAACGGGTAAAGGAATAGAATTCGCTACTATTCAACTCTTCCAGGTAAAATATGATTCTGTAAAAAAAAGGCAAACAAGAACGCTGATTACAGGTGGATTAACAGAATCGAATGGTGATTTTAATCTTGAAAACCTGCCTGTGAAAGCTAAATTTTTGTTACTCGTTACTGCAATCGGTTATGATTCCTTAGAACAACAAATAGCATTCGATAGTAAGCCCGGCCAGCAAGGCAACATGCAGCAAATGATGAGTTCCACCGATAAAGATCTTGGAAACTTTAAATTAAAGCCACTTGCTATTACCTTGTCAGAAGTGGTGGTATCGGGGGAAGAACCACTCTATAAACTCGAAATCGACAAAAAAGTCTATAATCCAGATAAGGACCCTTCCAATGCGGGAAGCACAGCCGATGAGGTATTGAAAAAAGTGCCTTCCGTATTGGTCGATCTTGATGGAAACGTAACATTGCGCAATGCAACGCCGCAGATTTTTGTGGATGGAAGACCCACTACCCTTTCCATTGATCAGATTCCTTCTGATGCTATTGAAAAAATTGAAGTGATCACTAACCCATCTGCAAGCTACGATGCTTCAGGCGGTCAGTCAGGCATCATCAATATCGTAATGAAAAAAAGCAGGCGTGTCGGATACAATGGTAACCTTCGCGCCGGCATCGACAAACGGGGCAAACCGAATGCAGGTGCTGATATCAATGTGCGGGAAGGCAAAGTGAATGTTTTTGCCAATGTGAATTTCATGCAACGCAAGTCCATCAGCTATAGTAACACCGAACGATATAATTTATACGGAGATCCGCTCACCAATATTTACCAAATAGATACTCCGATAAATAACAACCAGTTTTTCTCTGGTGGCGGTGGCATCGATTATTTTCTCAACAACAGAAATACCATTACGTTGAGTGGAAACTATACGCAGGGAAAATTTAATGCAACAGACGAGTTATTCCTTGTAACTGACACATTACATAATTCAGGGATCACCAGCAGTAATGCAATCCGCAGCACCGAAAGTGACCGCAATTTTCAAAACAAAGGCGGTTCACTGTTATTCAAACATCTTTTCCCAAAAGAAGACAACACGCTTAGTGCGGATGTGAATTACAATCAAAGCACAAGTGAAAACACCTCTTTATATCTAACGCAATACTATGATGAACAGGAAATTCCGATTGGTACAGAAGGCAGGCAAGAACAAACTGGTGGTGGCACCAATAAAGTTTTCACTGCGCAAACAGATTATGTAAATGTGGTGAAAGAGAATAGGAAAGTGGAAGCCGGAGCCCGTGGCGCACTTAGAAGTTTCACAGCGGAAAACCATGTGTATGTACTTAATGACTCACTGGATTACCTCGTTGAAATTCCAGACATCAATAACTATTCCTATACCGACCAGGTGTACGCCGGCTACGCTACCTTCACTAGTGCAATTAAAAAATTCGAGTACAAGGCAGGATTGCGCGTCGAGAGTTCTTTTTATTCAGGAACACTTACCAATGAAGGACAAACTTTCAAAAATAATTTTCCATTGAGTCTTTTTCCCAGTGGGTTCATCAGCTATGCTTTGACTGATGAACGATCATTATCACTCAGCTATTCACGAAGGATTGACCGTCCCAACTTTTTTCAACTGATGCCTTTTACTGATTATTCCGATTCATTAAACCTTCAAAAAGGGAATCCCGACCTGTTACCGCAGTTCACCAACACGTTTGAATTCAACTTCGATCAGAATTTTAATAAGTCGAACAGCCTGCAGGCCACCACCTATTTCAAGTATACAAATGGCCTGATTACGCGTTACCAGGAACTTACTTTCGACAGTGCTTCCATGGAAGAAATTATTATTAATACCTATCAAAATGCGAATTCAAGTTACCTGATGGGACTGGAATTCACTTCCAGCAATTCGATCAAAAAATGGTTTAACCTTACTACAAATGTTAACCTATTTCAATCCTATATTGACGGAAGCAATATTGAAAGCGACCTGACCAATAGTCAATTCAGTTGGTTTGCAAAAGTGAATGCCACCTTTAAATTGCCACTGAATTTCACGCTACAGTTAAGCGGCGACTATCAATCTAAAACTTCCGTTCCACAATCCGGTGGAGGTGGTGGCGGTGGACGAGGTGGTGGAATGGGCGGCGGTGGTGGCTTTGGCACTCCTCCTGCAACTTTGCAGGGTTATGTGAAGCCGGTGTATGGCGTTGATTTTTCAGTGAAGAAAGAATTTCTGAAAAACAAAGCAGCGGCACTTACATTGAGCTTTACAGACATTTTCCGGACTAGAAATTATACTACTTATTACGACACAGATTACTTCACACAAACGTCATCGCGCTTTCGCGATCCGCAGTTTATCAGGTTGAATTTCAGTTATAAATTTGGAAAGTTTGATGCCTCACTCTTCAAAAGAAAGAATACCAATGGCGGGGAGATGATTCAGGAAATGGGAGGAGGAGGTTAAATTATAAATTGTTTAAGTGTTTAATTTCTGGGCTGCCTTGATTAGATGCCAAGCAACAATTAAACAATTTGACGAAAGGTTTAACTATTTAATTATTGACCTGTCTTGATTAGATGCAAACAACAATTTATCAATGCAACAATTAAACAATTCTTCAATCAATTCACATCCGGCAATAAAGAGTTATCGACTCCATACTCCAACATTTGTTTCGTAAAGTCATCCGGATACTCAACTTTCACATCAGTAATTTTTTCGCCATCCATCACTGGCACCAGTCGCGGCTGAATAAATCCTTTGTAAGGGGCGATGTTGAGTTTTTTGAATCTTTCCAAAACTTCTTTGTGTAAAGCAGGATCTACTTTTACGCCATAAGTTTCTACCAAAGCACTTCCTGCCTTGTAGTCTCCTTCTGATTTGATGCGCTGTACTTCACGAAGCAAATTTCCAAAAAGTGTGCGGAGCTTAGTGTAATCACGCACTACAAAATAAGTCTTGCCATTATCCAACACTTTCTCAATCACATTTTCCTGCTTGCCATTTTCATAACACCAGGAAGCGATCATCTGCCTGTTGCGCATGTGTGATTCTTCAAGCTGATTTTCATCTTCCGGCAAACGGGTTAACTGTATCATCATGCCATTGGCAATGTACCGGTCGTACTCCGATTTTCCTGCATCGGCAGTCGGCATAACACCAATCTCCACCAGCTTGGGATCAATCATATAATAAAGCGCCACAAGATCGGCACGTGCTTCTTCCAATGTGTTCGCATAATTTTTTAATGTTTCGTTGAATGATCCCACTCCAACATTCATCTGGCCTGAAGCATGTCCGATCACTTCGTGCATATCCGTATGAAGGTTATCAGTAATCGAACCGAATTCTTTCAAACGGTTTTTAACCGTGTCGCTGTAATAAAATTCTTCGAGCACACCACTTGTCTTTCCATCCTCGGAATAAGCATGTGTAATGTTGCCGATGGTGACAGATTTTGAACCAACATCCTCCCTGATCCATTCCGCATTAGGAAGATTGATTCCAATGGCAGTAAGTGGTGCCAACGCACCACACTCAACAGCAACATTGATCACTTTCGCGGAAACACCTACTACATTCTTCTTCTTGTGTTCAGGCATCAATGGTGAATGGTCTTCAAACCATTGCGCCTGATCGCCAATTGCTTTAATTCGTTTGGTGGCTTCCATATCTTTAATGGAGACATAAGCTTCCCATGAACCTTTATACCCGAGCGGATCATGATATACTTCAATAAACCCATTTACGAAATCAACCACTGAAGTATCTTTTACCCATTCAATGGAGTATTCGTCAAACTTCTTAAGATCACCTGTCTTATAAAAGGCAATTAAAAGGTTAATAAGGTTTTGCTGGTGTGGGTTTTCAGCAACTGCAGCGGCTTTTGACAACCAATACGTAATTTTTTCAATGGCAGGACCATACATCCCTCCTTGCCTCCAGATTTTCTCTTCCATCTTTCCATCTGCCAGCTTTAATAACTTTGAATTCAAACCATATGATGGCGGTGTTGTATCAGTTTTGTTATTCATGCTTTTATAGAAAGCTTCCACTTCTTTCTCAGTAACATTCTCATAGAAATTAACTGCACTGCTTTGAATCAGGTCACTTTTATTATCAAGGTTAACTCGCTTTGGTGCCACTTTCGGATCGAAGATGATGGGTGAAACAAAAGCAATAAAATCAGTAACCGACTGACCATTTGCAAGTGGAAGTTTAGCACTATCGCATGCATTAACCTGTTTGGCAAACCATTCCTGCGTAAACTCCGGCATCAGCTTATTATTTGAATATACATGGTGAATGCCACTTGAAAACCATACCCGCTTTGCATACACCATCAATTTAACGCCTTCATCACTTGTCAAGTCGCTATTATCTGAACTGATGATTGCTTCCAGCGTGCGGCGAACAACAAGATTGTACTGATAACTTTGATCGTAAAAAATGTCACGACCTGCAAGCGTCGCTTCATACAAGTAATAAGCGAGTTGTTTTTGTTGCAGACTCAATTGTTCGAAACCGGGAACTTCATATCTCAGTATTCTAAAATCAGCAAACTGCTCTGAATAAAAAGTGAAGTCGTTTACCGGTTCAGCGGTTTGTTTTTGCCCGGATTGATCAGTACAGGAGAAATAGGATGCAGAAAGAATCATAACAATAAGAACAGTGAAAAGAAGTTTTGGTTTCATCCGTTTTTTTTAGAAGTTCAAAGATAAAAAAAGAGTGCATTGATTTTTATTTGCAATCAGGAGATGAAGAGAATTTATAACGCTACTTAAAATGCTACCTGCGATTACTATTCAAATAAGCAATGATTTTCATGTAATGTTGAATTTGCATAGCGTAGCGCATTAATTATAAAAAAAGCATATTTATTAAACGTGCACACCTGACAAATTCCTTAATAAAAACAGCATAGTTATAACTATACTTTTCGTTTATTTGCCCTCCAACATGAGAGAAAATTTCTACAAGCAATTGATTGATTCCATAAGATCCCGTTTATCTTGTTTATTGGATAGATTAACCTGTTACATCATTATGATGCCGCTAATGTTTTTAGGACATCTTTTTCACCCTCTTTCTCTCTTTCTCCCGATAACCGCTACTAAAAAAAGAATCGCAACTTTTTATGCCCCGATAATCGGATTCATTCTTTTAATGTGCCTGTTTGAAGGTGCTGTCTTTGCCCAACCTGGCTCTTCCAAACCAAACATTGTGATCATCATGCTTGATGATGCACGTTATGACATGTTTGCACCCAATGGAGGACCCTCATTTTTCAGCACACCATCAGTAAACCGCATTGCAGATGAAGGAGTCAACTTTAAGTTCACAGGTGTAACCACTTCCCTGTGCACACCAAGCCGTGCTTCCATTTATACGGGTCTGTATGCACACCATCATGGAACCTTTAACAACCAGACTTCGCCCAAGCCCGGCTTGACATATATTTCTTCCATCCTACAGGACAATGGATATAAAACAGCCTTTATCGGAAAATGGCTGCTCGATTTTCATGTTCCGGATGAACCCATTGGTTTTGATTTCTGGGCAATTACCGATTCAGCTGATCATGACAGCATCGTGATGAGGTTCAATGATGGAACCAGTGCTTATTATCCGCAAAGTGAGGCGGTCGTATACACAGATCTCGGAATTAACTTTGTTGAAAATCAAGTGCCCGAAGGAGCCCCATGGGCATTGTTTCTCTTTTACCGCTACCCGCACCTTCCATGGGAGCCATTGCAGGGAGAAGAAACGTTGTATCAGCAATCGGCAATTAATTTTCCTGACAATACACCGAAATACACAAAAAATTTCCCCTCTTATTTATATCCTGCACATGAATTCTTAGGTGATTCCGTCGAACTTGATCAGGAAATCAGGGATTATTATGAAACAGCACATGCTGCAGAATACTGCGTAGATACCGTTTTAGGTTACCTCGAACAAAAACAAATTCTTGATAGCACGCTCATTATTTTTTCCAGTGACAACGGGTATTTGCTTGGTGAACATGGCATGGAGAAGAAAATTATGGCGTATGAAGAATCCCTTCGTGTTCCATTGTTTATTCGCTATCCTGCATGGTTTCAGGCCGGTACTGTTGTAGAAAATGAAATTGCGGCCAATATTGATATTGCGGAAACACTTCTGGAAGCGGCCGGCATACCTGATACTTTTAACATGGACGGCGTTTCTCTTCACAAACTGGCCCAGGGACAGGAGCATCGAAAATATTTTTTCTACGAAAACTATCCGGACGGAGGAAACAGATGGGCAGCTGTGAGATCATTGCAACATATATACATCTATAGTCTGTGCAGCAGTCCTACCGAAGAGTTTTATGATCTTACCATCGACCCAAAAGAAAATAACAATCTCATTTTTGATCCGGCTTATGCAACCCTTATTCAGTCCTACCGGATAAAGTTTGACAGTCTCCGGTTAGCAACAGGCGATACTGTACCTTTTGATCTTGGAGGATGTAAACTTGAATCCGCTTATTTTCAGGATGCAGACGGCGATCAGTATGGTAATCCATTACAACGGAAAGATGCGGCGACTCCGCCTGTTGGTTATGTTTTGGATTATACTGATTGCAATGACGCTGTGTCTACTATTCATCCTATGGCAACTGAAACTTGTAATAGTGTGGATGATAATTGCAATGGGAACATTGATGAAGGATTAATTTTTGTAACCTACTATACCGATGCTGATGGCGATGGCTTCGGCAATTTTTCAGATGACGGTGATACTTTATGCAACAATCCGGGCATCGGTTTTTCCACCACTCATAATGACTGTAATGATGCAAATGCAGGTATCAATCCGAATGTTATTGAAAGCTGCAATGGAATTGATGATAACTGTGATGGAATCACTGATGAAGGATTAACAGTCATTTATTTTCCTGATACCGACGCTGACGGATATGGTGATTTCACAAATCCCGGTACATCGCTCTGCAGTAATCCGGGTGTCGGTTTTTCTGTCATTGGTGGTGATTGTAACGATAATAATGCGGACGTACATCCGAATACAACTGAGAGTTGCAATGGCATCGACGACAATTGTAATGGGTTTACCGATGAAGGATTGATCTTCGTGACCTATTATATCGATCTTGATCATGATACTTATGGCGATTTATTGGCGACTCCAAATTCCTTGTGCGAGAATCCCGGGACAGGATATTCCATTAATCATACTGATTGCAATGATGTAGTTGCGACCATCAATCCCGGCTCGGTTGAAATTTGTAACACTGTTGATGACGATTGTAACGGAACTGCAGATGATGGATTGGTCTTTATTACATATTACACTGATGCTGATTTTGATGGATCCGGAGATTTGTTTGATGGGGGAAATTCACTTTGCATTAATCCGGGAACCGGATTTTCTATCAGCAATACAGATTGTAATGATGGAAATCCGCTTGTCAATCCTGCAGCAATTGAAATTTGCAACAACATTGACGACAATTGTAATGGAACCGCTGATGATGGTTTGATTTTTACTACCTACTATGTTGATGCTGATATGGACGGTTTTGGACTTTTACCCGATGCCGGAAGTTCGCTTTGCATTAATCCGGGAGTTGGATTTTCTGTCAACCATACCGATTGCAACGATGGAAATGCACTCATCAATCCTGCGGCTCTCGAAAGTTGTAACAGTATTGATGACAATTGTAATGGCGGGACTGATGAAGGTTTAATCTTCACAACATATTACACCGACCTGGACAATGACGGCTTTGGAGATCTGTCGAGTGCAGGCAATTCTGTCTGCGATAATCCCGGAAATGGATTTTCCACCAACCATACAGATTGTAATGATGCGAATCCACTGATCAATCCCTCAGCCGTTGAAAGTTGTAATACGATTGATGATAACTGCAATGGCACGGCTGATGAAGGAATAATATTCATTACGTATTTCACAGATCTCGATCATGATGGGTTTGGTGATTTATTGGATGCAGGTAATTCATTGTGTAATAATCCGGGAACAGGATTTTCAACGAACAATACAGATTGCAATGACGCGAATCCACTGATCAATCCTTCAGCCCTTGAAAGTTGTAACACCATTGATGATAACTGCAATGGAACGGCTGATGAGGGAATAATCTTCGTCACTTATTTCATAGATACCGATCACGATGGATTTGGAAATTTGTTGGATGCAGGTAATTCTCTTTGTAATAATCCGGGAACTGGCTTTTCAACTAACAATACAGATTGTAATGATGCGAATCCACTGATTAATCCCTCAGCCGTTGAAAGTTGTAATACGATTGATGATAACTGCAATGGAACGGCTGATGACGGATTGACTTTTATTAGTTATTACGCTGATGTGGATGATGATGGATTTGGTGATTTATTGGATGCAGGTAATTCTCTTTGCAATAATCCGGGAACAGGATTTTCAATGAACAATACAGATTGCAATGACGCGAATTCACTGATCAATCCTTCAGTTGTTGAAAGTTGTAACACCATTGATGATAACTGCAATGGAACGGCTGATGAGGGAATAATCTTCATTACGTATTTCACAGATCTCGATCATGATGGGTTTGGTGATTTATTGGATGCAGGTAATTCATTGTGTAATAATCCGGGAACTGGCTTTTCAACTAACAATACAGATTGCAATGATGCGAATTCACTGATCAATCCTTCAGTTGTTGAAAGTTGTAACACCATTGATGATAACTGCAATGGTACGGCCGATGAGGATTAATCTTCATTAGTTATTTCGCTGATCTGGATCATGATGGATTTGGTGATTTATTGGATGCAGGTAATTCTCTTTGCAATAATCCGGGAACTGGCTTTTCAACTAACAATACAGATTGCAATGACGCGAATTCACTGATCAATCCTTCAGTTGTTGAAAGTTGTAACACCATTGATGATAACTGCAATGGAACGGCTGATGAGGGAATAATCTTCATTACGTTATTACGCTGATGTGGATGATGATGGGTTTGGTGATTTATTGGATGCAGGTAATTCATTGTGTAATAATCCGGGAACAGGATTTTCAACGAACAATACAGATTGCAATGATGCGAATTCATTGATCAATCCTTCAGTTGTTGAAAGTTGTAACACCATTGATGATAACTGCAATGGAACGGCTGATGACGGATTGACTTTCATTAGTTATTACGCTGATGTGGATGATGATGGATTTGGTGATTTATTGGATGCAGGTAATTCATTGTGTAATAATCCGGGAACAGGATTTTCAACGAACAATACAGATTGCAATGACACGAATTCATTGATCAATCCTTCAGTTGTTGAAAGTTGTAACACCATTGATGATAACTGCAATGGAACGGCTGATGACGGATTGACTTTCATTAGTTATTACGCTGATGTGGATGATGATGGGTTTGGAAATTTATTGGATGCAGGTAATTCATTGTGTAATAATCCGGGAACAGGATTTTCAACGAACAATACAGATTGTAATGACGCGAATCCACTGATCAATCCTTCAGCCCTTGAAAGTTGTAACACCATTGATGATAACTGCAATGGCACGGCTGATGACGGATTAACTTTCATTAGTTATTACGCTGATGTGGATGATGATGGATTTGGTGATTTATTGGATACAGGTAATTCATTGTGTAATAATCCGGGAACAGGATTTTCAACGAACAATACAGATTGCAATGATGGAAATCCCCTCATCAATCCTGCAGCCAACGAAAGTTGCAATAACATTGATGATAACTGCAATGGCACCGCCGATGATGGAATTGTCTTCATAACTTACTTCGCCGATCTCGATCATGATGGATTTGGCGATTTGCTGGATGGAGGAATTTCGCTTTGCAATAATCCCGGCACCGATTATTCTACAAACAATACCGATTGCAATGATGGCAATCCACTCATCAGTCCCATTGCACTTGAAATTTGTAATATCATTGATGATAATTGCAATGGAACTGCTGATGATGGTTTACTATTCATTATTTATTATGTTGACTTAGACAATGATGGTTATGGTAATTTGCTGGATCCCGGTAACACGCTCTGTACCAATCCGGGAACCGGGTATTCCACAATCAATACAGATTGCAATGATGCGAACACTTTTGTTCATCCCTTTGTTCTTGAAAACTGTAATGGCATTGATGATGACTGCAATGGCACAGTGGATGATGCTGTTGGGAATATTACTTATTATCAGGATACCGATAACGACGGATTTGGAAATCCTGACATTCAGATTGATTCCTGCGCACAGCCCTCCGGCTTCGTCATAAGCAATACTGACTGCAATGATACGCTTAGTGCCATTTTCCCAGGCGCTGCTGAAATATGCAATGGCACTGATGACAATTGCAATGGTTCTTCAGACGAAGGACTATTCGTAGCCTACTACATCGATGCTGATCAGGATGGCTTCGGAAGTTCATTGGATGCAGGAAATTCACTTTGCACAAATCCGGGAATTGGATTCTCGACAAATAATACGGATTGCAATGATGGAAATGCTGCCATCAATCCTTCCGCAATAGAAAATTGTAACAGCATCGACGACAATTGCAACGGAGCAACAGATGACGGTTTGATTTTCACACATTATTATGCTGATCTGGATAATGATGGTTTTGGTGATGCATTTGATCCGGGAATTTCACTATGTAACAATCCGGGAATTGGCTATTCAACCAGTAATACAGATTGTAATGATGCCAATTCAATGATCAGTCCTGCTGCTGTTGAAAGCTGCAATGGCATTGACGACAACTGTAACGGAACAACGGATGACGGATTGGTCTTTGTCACTTATTACCCTGATCAGGATCAGGATGGATATGGCAACTTATTTCAACCAGGAATTACTTTGTGTAACAATCCCGGAATAGGTTATGCCGACAATAATGCAGATTGCTATGATGTTGACGCTGCCATTAATCCAGGTATAACAGAACAGTGCAATGGCATTGACGACAATTGCAATGGCAATACTGATGAAGGATTGGTCTTTGCAATTTATTACACCGATGCTGATAATGATGGATTTGGGAATTTACTGGATGCCGGTAATTCGCTTTGTAATAATCCAGGAACAGGATTTTCCTTAAACAATGCTGATTGCAATGATGGAAGTTCACTCATCAACCCTTTCGGAATTGAAGTCTGCAACAGCATTGATGACAACTGCAATGGAACGGCTGATGAAGGATTGACTTTCATCACCTATTACGCAGATGCTGACCATGATGGATTTGGAAGTTTGTTGGATGCAGGAAATTCTTTGTGTAATAATCCGGGAATTGGATTCGCTATTAATAATTCTGATTGCAATGATGGAAATGCAGCAATCAATCCTTCAGCAATTGAAACTTGTAACAGCATTGATGATAACTGCAACGGCACTGCTGATGATGGCTTGAACTTCATCACTTATTACGCTGATGCTGACAATGATGGATTTGGAAGTTTACTGGATGCAGGAAATTCTTTGTGTAATAATCCGGGAATTGGATTCGCCATTAATAATTCTGATTGCAATGATGGAAATGCTGCAATCAATCCTTCAGCAATAGAAATTTGTAACAGTATTGATGATAATTGCAATGGAACGGCTGATGATGGATTGACCTTTATCACTTATTATGCGGATACGGATAATGATGGATTCGGAAATTTGCTGGATGCTGGAAATTCACTTTGTGTAAATCCAGGGACAGGATTTACGACTACCAACACTGATTGTAACGATGTAAATGCTGCTATCAATCCTTCAGCGATTGAAATCTGCAACAGCATTGACGATAATTGCAATGGAACGACTGATGATGGTTTGAGCTTCATTACCTACTATACAGATGCTGATAATGATGAATTCGGAAATTTACTTGACGCGGGCAATTCGTTATGCAACAATCCTGGGACAGGCTTTTCAACCACCAACACAGATTGCAATGACGCGAATCCTCTAATCAATCCTGCTGCCATTGAAAGTTGTAACACCATTGATGATAACTGCAATGGATCGGTTGATGATGGAATCATCTTCATTACCTATTTCGCAGATTTGGATCATGACGAATTTGGTGATTTATCAGATACCGGGAATTCATTGTGTAATAATCCGGGAATTGGATTTTCAATCAACAACACAGACTGTAATGATGGTAATCCGCTCATCAATCCTATCGCTATCGAAAGCTGTAACGGCATTGATGATAACTGTAACGGAAGTACAGATGATGGAGTTACTTTTGTTACTTATTATCCTGATATGGATATGGATGGATATGGAAATTTATTTCAGCCAGGAATTAATTTGTGTAACAATCCAGGAACTGGTTATGCCACTAACAATACGGACTGTTACGATATTGACGCTGGCATTAATCCCGGTATAACAGAATCCTGCAATGGCATTGACGACAATTGCAATGGCAATACTGATGAAGGATTGGCCTTCACAACTTATTACGCTGACCTGGATCATGACAACTTCGGCGATTTAATGGCTGTTGGAAATTCGCTCTGTAACAATCCGGGAACAGGATTTTCCACGAATCATACAGATTGCAATGACGGGAATCCGCTGATCAATCCTGCTGCTATTGAAAATTGTAACACCATTGATGATAACTGCAATGGCACGGCTGATGACGGATTGACTTTCAACACTTATTACGCTGATGCTGACAATGATGGATTTGGTGATTTATTGGATGCAGGTAATTCATTGTGTAATAATCCCGGAACAGGATTTTCAACAAACAATACAGATTGCAATGATGCAAATCCATTGATCAATCCTTCAGCTATAGAAATTTGTAACAGCCTTGATGATAATTGTAACGGAACCACTGATGATGGAATCATCTTCATTACCTACTTCGCCGATCTCGATCATGACGGATTTGGTGATTTGCTCGATTCGGGAAATTCACTTTGCAATAATCCGGGAACCGACTATGTTACGAATAATACAGATTGCAATGATGGAAATCCCCTCATCAATCCTGCAGCCAACGAAAGTTGCAATAGCATAGACGATAACTGTAATGGAACGGCTGATGATGGATTGCTCTTTACAGATTATTTCATAGATCTGGATCACGATGGTTATGGTGAGCTGCTCACTGCTGGAAATTCGCTTTGTAATAATCCGGGCATTGGATTTTCCACCAACAATACGGATTGCAATGATGGAAATCCTGCCATCAATCCCGGAGCTGTTGAAAGTTGTAATGGTATTGATGATAACTGCAACGGCCCAGCCGATGACGGGGTTATACTTACTACCTATTATGCAGATGGAGACAACGATGGATTCGGAAATCCTGACATACAGATTGATTCCTGTGCACAGCCTTCAGGGTTTGTAATCAGCAACACGGATTGCGATGACAATCTAAGTGCTGTTTTTCCAGGCGCTGCTGAAGTATGCAATGGCACTGATGACAACTGTAATGGTGCGGCAGATGAAGGTTTATTCATTTCATATTATATCGATGCTGACAATGATGGATTCGGCAATTCCGGCAGTACAGAAAATTCGTTGTGCAATGATCCTGGTACAGGATATTCAACCAACAACACCGATTGCAACGATGGAAATGCTGCCGTCAATCCTTCAGCTTTCGAAACTTGTAATAACATCGACGACAATTGCGATGGAACAGATGATGATGGATTGATCTTTATCACCTATTACGCAGATGCTGACAATGATGGATTTGGAAGTTTGTTGGATGCAGGAAATTCACTTTGCACAAATCCGGGAATTGGATTCTCGACAAATAATACGGATTGCAATGATGGAAATGCTGCCATCAATCCTTCCGCAATAGAAAATTGTAACAGCATCGACGACAATTGCAACGGAGCAACAGATGACGGTTTGATTTTTACACATTATTATGCTGATCTGGATAATGATGGTTTTGGTGATGCATTTGATCCGGGAATTTCACTATGTAACAATCCGGGAATTGGTTTTGCAACCAGTAATACAGATTGTAATGATGCCAATTCAATGATCAGTCCTGCTGCTGTTGAAAGCTGCAATGGCATTGACGACAACTGTAACGGAACAACGGATGACGGATTGGTCTTTGTCACTTATTACCCTGATCAGGATCAGGATGGATATGGCAACTTATTTCAACCAGGAATTACTTTGTGTAACAATCCCGGAATAGGTTATGCCGACAATAATGCAGATTGCTATGATGTTGACGCTGCCATTAATCCAGGTATAACAGAACAGTGCAATGGCATTGACGACAATTGCAATGGCAATACTGATGAAGGATTGGTCTTTGCAATTTATTACACCGATGCTGATAATGATGGATTTGGGAATTTACTGGATGCCGGTAATTCGCTTTGTAATAATCCAGGAACAGGATTTTCCTTAAACAATGCTGATTGCAATGATGGAAGTTCACTCATCAACCCTTTCGGAATTGAAGTCTGCAACAGCATTGATGACAACTGCAATGGAACGGCTGATGAAGGATTGACTTTCATCACCTATTACGCAGATGCTGACCATGATGGATTCGGAAATTTGCTGGATGTCGGAAATTCTTTGTGTAATAATCCGGGAATTGAATTCGCTATTAATAATTCTGATTGCAATGATGGAAATGCAGCAATCAATCCTTCAGCAATTGAAATTTGCAACACCATTGATGATAACTGCAATGGAACGGCTGATGATGGATTGACCTTCATCACTTATTACGCAGATGCTGATAATGATGGATTTGGAAGTTTGCTGGATGCAGGAAATTCTTTGTGTAATAATCCGGGAGCAGGATTTTCCTTAAACAATACCGATTGTAACGATGGGAATGGAATCATCAATCCTTCAGCAATAGAAATTTGTAACAGCATTGATGATAATTGCAACGGAACGGCTGATGATGGATTGACCTTTATCACTTATTATGCGGATACGGATAATGACGGATTCGGAAATTTGCTGGATGCTGGAAATTCACTTTGTGTAAATCCTGGGACAGGATTTACGACTACCAACACTGATTGTAACGATGTAAATGCTGCTATCAATCCTTCAGCGATAGAAAGCTGCAATAGTATCGACGACAACTGCAATGGAACTGCTGACGACGGATTGATCTTTACAAATTATTATCCCGATCTGGACAATGACAATTTTGGTGACGCAGGTGATCCCGGAATTGCACTATGTAATAATCCCGGAATTGGCTATTCAACAAGTAATACGGATTGCAATGATGCAAATTCACTAATCAGTCCTTCTGCAATTGAAAGTTGCAATAGCATAGATGACAACTGCAACGGAACGACGGATGATGGATTGATCTTCACTAATTATTATCCTGATCTTGACAATGACAGTTATGGTGATGTAACTAATCCCGGAATTTCACTATGTAATAATCCTGGAATTGGCTTTTCAGTTAGTAATAGTGATTGTAATGACAGCAATTCACTTATCAATCCTAACGCTATTGAAAGTTGCAATGGCATTGATGACAACTGCAATGGATCAACCGATGACGGATTGAACTTTGTCACTTATTACATTGATCAGGATCAGGATGGATATGGAAACTTATTTCTGGCAGGAAATGATTTGTGCAACAATCCGGGAACCGGTTATGCCACTAACAATGAAGACTGCTATGATGTTGACGCTGAAATTAATCCCGGCATTACCGAATCGTGCAATGGCATTGACGATAATTGCAACGGCAATGCTGATGAAGGATTGATCTTTATCACCTATTACACGGATGCTGACAATGATGGATTTGGAAATTTGCTGGATGCCGGTAATTCTTTGTGTAATAATCCCGGAACAGGTTATACAACCACCAACACTGATTGTAACGACGGGAATGCTGCAATCAATCCTTCAGCAGCAGAAAGCTGCAATAACATTGACGACAACTGCAACGGAACGGCTGATGATGGCTTAACCTTCATCACTTATTACGCAGATGCTGACAATGATGGATTTGGAAATTTACTGGGTGCCGGTAATTCTTTGTGTATTAATCCAGGAACAGGATTTTCAACGAACAATACAGATTGTAATGATGGAAATTCACTTATCAATCCTTCGGCTATTGAAATTTGTAACGGCATTGATGACAATTGCAACATAGCAATTGATGATGGATTAACATTTATCACTTACTACGCTGATTTTGACAATGATGGTTATGGAGATTTGTTTGGAACGGGAAATTCATTGTGCAGTACTCCAGGGCCGGGATTTTCAATTAACAATTCCGATTGCAACGATCAGAATCCGTTCATCAATCCTACTATTGCGGAAACCTGTAATGGCTTCGACGACAACTGTAATGGTTCTGCTGACGATGGTTTGACCTTCATTACCTACTATACCGATCTTGACATGGATGGGTTTGGTGATTTATTCGACACCGGAAATTCTCTTTGTTCAAATCCAGGCATTGGATTTTCAAGCAACAATACTGATTGCAACGATGGAAATGCACTTATCAATCCATTAGCAATTGAAAGCTGCAACAATATCGATGATAATTGCAACGGAACGGCTGATGATGGATTGACTTTCATCACCTATTACGCAGATGCTGACAATGATGGATTTGGTGATTTAACCGATGTTGGAAATTCTCTTTGCGAAAATCCTGGCTTTGGATTTTCAAGCAACAATAGTGATTGCAACGATGGAAATGCACTTATCAATCCGTTAGCAATTGAAAGCTGCAACAATGTCGATGATAATTGCAACGGAACGGCTGATGATGGATTGACTTTCATCACTTATTACGCAGATGCTGACAATGATGGATTTGGAAGTTTGTTGGATGCAGGAAATTCTTTGTGTAATAATCCGGGAATTGGATTCGCCATTAATAATTCTGATTGCAATGATGGAAATGCTGCAATCAATCCTTTAGCAATAGAAATTTGTAACAGCATTGATGATAACTGCAATGGAACAGCTGATGATGGATTGACCTTCATCACCTATTACGCTGATGCTGACAATGATGGATTTGGTGATTTAACCGATGTTGGAAATTCTCTTTGCGAAAATCCTGGCTTTGGATTTTCAAGCAACAATACTGATTGCAATGATGGAAATGCTGCAATCAATCCTTTAGCAATTGAAACTTGTAACAACATTGATGATAACTGCAATGGAACGTCTGATGATGGATTGACCTTCATCACTTATTACGCAGATGCTGACAATGATGGATTTGGAAGTTTGCTGGATGCAGGAAATTCTTTGTGTAATAATCCGGGAATTGGATTCGCCATTAATAATTCTGATTGCAATGATGGAAATGCTGCAATCAATCCTTCAGCAATAGAAATTTGTAACAACATTGATGATAACTGCAACGGAACGGCTGATGATGGATTGACCTTCATCACCTATTATACTGATGCTGACAATGATGGATTTGGAAGTTTGTTGGATGCAGGAAATTCTTTGTGTAATAATCCGGGAATTGGATTCGCCATTAATAATACTGATTGCAATGATGGAAATGCTGCAATCAATCCTTCAGCAATAGAAAGCTGCAACAACATTGATGATAACTGCAACGGAACGGCTGATGATGGATTGACTTTCATCACCTATTATGCTGATGCTGACAATGATGGATTTGGAAGTTTGTTGGATGCAGGAAATTCTTTGTGTAATAATCCGGGAATTGGATTCGCCATTAATAATACTGATTGCAATGATGGAAATGCGGCAATCAATCCTTCAGCAATAGAAACTTGTAACAGCATTGATGATAACTGCAATGGAACATCTGATGATGGCCTGACCTTCATCACCTATTATACTGATGCTGACAATGATGGATTTGGAAGTTTGCTGGATGCAGGAAATTCTTTGTGTAATAATCCTGGAATTGGATTCGCCATTAATAATACTGATTGCAATGATGGAAATGCTGCAATCAATCCTTCAGCAATAGAAAGCTGTAACAACATTGATGATAACTGCAATGGAACGGCTGATGATGGATTGACCTTCATCACCTATTACGCAGATGCTGACAATGATGGATTTGGAAGTTTGCTGGATGCAGGAAATTCTTTGTGTAATAATCCCGGAATTGGATTCGCCATTAATAATTCTGATTGCAATGATGGAAATGCCGCAATCAATCCTTCAGCAATAGAAATTTGTAACAACATTGATGATAACTGCAATGGAACGGCTGATGATGGATTGACCTTCATCACTTATTACGCAGATGCTGACAATGATGGATTTGGAAGTTTGCTGGATGCAGGAAATTCTTTGTGTAATAATCCGGGAATTGGATTCGCCATTAATAATTCTGATTGCAATGATGGAAATGCTGCAATCAATCCTTCAGCAATAGAAAGCTGTAACAACATTGATGATAACTGCAATGGAACAGCAGATGATGGATTAACCTTTGTAACTTATTACGCTGATGCTGACAATGATGGATTTGGAAGTTTGTTGGATCCAGGAAATTCTTTGTGTAATAATCCGGGAACAGGATTTTCAACGAACAATACAGATTGTAATGATGGAAATGCAGCAATCAATCCTTTAGCAATTGAAACTTGTAACACCATTGATGATAACTGCAATGGAACGGCTGATGATGGATTGACCTTCATCACCTATTATGCTGATGCTGACAATGATGGATTTGGAAGTTTGTTGGATGCAGGAAATTCACTGTGTAACAATCCCGGAATTGGATTCGCCATTAATAATACTGATTGCAATGACGGAAATGCTGCAATCAATCCTTTAGCAATAGAAATTTGTAACAGCATTGATGATGACTGCAATGGAACGGCTGATGATGGCCTGACCTTCATCACTTATTACGCAGATGCTGACAATGATGGATTTGGAAGTTTGTTGGATGCAGGAAATTCTTTGTGTAATAATCCGGGAATTGGATTCGCCATTAATAATACTGATTGCAATGATGGAAATGCTGCAATCAATCCTTCAGCAATAGAAAATTGTAATAGCATTGATGATAACTGCAATGGAACAGCAGATGATGGATTGACCTTCATCACTTATTACGCAGATGCTGACAATGATGGATTTGGAAGTTTGTTGGATGCAGGAAATTCTTTTTGCAAAAATCCGGGAATTGGATTCGCCAGCTAATAATACTGATTGCAATGATGGAAATGCCGCAATCAATCCTTCAGCAATAGAAAATTGTAATAGCATTGATGATAACTGCAATGGAACAGCAGATGATGGATTAACCTTTGTAACTTATTACGCAGATGCTGACAATGATGGATTTGGAAGTTTGCTGGATGCAGGAAATTCTTTGTGTAATAATCCGGGAATTGGATTCGCCATTAATAATACGGATTGCAATGATGGGAATTCCTTAATCAACCCAAATGCTGTTGAAACTTGTAATGCTATCGACGATAACTGTAACATCACTATTGATGATGGTTTACTGTTCCTCACCTATTATGCTGATCTCGACAATGATAACTATGGAGACTTATTCGGTGTTGGAAATACTTTATGTGCCAATCCGGGAACAGGATTCGTTCCAAATAACACCGACTGCAATGATGGAAATATATCGATCAATCCGGCTGCTCCCGAAACCTGCAATGGAATTGACGACAACTGCAACGGAACGGCTGATGATGGATTGAATTTCATTACTTATTATTCTGATGATGACAATGACGGATTTGGTGATTTAACCGATGTTGGAAATTCACTTTGTTCAAATCCAGGCATTGGATTTTCTATCAATCACCTTGATTGCAACGATGGAAATGCACTTATCAATCCGTTAGCAATTGAAAGCTGCAATGGTATCGACGACAACTGCAACGGAACGGCTGATGATGGATTGATCTTCATCACTTATTACGCAGATGCTGACAATGACGGATTTGGTGATTTAACCGATGTTGGAAATTCACTTTGTTCAAATCCAGGCATTGGATTTTCTATCAATCACCTTGATTGCAACGATGGAAATGCACTTATCAATCCGTTAGCAATTGAAAGCTGCAACGGTATCGATGACAACTGTAATGGTACTGCTGATGATGGATTGGTCTTCACGACCTATTATGCTGATGATGACAATGATGGTTTTGGAGATTTGTTAGATGCCGGAAATTCTCTTTGCAATAATCCGGGAGCAGGTTTTACACTAAACCACTCCGACTGTAACGATGGAAATGCGGCAATTAATCCTACTGCTTCCGAAATCTGTAATACGCAGGATGACAATTGCAATGGAAGTATAGATGAAGGGTTAACTTTCATTACGTATTACGTAGATCTTGATCATGACAACTATGGCAAAATATCTGACCCCGGAAATTCATTGTGCCAAAATCCGGGCATTGGCTTTTCCACTAATCATACTGATTGCAATGATGGAAACGCATTGATCAATCCAGGTGCGATAGAAAGTTGCAATGGGATTGATGACAACTGCAATGGATCGTCCGACGAGGGACTGATTTTCATTAATTACTATCCGGATATTGATAATGATAGTTATGGCAATGTGCTAAGCGCCGGCATTTCATTGTGCAATAATCCGGGAATCGGATATTCTGTCAACAATGAGGATTGCAATGATGCAAATTCATTAATCAATCCTGCAGTCCTTGAAATATGTAACGGTGTTGATGACAATTGTAACGATACGATTGATGACGGGTTTGTGCTGACTGCATTCTACCAGGATAATGATAATGACAATTACGGTAATTCATTGATTGCTCTCAATGCATGTGCGGCACCCACAGGCTATGTTGCGGACAGTACAGATTGCAATGATAACAGTGCGGCTATTAATCCCGGCGCACCCGAAATTCTTCCGAATGGAATTGATGATGATTGTGACGGATACATTGATGAAATCAGCGTAGGAATTATTTCTCCTCAAAGTTCCTTAGTGCAGCTCACCGCTTTTCCAAATCCGACGGACGGACTTTTCACTGCTTACCTCCAATTGAATACTGAAATGGACCTGGATGCCTACCTGGAACTGAGAAACCTGATCGGACAAGTTATATTCAAGAGACCTGCGCAACTTCTAAAAGGAAAATTATCAGAAGAAATTCAACTTGATAAAATTGATCCCGCAGGAATATATCTGTTGAACGTCATCATTGAGGATCATTTATACTCTACACAAATAATTTATCAGAAATGATTTGTAAACCTTGCAGGCATTGCATGTTTTTTCTATGTAGAACTATCATTGTTGTCCGCAAAAAAAATTGTAGTTACAAAATTATGTCGCCCATACAAGGCTTTGCAAAAAATCACAAAGCCCCGTGGGGTTCAAAGAATTGGCAGAAGGAGTGCCCTTTTTTGGGGGGGCCCGGGGGGGGCGCTAACAACATGCGGGCATTCATGACGCCTTTCTTGTCTTTGCCCGTTTCCCGACTAAACTCAAAATCACTTCTTTGAATAACTTAGGAGGAAATTATTGTTTTACCAACTTACCTTGCATCACTTCTCCATTCATCTTCAGGCGATAGAAATAAACACCTTCAGTCAAAGCTGTTGTATGCAATTGAATGGATTGCCGGGCTGTAAACATCCTATGATCAACACTCCTGCCAATTAAATCCGTCAATAAAAAATCAATACCTGTTGTTGGAGTGTGCGAAAAAGTGAACTGCAGCTCATCACTGAATGGATTCGGAAATATTACCACTTCAGTCTGTGTTGATGCAAGTTGATTTGTACCGGTAACCTCAAACTCAAGCTTCGCAATAATTGGAATGTGATCTGATGCCTGGTGCAAAGCGTTCGCTATTTCCATAGTCACTGCGGAATTCGGTGGTCTGTTGATTGAATCATTGTAATGATTGCCATCATTTCCGTAAGGAATGGTGCTGCCTGAAATATAAGTAATGCCGCCAGCCTGCATCAAAGCATTGCTGAAAAGTATCATGTCAAACCGATCATCCATACCACCCGTTACACCACCACCAAAGCTTCGCACGCGTGGTGATTGTGTATGATATTTCGCATTCGCGGAAGCATTGAACGTTCCGGTGATTGGGACAGGATCATTAAAATTTCCATCATCAGTAATGTTATTTTGCAAAAGCTTTTGATAAGGAGATTCATTGGTAGAGTAAATATTGAAATCACCGCACACTATAAAATTGGAACCAACAGGCAATGCATTCGTATGCTTCCGGAGAGAATCCACTTCCAATGCACGTTGCGCTTCTTCACTGCTTCCTGAACTGGCTTTCAGGTGCACGGCATATAACCTGAGCGTATCACCACTTGCTTTATAAATTACTGTAAACTCATTAATGTCGCGGAGGTCAGTCTTTATCGCTTTGTTGCTGACAAACGTAAATTTCTCGTTCCTGTAGATCAACGCTTTGTTGGTATCAAAGCCTGTTATGAATGTTCCCAGGGAATAAATATCAGCAGAATCATTCATCACGTTCGCGACAAAACCCTGGATCGCCGAGTAAACAACCACTTCTTCGCAAATCAAAAGATCAGGTTTTACTTCCTTCATAATCTTTCTGAAATACGGGTTGCGTGTTGCTGAATCTGCTTGCAAACCTTCGTAGTTTAAAAGGTTATAGGCCATTAAGGTTACCGTTTCCTGGGCAACTGAAAACAAAGGCAAGAAAAAGAGAAGCAACAGTAATCTGAGAGAGAGAGTCTTCATGTCTGAAAAGTACTGTTTTATTCCTGAAAGACTATATAGCTATATTCCGAATAGGAGGTTTTGCTTCCATCGATTTATTGTGGAACTTTGGCAATGGTCAATAGTCATTAGTCATTGGACATTACGAATCGTTGTGTCTTTCGCTTAAGTCTTCCATCAGTCATTACTTCATCGGAACATTGGCACATTAAAAACATCGGCACATCAAAAAATGAATCCATCCTCCCCTCCTGAAAATCCCGCAACAACCATAACCGCTTCCTCTGATTCACCACCTGCCTTTTCCTGGGATGACTGGTATGCATCCGTTGGTGGCCGTACTATTAACATCGAGGAAGTAAATGATTATCTGAATAAAATTTATGAAGATCAATACAAGCGATTTGAAAGTGAAGTGGCTTCAGTTAAAACCGAATTTAAAAGTGCTGCAGAAGCTGCAACGCTGATCAAAGAAAAGGCAGTTTCTTTCGGTGCAGACATCGTTGGCATTTGCGAAATTGAGCCGTCTGATATTTACAAAGGAAAAACAGTAACGGAGAAATATGCAATTGCTGTCGGGCAGCGAATGTTGTGGCGGGCTTTCCAGGTGGTACCTTCCAAAGAAGCGGCGATAGAATGTTTGCGGATCTATTATACGTTGGGAGAAACTGTTATTCAATTGGCGAATTTCATTCGTTCATTGGGTTACACGTGCAAAGTGGAACATCCGATCGGCGACAGCGATGTGCTTCATGTCCCGATAGGATTGAAAGCAGGATTCGGTGAATTAGGAAGACATGGTTCTATCATCAATCCGAAGTTGGGTCCGTTGTTCAGAATGGGAAGCGTGATCACTTCTATTCCGATGGAGATTGATCATCCTATAGATGCAGGCATTGCAAAATTCTGCGATAACTGCCGCGCCTGTAGAATTTATTGTCCGGCCAAAGCGATTCCAGATGAACGCAATGAAGCAGCCGGCAAAGATCATCTTGGAAATTACCGTTACCAGGTGGACACAGCGAAATGCTTTCCTTACTTCGCTACACACTATTATTGTTCTGCCTGTTTACCCGTTTGCGTTTATAACCATAAAGAATGGGCGAAGGACTTTGAAGGATTTGAGACAAAATTGTTTCCGAAAGTAATTATGAAAGATCCGCCTCCGCCGGCAGACGATATTCCTGTTGAGAAGCGGCATGAATATCCACGAGTAAAACGTGAATTAAAATAACAAATTGAAAGGTATAGCTGCTAAACTCGTACAACAGCAATACTCAAATCATTTTTCCATTTTTACCACATACACATTGTCGTTATATAGATACTGAATCCAAAATTTATGATGAGTAAGTTCCAGCACCCTCCAACATTCCACGCCGGATGAATCAATCATGCCAGGCAAATATCCTTCTGTATAAAGTGTATCAAAGAATGGTGCACAACACATGGTATCAGGGCTTTCATAAGGAAAACTAATATAAACAAAATATAGCCTATCATTAGAACTGCTTCTCGCAGTCAAGCTTCCATTACTTCCATTATAAGTTTGAGCCCAGTAATAATCATATGAAGCATCATACTTTTCAATTCCGTGAAGAGAAGAATCACCCTTTAGCTCCTCCCCATTGAAGGTGACAGATTCAATATTCCATGTTCCAATTATCAAATTTTGAGGATGCTTTTTGCAAGAAGCATTGAAAAGAAAAACAGCGGCGAGAATGACGATTTGCTTAATCATTATCAAATGTCTTTAGAATAGCGGAATATGTTGAAGTGGAAATATACTGCTTCTGTTCTGAGTAAATGTCAATTTCAAAGGGCATAATACATTTCTCATTGATACCTTCTAAACATGCAAGGCATTATTGCACTCGTGTAAAAATTCGTAATTCATAAGTTAGGCGAAAAGAATCAATTCAGATTTTAGTTCTACGACGGATACTTATAATGAAGAGGCTTCACTTTCTTCAACGCCTCCTCCGGTTCCGGAACCCAATGATGCAAACCACCTGCTAAATCATCATTAAAGGTTTTTGGAATAGACCCTGCAAGCGTTCTTTCTTTCCAGGTCAGGTTTTCCTTACCACTATCTCTCCGTTCCATCGTAATACATTCTTCAACCGGACAAACCAATGAACACAAATTACATCCCACACAATTTTCTTCAATGATATGCGGCTTGCGGTTCAACATATCTCCGGATAAGCCAATCGCCTGGTGCGCGCCATCTTCACAGGCAGTATAACACAACTGGCAACCGATACATTTATCTTCGTTGATGCTGGCAACCACTTTGTATTTCAGATTCAAATCTTCCCAGTGTTTTACGTTACCCAAGGCTTTCCCTCTGAAATCATCCAATGTTTTAAATCCCTTATCATCCATGTAGCTTTCCAGACCTGCAATCATCTCGCGGATAATTCCAAAACCATAATGCATTGCAGCGGTGCAAACCTGAACAGAAGTAGCACCGAGTAAAATAAATTCAACCGCATCGCGCCAGTTTTCAATACCTCCAATTCCACTGATGGGAATATTTACCTGCGGATGCTGCGCGCAATTTTTCAGCATGTTCATGGCAATGGGCTTCACCGCAGGACCGCAATAACCGCCATTGGTGCTTTTACCATCTACCAAAGGATAAGGAACAAAATTATCAATGTCGACACCCACAATACTTTGAATGGTATTGATGAGTGAAATCGCATCGCCACCTCCTTCAACAGCAGCTACTGCAGGGCGTGTGATGTCGGAAATATTCGGTGTAAGTTTTACGATTACCGGAATTGTTGCGACTTCCTTCACCCAGCTCACAATAGTTTTTAAAACTTTTGGCTCCTGTCCTACTGCGCTTCCCATTCCGCGTTCACACATTCCATGCGGACAGCCGAAATTCAATTCAACGCCATCAGCACCTGCATTTGTAACGTCACGCATAAGCTGATGCCATTCCTCTTTCGTTTCCACCATCAGCGATGCAATCACAGCATGATCAGGAAAACGCTTTTTCACTTCTTCAATTTCCCGAAGATTATCTCTCAGCGGCCGGTCCGTAATCAATTCAATGTTACTGAATCCCATCATGCGCGTATCACGATAGTTGAGCGCGCCATAACGGGAGGAAACATTCACTACAGGAACTCCCAATGTCTTCCATACCGCTCCTCCCCATCCCGCATCAAATGCCTTCATGATCTGGTAACCACTGTTGGTAGGTGGAGCAGATGCCAGCCAGAATGGATTGGGAGATTTTATGCCTGCAAGATTGGTGTGAAGATTTGCCATGCTGATTTTTTTTTCTTCTGTGCAACTATAATGTTTCTTTCTTCTTTTCTCAAACTAAAATTTGGTACGTCAAAAAACCAACTTATGGTATTCTTACGCCTAAATAATTCTTAATGGCTATTGCTGCGTTCGTTCCATTTGCAACAGCATTCACTACTTCTTCTCCTCCACTGACGGCATCTCCCGCCGCAAAATATTTTTTATTGCTTGTTTGAAAATGATCATTCACGGCAATCGTGCCGTTAGCGTTTAATTGTATTCCTTCAATTCTTTCAAGAAATCCGATTTGTTTCGATTGTCCCGTTGCTTTAATAACCCAATCGCAATCTTCAATAAACTCACTGCCTTCGATTGAAGAAGGCTTTCCATTTATAGTTTCTGTACGGATAAATTTAACTCCTGCAACTTTTCCATCTTTTCCCAATATCTCCATTGGTGCAACATTAAATATCCCTTTTACGCCAACTTCCTTCGCTAAATCATATTCAAACTCATATGCCGGTTTTTCCTCCTTACTCCGGCGATAAGCTAAAATAACCTCCGATGCTCCCATCCTCGCACTTTCACTTGCCGCATCCATGGCAGTGTTGCCGCCACCCAATACTATCACCTTTTCAGGCACAACTATTTTATGATGATTCATCCGTAAATGTTGCACGAACTCAACAGCTCCAAAAACATTCTCCAATTCTTCTCCTTTAATTTTTAAATCGGAAGTTCCTCCCAATCCTATACCTATAAAGATGGCAGCATAATTTTCCTCTAACAGTCTGATATCATTTCCAGAATCAATTGTCTTGCTGTAATGAACCGTATACCCGAATTGCTTTTGGAGATACTCCATTTCATCCAATGCTTCTTCGTTGGTAATCTTATAAGGTGCAACGCCATGCACGGTTAGACCGGAAGGATTTTCTTTTGCTTCAAAAATGTCCACTTCAAAACCATCTTGTCGCAACTCACAGGCACAACTGATACCTGCAGGGCCAGCGCCGATCACCGCGACTTTCATTCCGTTTGATTTTGGAATAGCATAAAATTTCTTATTACTTGAAATCGCTTTGCCGGTTGCGAAAGACTGTAGCCGTCCAATTTCAATTGGTTTTACATCTGTGTTGGTATAAACACAGGCTCCTTCACACAATTCAGAAGTCGGGCATACCTTGCCACATGCATAGCCAAAATAATTTGAGTTATAAATAGTTTTTGCAGCGCCCAATTCATTTTTGGAATTGATCTGACGAATGAATAACGGAATGTCAATTCCTGTCGGACATGCCTTTATACAAGGTGCATCATAACAAAACAAACAACGAGAGCTTTCATAATACGCTTCGGTCTGGCTCATCAATGGTTTGATCTGTGAAAAATTTTCAGAGAATGCTGCTTCGGAAGCTGGTCTTTTAAATTCAGACATGGTTGGTGTTTTATGAAATGCAGATCGTTATGATTTTTATGATTAATTAAGATCGTTAATCGGCGCAAATCATGCTCATCCTAAAAATCCGCGTTCTATTCAATTACAATTCAGTCATCTTCCCATAAGTCTCCGGCCTGCGATCTCTGAAGAACTGCCACGTAGAACGCACATCTTCAATCATGTCAAGATCAAACTCCGCTACAAGCAATTCATCCTTATCCTCAGATGCTGTGGCAAATATTTGTCCTCGTGGATCTACAAAATAAGAACTGCCGTAAAATTTACCCAGGTTCCAGGGCTTCTCTTCTCCGACTCTATTAATGCAACCCATGAAGTATCCATTCGCTGCAGCATGAGCAGGTTGTTCCAGCTTCCACAGGTATTGCGAAAGACCGGCGACTGTTGCAGAAGGATTATAAACGATCTCCGCTCCATTCAATCCAAGTATCCTCGCTCCTTCCGGAAAATGTCGATCATAACAAATATAAACGCCAACTTTTGCATACTGCGTTTCGAAAACAGGATACCCCAAATTGCCGGGTTTGAAGAAAAACTTTTCCCAGAAACCGGAGGTATGCGGAATATGATTCTTACGATACTTGCCCAAATATTTTCCATCCGCATCAATCACTGCTGCCGTGTTGTATAAAAATCCGGCTTGTTCTCTTTCATATACAGGAACAATAATTACCATCCTGTATTTTTTCGCGTATTCCTGCATAATTTCTACTGTTGGCCCGGGAACTGCTTCCGCAGAAGCATACCATTTACTGTCCTGGCCCTGGCAGAAATAAGGCGTGTTAAAAATCTCCTGAAGACATAAAATCTGTACGCCTTTTTTCCCTGCGTCCTCAATAAATGGAATGTGTTTCTGGACCATTGCATTTACAATCTCTTCAATGGTGCCCTCTCCTTCCGTCATCGGAAGAGACATTTGGATTAAGCCTGATTTTACTTTTCGAGCCATGGTGTTGGTTATGAATTATGAGTTTAGAGTTTAGGGTTATGAGTTTAGAATTATGAGCTTAGAGTTACACGTTTGTTTTTTTTTCAAACAATACCAGATTAGTCCTTCAAGTATCTCGATTTAGTTGTCAGAATGATGCTGCTTAATAGTTTTTTTTAGTTGATTGCAATGGTCTTCGGAAGCAAGTAATTTTTCTTTTTCAATGTATGAACTGTCAAATAGTAAATGAAGCCGGTACAAAGTTTCCCTCGCTTCTTTTAATGCAATGTTTAATTTAGGTACGAAGTCTCTTTTTGATTCACTTGAAATCGGTTCATTAATATTTGCCCCAATTGATGTTCCTGATCTCAGTAGTTGTTTTGATAATACAAATTCTCTCTTTTCACTTGACAACTCTTTATATAACTGAATTATAAGCAATGCAAAATCATATGATTTTCTTCCAACAATGCTGTCATTCCTTTTCACGTCACTCATAATTCTAAACTTTTAATTCTAAATTATCGGAGAAACTTTATTCCGCTTTACAAACTGTCCATAACCTTTATTGATTTTTACTGCTCCATTGTCAACTGCTATTTTTCCTCTCAATATTGTTGTATTGACTTTACCTTTTAATTCCCAGCCTTCATAAGCAGAGTAATCAACATTCATATGATGAGATTTTTCGGAAAGCACGTGCTTCTCTTCCGGATCAAAAATGATTAAGTCTGCATCACTTCCGATTCCGATGCTCCCTTTTTTAGGAAACATACCAAAGATTTTTGCAGCATTGGTGGATGTAACTTCCACAAATTTGTTCAATGAAATCTTTCCTTTATTCACGCCTTCTGAAAACAATAGTTCCATACGATGTTCAATAGCAGGATGTCCATTCGGGATTTTAGAGAAATCGTTTTCACCCATTTTCTTCTGCTCCCATTTAAACGGGCAATGATCTGTTGCTACCACCTGCACGGTTCCCTGGTTAATGGCAGACCACAATGCGGCCTGGTCCTTTTTCTCTCTTAAAGGCGGACTCATCACCCACTTGGCCCCATTGAAATTTTTCTCATACAAGGAAGCATCCAGCAACAGATACTGAATACAGGTTTCACCAAAAACTTTTTGATTGCGGAATCCTGCACGGCGTACGGCACTTACAGCGCCTTCGCAAGTCATGTGTACAATATATCCAGGACAACCGGTTTGAAAAATCATGTCAGTAAATCTTCCGGACGCTTCGCTCTCTGTAATCTCCGGCTGCGACAGGTAATGATAGAGCGGAGAAAGCTTTCCTTCTGATTTATGTTTTGCAATCAAAAAATCTATCATATCGCCATTGGTGGCATGAACGGTCACCATGCCACCGCATTTCTTCACCTCGTTCATCAGTCCAACCATCTGACGATCATCAATCATCAGCGCGCCTTTATAAGCCATAAATGTTTTAAACGAAGTAATGCCTTCGTCTTCTACCATTTCGTTGATTTCCTTTTTTGTTTCTTCATTGAAGTCTGTAACCGCCATGTGAAAAGAGTAATCGCCAAAGCAGTTTCCGTTGCTCCTGCTTTGCCAGGCTTCCAGTGCATGGTGCAATGATTTTCCCTGTGTTTGCAAAACAAAATCTATCACCATTGTAGTGCCGCCATGTAAAGCAGCCAATGTTCCGGTTTCATAATTATCGCTGGAAAATGTTCCCATAAATGGCATGTCAAGATGAACATGCGGATCAATGCCACCGGGAAAAATAAATTTCCCTTTCGCATCAATCACTTCATCAGCATTCATGCTGAGATTTTTCCCTATACAGGAAATGGTCTCACCTTCAACAAAAATATCAGCCACATAATCTTCAGATGCGGTGACCACCCTTCCGTTTTTTATTAAGATCGACATGCTGTTATTTATTAATTATTTTTTTCTTCATGCTAATATAGTAAACACCAAATGAAACCGCGAAGCCAACAAACCATGCATAATTGTACAGGTGGGCAATCCATGGATAAACTGATCCGGCATTTACTAACTTAATAGTGGTAAGAAAGCCGGGCACGTTAGGAACGATGCCGCAGAGAAGCGCAATAATCGCGGCCTGATTGTATCCGTTACCAAAACTGTAGAGACCATTTTTTGAATACAAATCATCCACTTCCAGATGCTGCCTTCTGATGAAATAATAATCAGCAATCATAATGCCTCCGACAGGACCCAGCAAGCTTGAATAGGCAATTAACCAGGTGAAGATGTATCCATTCGGATCAGCAATGAGTTTCCAGGGAAAGATGAGAATGCCGATAACGCCGGTGATATATCCTCCAAGCTTGAAATTAATTTTAGATGGAGCAAGATTTGAAAAATCATTCGCCGGACTTACAATATTAGCTGCAATGTTCGTCGCAAGCGTAGAAATGGCAACACAAATCATTGCAACACTCACAAGCGCTTTACCTTCAAATTTTCCAGCAAGCACCAGCGGATCCCATATCGTTTCTCCATAAATAATAAATGTTGCTGACGTCACCACTACTCCGATAAATGAAAAAATAGTCATGGCCGGTGGAAGGCCAATTGCCTGTCCCATTATTTGCGCGCGCTGACTTTTTGCATACCGTGTGAAGTCAGGAATGTTTAAAGAAAGCGTTGCCCAGAAACCCACCATGCCGGTGAGACCCGGAAAGAAAAAATTCCAGAATTCATTGTTGGTGGTAAACTTTGAAGGTTGTGAAAGAATAGGACCTAGTCCATGCCCCGCAGAAATAGCCCAGAACAATAGTGCAAGTGCAGCAATCGGAAGAAAGAATGCTTTGAACACCAATAATTTTTTTATGCTCTCCACTCCCAGGTACACCACGAACATATTTAACAGCCAAAAAAGAAAAAAAGTAATGGCAGGTCCGGTTTGTAAACCAAATGATTCCGGAAATAATGGAGGAAGATTTTCAAATGAAGGAATCCAGATTTTTATAAGGAGGTACATTGCAAACCCTCCGATCCATGTTTGAATGCCGAACCAGCCGCAGGCAACAATGGCCCTGAGCAAAGCAGGAACATTGGCTCCGCGCACACCGAAACTTGCACGTGCAAAAACAGGAAACGGAATGCCGTATTTAGCTCCGGCTCTGCCGTTTAATATCATTGGAATTAAGACAACAGTGTTACCAAGAAAAATAGTGAGGATAGCTTGCCACCAATTCATGCCGCCTTCAATTAATGAACTTGCGAGCATGTAGGTGGGAATACACAAACTCATGCTGATCCAAAGTGCTGCATAGTTCCACGTATTCCAACTCCGCTTGTCTATTGGAACTGGCGCGAGGTCTTCGCTATAAAGTGAAAGATCATGTTCGCTCATAGTTGGAAAAGCTAATTACAATATGCATCCGCTACCGTGAGCGCCTTTGAGATGATTTCAAGTCCTTCATCCACTTCTTCCTGAGTAATGCAAAGCGGAGGTGCAATGAAAATAAAATTCCAACGCACAAATGTGAACATGCCGAGTTCAGAAATTTTCGCTGCAACCTTATTCATGATTTCCATATCAGAAGGTCCGGCATTCCATGGAGCCATTGGTTCTTTTGTTTTCCTGTTCTTTACTACTTCGATGCAACCCAGCAATCCTGTATTTCTGAAATCCCCAATGCACGGATGATTTTGCTTCATCTTTTCCACTTGTTGCTCAATGTATGCGCCCATCTTCGCTGCATTCTCTATCAATCCTTCTTCTTCATAAATTTCAATCACTGCATTAGCCGCAGCACATGCAACGGCATGCGCAGAATAGGTTAATCCGATGGGAAGCGGTTTATCATCAAAGTGTTTAATCAGCTCTTCTTTAACTATCATTCCACCCATCGGAATATATCCGCTTGTAATTCCCTTTGCCATGCACAAAATATCAGGTACTACATCATGATGGTCTACACCAAACCATTTTCCGGTTCTGCCGAAGCCACTCATCACTTCATCTGCTATAGTAAGGATGCCATATTTTTTTGCAATCACTTCTACCTTTTTCCAATATCCGGGTGGATATTTAATACAACCAGACGAACCGCTTTCTCCTTCCATTAAAATAGCAGCGATGTATTGAGGACCTTCATACCTGATCACACGTTCCATGTGTGCTGCCGCATTTTCTGCACACTCTTCCGGCGTTTTACTATTCCACGGACAACGGTAGATATATGGATTTTCCACATGAATAATATTAGGTACCGCCTGGGAATCATGTGGAAGTCCCCGTGGATCGCCACCTGCTGACAGCGCGCCATACGTGGCACCGTGATAACTTTGAAAAAGTGAAATGATCTTGTGCCTTCCTGTATACATTCTCGCAAACTTGATTGCATTTTCTATAGCATCAGCACCACCATTGGTAAAAAATGTACGGTTTAATGTACCGGCTGTTATTTCAGAAAGCTTTTGCGAGAGCTTTCCTCGTGCTTCGGTAATCATTCCGGGATGCACATAACTCACTTCCTGCATCTGTTTCATAACCGCTTCCGCAACTTTTGGATGGCCATGCCCTATGTTTACGTTCATCAGTTGAGAAGAGAAATCAAGGATGCGTCTTCCACTTCTTTCATAAATATAAACACCCTTTGCACGCTCGATGCTCAATGGATTCAGTCCACTTTGTTTGCTCCAGGAGATGATGGTGTGTTCGAGGTTGGATTTTAGTATTTCGTTATTGGTCATTTTCGTCTGTGTTAGTCATTAGTCATTGAGCATTAGTCATTGTTCGTCATTGATTATTAGCACCAGATCCGATATGGTTGCTGCCCCTTCTATATCCATAAACTTTTAAACTTTCCCCAAAGTCGGGTTTATCATTTTAAGCTTAGTTATTTATTCTCAATTCTTTTTATTCGTTGGAACAGTACCTATGGATTTAATGTAATTGTTCAGCATTTTTCCTATGATATTAATGTCATTTGTGAAAGAATTAAATTCAGCATCATCAATTAGTTTTCTATTGTGAGCCTTTGTTATCCAGGTTTTAGTTTCAAACAATGAGCCCCTCGAATAATAACTGAAATTTTTGTTTTCCAAATAATGAAATCTGCCAAATCCTTCACTCAAATTTGCAGCTACTGAATCAGCTGCCCTCACTAATTGCTTACCGATGGTAGTTCTTTCAAAGTAGTTCCATTTCCCAGTGATCTCCCAAATCTTTTCTCCAAGTTCCATTGAAAGATTATAAACATTGAATTCTTCCAAACTTTTCATTTCCTAAAATGATTTTTATATGAATACAAAACAAGCAAGCACTTTACAATTAACTAATAACAACCACAAAAGATCACCATACTAAATGACACAATGACTCAATGACCAATGACCAATGACTATAATGACTAATACCCAACGTCAACTCATCCAATTCACCTTCCCTTCCGGATTCCATTTCACGGTTGTCTTCTTCAGCTTGGTCCAGAATTCAATAGAGCTTTTTCCGGTAATGTCGCATACGCCGAATTTACTTTCGTTCCAACCACCGAATGAAAATGGTTCCCGTGGAACAGGAACACCTACATTCACGCCAATCATTCCGGCACTTGCACGTTCCATCACTTGTCTGGCGATGCCACCACTTTGCGTGAATACCGATGCAGCATTTCCATAGTTCGAATTGTTTTCAATGTTGAGGGCTTCATCAAGATTATTTGCACGGATAATTGCGAGCACCGGACCGAACACTTCTTCTTTTGCAATGGCCATGTCAGCAGTTACATGATCGATAACTGTCGGACCCACATAAAAGCCTTCTTCATTGCCTGGCACTTTATAGTTTCTTCCATCCACCAAAACAACAGCACCAGCTTTTTCGGCTTCTGTGATATACCGCTCTATTCTTTCCTTCGCTTCCTTGCTGATTACACTTCCAAGGTTCTTACCAGGAATTATTTTTTTCGCTTCCTCACAAATCTTGTCAATGATGAGCTCAATTTGTCCAACCGCTACCATTGCACTTGCAGCCATGCAACGCTGTCCGGCACAACCACTCATGCTGGCTGTTACGTTAGAAGCCGTCATATCAGGATGGGCATCCGGCATCACGATCAAATGATTTTTTGCACCACCTAAGGCAACGCATCTTTTCAGATTACCTGTTGAACGTTTGTAAACAATCTTCGCAACTTTTGTTGAGCCGACAAACGATACCGCTTCAATATCCGGATGGTCACAAATTGCTTCTACAATTTCACGATCGCCATTTACAATATTGAACACACCATCAGGCAGGCCTGCTTCTTTTAATAATTCAGCAATCTTATTAGAAGAAATAGGAACCTGCTCAGAAGGTTTTAATATCATGCAATTGCCAAGAGCAATCGCATTGGGTATCGTCCAGTGCGGAACCATGTTCGGAAAATTAAAAGGGGCAATAGAAGCGACAACACCGAGTGGTTTATGTTCCACTCTGCACTCCACCCCTTTACTCACCTCTAATAATTCCCCTGAAATTAACTGTGGCAATGAACAGGCAAACTCAGTGAGTTCAATACTCTTTTCTACTTCAGCTCTCGCTTCATCCAGTGTTTTTCCATTCTCTTCATGAACAAGGTTCGCCAGTTCATTCATACTTCTTTCAAGCAATGTTTTATACCTGAAAAATATTTGCACGCGTTCCTTTATAGGAATTGCGCTCCATGCTGGAAATGCTTGCTTTGCGGCTTTTACTGCTTCATCCAAATTTTGCGCTGATGACAGCGGAACCGTGGAGATCACTTTTCCTGATAAGGGAGAAAGAATATCCAATGTCTTCTGCGTGCCGTTCGTAAACTTTCCGCCTATATAATTTTTTACTTCCGGATATCTTAAGGTGACTGTTGTCATGGAGTTAAATTTATCTCCATAAATGTAGAAAAAGAAGTGGTTTCAATGGCTTAATGGCACGTTATATAGCGTTCACGCCGAGGTATATTTTACAGGTATTCTTACTGAACACTTCTTTGGAGCCATCACCGGCATTCAATTATTTATCTATAAACTGAAAGAGTGTTTTCTCCTGCAGAAACGCCGGGCAGGTTGGGAAAAGTGACGATCAAAACTATATGTCAGGTCATGCAACACTGCTTTGAAGCGGAAAATTATTTGTGCTTAGCATCTTCTTTGTAAATCAATTTTTCTTTCATCAATCTGATCATTGCATGATGGGTTGGTACCAACACTGCAGCTATGCAGACTAAAATCAGGAGCATAAGCACAGGAGTATTGTTGGTCAACTCTTCCAATAACGGATGTGTGAGCAATGTGATGAACTCGAAAAAGATAAGCAAGGCCAACAATCCCGCGAATTCTATAAAGCGCGGCTTTGTTTTCCGCCTCGAAAGCAGCATTACGAAAGTAAATAGCGTGATGATAAAAACTCCAATGCCAAGTATTTGAATGTTATGTTGACGCTCATTCATTTGACGTAATTTCTCATCTGCCATTTCCTGTTGCCGAAGCTGTTCGGCAAAACTCAATGCCTGAACCTTCTTCACCTTCGCCTCATCAAACATGATATCTTTAAAGGCTATTGCCATTTTATAATAGTGAAAGGCACTGTCATTCACTTTGTTGAATTCATACATTTCTGATAAGCGTATGCTTGCATTCATAATATTCAAAGGATTAGTTGCAGATCTCCCTGCCGCAAGCGATTTCCTTGCATATAGAATGCTGGAATCCGACTGCGCTTCCCTTTTAAAAATATTCGACATACCTAAATAGGTTTCGCTAAGTATTTTAAAGTCGCTGATGGCAGTTGAATAGGGAATACTCAACCGGTAATAGTTCATTGCCAGGCTATCGTTTTCAAGCTTCGAATGAATATTACCCAGATTATTTAAAATACCATCCAGATTGGTGTCATCCCTGGTGCGAATCGCCAATTGATAGGCTTCGTTCTCAAAGAGGAGTGCAGAATCGAGCACATTCAGTTTCTCATAACAATCGCCGATATTAAGAAGCGCGATCTGTAACCTGTCATCTCTTTTTATTGATTCAAAAATAGCTTTGGATTTAAGATAATATTCAAG
This sequence comes from Chitinophagaceae bacterium, assembly GCA_016717285.1. Taxonomy (NCBI): domain Bacteria; kingdom Pseudomonadati; phylum Bacteroidota; class Chitinophagia; order Chitinophagales; family Chitinophagaceae; species Chitinophagaceae bacterium. The sequence continues at coordinate 1,990,322 of JADKFU010000005.1, forward strand.
TCCTTTCCGGTAATCTTCTTGCTCGGTATACACGATTCCAATCACATTCATGCTTTTTGCGGCTCCCAAATGATCATTCATATTCTCCTGCATTTCCAATGACTTCAGCAATTGTTCCAGTGCCGGTACGTAATTGCCGGTTATCCAAAGCGTAACGCCTATCTCATAAATACAACGCGCCTCTCCTTTCGGAAACTCAATCAACTGTGAAAGTGCCAATCCCTTTCTTGCATAAATAAAGCTTGAATCCGGGTGCGAAAAATCAAAAGCATCACTTAAATCTGCGTAAATAAAAATTTTAGAAGAGTCACTTCCTGCAGCATTGAGTTGTCGCTTGATGCTGTCAATTTCCGGACTGGAAGCATGAACATAGATTGTACAAAGTAGTGTTGCTAAAAAAAGGGGTAGTGTTTTCATGAAGCAATAAAGTATGGCAATTTATCTGAAACAAAGTAACCTATCGTAAAGGTAATGCGGCATGCATTCACTGTTTTCCGCAGAGATTTTCACATGCCGTTACTAATACTATTGTCAGGAATAGAAAAGGACTCCATTTCTGTAAAAGAAATCGCCTGTTAAGCAGGAAAGCAGTATGGAATACCATGTCCGCTGAAGACAACCCATTCATTTTATGCTCCAAATACTGTGAAGCAATCCAGCTCGCAAAAAAAATCTGAAATTACGAACGCATAGCAAATGGCTATCAATATGTTTTATCTCCCAAATCAATTGAGCCGTCACTTTTTAATGTTCATAGGAGTGAGATCATCCATTAACCGTTTCAGGATACGTCCTATTTTTCCTTTTGCTTTGTTGGGATCAATAGCGATACCATCAACGCCTTCAGCAAAAACGGAATAGGTAAATCCATCGCGCGACAAGGCATTTGCTTCCGCTTTAATCGCTGTTAAAGCAGCTTTAATTTCAGCGGCGCTCATGTTTACATCGTCTTCAGCAGAACGTTTTGACCCCATCATTCCGCCGCTTTCTACCAGTTTAATTTTGCTCATATGTGTGCAGTTTTCCATCCATGTTTTACAGCTTTCTCCTCCAGACTTCCGGTTCCGAAAATTTTTGCAGCCTGCCGGACCGTTGCCTTTTTCGCATCTTCAAAAGTAGAATCATAACGGAGCTCCTTTGTCAGGGCTTCGTACCATATCTTTCCCGCTTTCTTCCAGGCAAATCCGCCGATATTCATAGCCGTAACGTAAAAAGCATAATTGGGAATTCCTGAATTCCAATGAACACCTCCCCAATCATCAGCATCCGTATACTGGAGTTTCATATAATCTTTCATTGTTGCCGGCTGCGGATCGTCACCCCAATATGGATGACCGATATAAGCAGTTCCCGGCGCTTTCAGACTGCGAAGAGCATATTCACTTCCTAACATGGTATGAGCGCCAATAAGCCAATCGGATTGCTTGACATTCAGATTCATTGCGCGTTGCTTAATCAGTATACCAAATATATCGGCGTAAGCTTCATTGAGAGCACCAGGCTGAAACTCATAGGCAAAATTAGCAGTGAATTGTATCAATGCATGTGTTATTTCATGCCCGATAATATCAAGATCAGAAGTAAAACTCTTGAAAGTTTTTCCATCACCATCACCAAAAATCATTTGCTTTCCGTCCCACATTGCATTCCCATATCGCTTTCCGTAATGAATGGTATTCTTGAAAGGCATACCATGTGCATCCAATGAATCACGTTTGTACAGATCGTAATAAAATTTCCAGCAATGATAAATGCCATTATAAGCTTTGGTGGCATCAGGATCGTCATATCGTCCGTTTTTCGGCCTTTCAATCAATTTGCCGGGAAGGTCATATCCATGCCTGCAATCATACAGGTGAATGACAGGTTTAGGATTTTTTTTATTTTTTGATTTCGTAGCGTCTTTTACCGGTACCGCTCCTGCCAGTAAACGCTGCGCATGAGGGGGCAACGTTGCGAGAAATTCACGGTCGGCCTTGATACGATTGGTATGAAACATTTCCGTCAGCCGCTCTGTTTCGCTCTTATCCGTATTTGTCTGATGCATCTTTTTCATGATGTATGGTGGCATGATACATTGCATGGGATTGAAACGGGAGTTGCACATCAGTTGGCGGGACGTTATATCAGAATAACGACGAGTAAAATTAAAAAGTTAATTTAATTATAATGGAAAAACAACGACTGCGTAGCAAATTACTTAAGGCAGGTTTTTATCAACAGCCATAATTGAGATAAGACAGGAAGCTGATCTCATTTTTTCTTTGAAGCCTCTCTGAGCAAATCCTCCTTCATTCTGTATTTAACAATTTTGCTGATCAGTGAAGTTGGCAGCGGCTGATCAATTGGAAATTGAATGGCACCTTTCGAAGTCTTAAACTTCACCAATTCATCTTTAAAAACCCTGATGGGAGAAGATGTAGGATAAAAGCCGATATGATTTTTATAACCGGCAAAATAAACCAACACACCATTTTGCCTGTATGCCGGCATATTATAGCTGATGATTTCCGTAGCAGAGGAACTTGCTTTCATAATGACAGAGCGGATGTGTTGCAAGACTTGCTGCGTCTCCTTCGGAAAAGCTGCTATATAACTGTCAACACTTTCATATCGTTTACCCGTTGCGTTTTTCATTTAATTTGACTGTAGTTTAAACACGTTGTTCTACGCCTGCCTTAACTTTTCAATGTCCAGCTTATTCATTTGCATAAACGCCTCCGTAACTCTTTTTGCTCTTGAAGGGTCACTCATTAATTCAGCCATATCAGTTGGCACAATCTGCCAGGAAACACCAAATTTATCTTTAAGCCAGCCACACCTGCTTTCCTCGCCTTCAGCTGTGAAAGCATTCCAGTAATAGTCAATTTCCTCTTGCGTATCACAGTTCACAACAAATGAAACGGCTTCATTAAATTGAAATTCAGGTCCGCCATTCAATCCCATAAATTTCGATCCGTTAACTTCAAAAGTTACCACCAATGGATTTTCAGCAGTAATTTTTGAATCCTTAAATACTGAGCAGTAAAATTCCGCTGCTGCTTTAGCCTGTCCGTTAAACCACAAGCAGGTAACTATTGTTTTTGACATATGATTTGAATTAAGGATTGATTAAAAATAGTTTACTAAACAATTTAAGCTTTTCTCAATGCATTTATTCATTGTAAATCTTTGTTCTTGATTTCTATTTGAACCCGCAAATGTTTATTTGCAAATTAAATAAAAAATAAAATGACGGTAACCAATGAGTTTCCTATGGACAGAATTAGCAGGCAAATCCTATACACTTCCTATTTCCTGCTCCTTCACTCTGTTACTTTTGTTTTTCATCCAATCGTCGTAAGTCATTTCAAATTTAATTTCTCCTTTTCCATGTATACCAATTTCTGACCAACCTGCTTTTCTATAAAATTTTTCCGCTCTTGTTCCTGGTGCAGTACCGAGCCACACCTTATCTTTTGTCTGTGCAAAATACCAGTCAAGCATTACCTCATGAAGTTGTCTGCCTATAGCCTGTTTTTCAAATGCCGGTAATATAAAGAGTGCCCAGATATTGTTGTCCTTTAAATCTACGATTGAAAACCCCACAATTTGATGATCAATTTCACAAACCCAACCTTTCCCTCTTTCTGTCAAAAAAACTTTGCAGTCGTCATCCGTCACGAGTTCCGGATCAGAAAGCATATTTTCTTTTACAGCATTTCGGACAAATTGAATCTGCCTGATGTCGTAGATTTTCGCTTCCCTGATGATCATGTTTTGAAAAGTTAATTAAAGCGAACCGAACAATATCACCTGTCCACTAATTTAATCCATTCCTTAAGCACTCTTCTTAATGCCTTTTCTTTTGCTTTTACATCTTTCAAATCAGAAAAGTTTACCAGTCGTCGCCCATCTGTGTAATCGCCTTCAAATATTCCTGTTAGGTCATTTATGATTGCACCACTTGGAAATACAAGCAAGAGTTTGTTTTTACGAAGATTCATTACTGCAATATCGCGTTTATATTCCCTGGGGTCGAAAGGTTTCATTTCACCCGTATAATAAAAAGCCGGCGAATTCCATTTTATCTGCTCCCCGATTTCGTTGTGAGTATTTAAAATAATTTGCCTGACGGTTTCTGCCAAATCCGACAATGACGGATCAAGCTTTTGGATTAATTCCGTCACTTGTTCATGATCGGTTAATTTATTTTCCTTCTTCATTTCTTTAAATTAATTCTCAATTCATCCGCGATTATGGTCTATCTCTCCCGACAAATCTGCATCTCCCCAATAAAAATTCTATTGCTTTACTAACATTTCTATCGATGCTTTCTTCAGATCTTAAATGTGAAATATAGCGTACAATTTCATGCTGTAAAGAGGGCCTTAAGCCATCAAAGATGGCTTTGGCTTTCTTGTTTTGTGTTAATGCTTTAATAAATTTGGGATGCGGCTGAACAACTCTTGCCTCAGGGTCAAAAGCTACAGTCAGCTCTATGATTTCACCGATACGTTTAGGCGAATTTTTTAGCATTTTCATATTAATATATAATCGCCACGCACCTCTGAATTTTACCAGCGTTTGCTGATAAGGTTTGTCGTTGAGTGTCCCTTTAATTCGTATGGGTCCCTTGTCTATACCTGCTTGTTTAAAAAGATCTTTCAAAACTTTGTCAGGCAAAAGCACATGTGGATTAATACCTATAATTTCTATTCTGGCTTTTAGCTTTTGTCTTTTCAAAATTAATTCGTTTGTTGAGATTATTTCTTATTGTTGACAATGACAGCTAAAACACCAGGGATAAATGAAAACAATTGATTGCAGGCATACACATTAATTTTCCTGCCCGTGAAATGTTAGCGTTTCAAAATAATCTTTCAATTCAAGCGCTCTTGCCTTCACTATTTCACATGACCTTGCTGCTGCCACCACTCTCCACATCGTTCCCTGCATGTTGTAATGCATGGTTGCAGAGAATTCAAACTCCTTGTCGCGGTATTTCAACCATTGCCTTTGCGCGACCTTGAACTTTTCTTTCTCATCAGCATTTAGTGTATCGATGAGGAGGTGATAATACTTATTCATCTCCACATCCCATTCATCACGAGCCAATGCCTCGCAATGCATCATTCCATAAGTAGTATAGTTGGAATCAACTTCCAAACACTCCTTCAACCGGATGTCAATCGGGTTTTGCACTTGCTCATTGGACTGTCCTGAAACCCGGATCGCGCAACATGCCAAAATCAGACAGCAATGAAATAGTGTTTTTATCACATTATGAATGTTTCACTTCTTGTTTGTTTTGCCTGAAGTTTTTTCCTTGGCGTTAGTTGTCTTTTTAACCTTCATAGATGGAGGTCTTGCATGACGTGGTTGATACACAGCGATTTTTCCACCACCAGGCAAAGTCAATTGCGTTATGAGTCCCCAACCCTGGTTTTGTATTTTACTGCAGGTAATATTTTGTTGCTTCATGCCTGCTACAAATACTTCAATGTCATCGCACATCAAGTACAATTCCTGCAGTCCATTCTTTGCTGCGGGATGAACTGCCAATTCTGACGGTGGCAAACCAAAGATCAGCCAGCCGTCGCCCACATCTACATTCGTTAATTTCATTACATCGCGAAAAAAATCACGATCCGCATCCGGCTTCTTGCTGTAGATAATAAAATGTGCACCGTTGATCATAGCTGAATTTTGTCAGTTAATTTAAATTCTTTGTCACCAATTATTACTTCCGGTTCTTTCTTACCATTAATTTTTTAGAAAATTCTTTTGGAAATGCAAATACAACAAACAAAATGCAATAGAAAAATATGGCGGCAGCCACAGAAAAAAAGCAAACAAAAAAGGTCAGGAGCGTATAAATGATGCTATAAGCGTACATCAATCTAAAGCCATTGAACACTTCTCTACTGCCTTCTTCAATAAGATGTTTATTGAATGGATAAGCACAGATACCATATGCCGCCACCGACATCATAAAATAATTGAAGCCAAAGAAAGCCAGCGCTGTATTTGATTCACTTTCAAAATACTCAGCGAGAACTGCTGTAGGGAAAGGAGTAAACGTTACGACAAGTAATACAAATCCGTTTACCCACATGAGTTTACTGTCCGTCTTTTTTATGTACTCAAATACGAGGTGATGGTTGATCCAACAGATCAGGATTGTTAAAAATCCCATGGCAAAAGCCAGGAAAGACTGCCAATGATTGAGCAAGAGCCCTGGTAATCCGCCTTCACTGTGCGGATACATCGTTTGGATAAGTTCCAGGATCAGCAATGTAATAGCAATAGCAAAAACACCATCACTGAATGCTTCTAAGCGGGAAGTCTCTTTTAAGTTGCTTTGAGCATCATTCGTTTGATCATTCATTGCCGGTATACTTTTCAGGTTTTTAATGGTCCTTTTTTGGACCAACCTATTCAGGTACATAAAAGTAATAAGCATCCGATTATTCTCGTAATCCTTCAAACATTTAAGCCCGATAGTTCACCTTTGGTGCAAGCTTCCGTATACCGGATACAATCTCTGTATCCCACCTTGTCATTTATCGCTTTGCACCGGTTTTTCTTTGTCTAATAATAATATGCATAGTCGTATGTCCAGATAAATTGTGGCTTATTGTCTCTATCGTATTCTATTTTCTGTGTTCGTTCTCCTTTGTCGTTGTAGTAAATAGTCTCAGTATTGGTTTTTGCCTTAGCGGTAAATCCATAATAAGTTGTTTTTTGATTTCCTTGCTTATCGGTCCTGGTAACACTTTCATTGGTATGATGAGGCACGAAAAAAGCATCCATTTTTAATACTTGCCCCGTCTCATTTTTTTCATATTCGTAAACATAAATTCTCTTCATGTCTCGTTGTCCATCAAAAAAATCAAACTCAACTTGTTGAATTAATAACCCTGTTGTGTCATAAGTATATTCATACTCCGCAAAGTTTTCGTCTTTGTCATCTGAAAGTCGTTTGCCAATAATATTCCCCTGGTTGTCGTAAGTATAGAAACATTTATATTTATCGTTGTCCTTTGACATAAAAGGAAGTGTTTCTCCTTTGTTGTAATAATAAGTATCTCCGTCCATCCATTTTTTTAAAAATTTATTATACCAGATTTCCATTTTTAAACTTGAGTCCTTATTCAGTTTATAAATTCGTAAGTCAGTTGTGTCACCTTTGGAACCAAAGAAAAGTGTAGTACTTAATTCCCCATTCATATAATATTCCCGTTTAGACTTCATCCATTTTGCTTCTTTATATTTGGTTGTGTCAGCCCATGCTCTCCATTCGATGATCGATTTAATTTTCGGAAGCTTAGGAAATTCCGGATCGTCAAAACTTGCAAGCAACATAACTGCTAATAATCCAAATAGAAATATCAGCTTGGTTATCTTCATACTATCGGTGCTAACAATCCGTCGTGGAATAAATAATCTAACACAGTCAATCCCAAAATACTTCTCTGAAAATAAGATGCTCTAAAAAAAATCAGAAGCCATATATACCTGACAAACAAGGCTATGCTATGTTCCTCAAAATGTGCTGTCATGCCGCCCACAGAATCCTCCGGAAAATAAATGCAGCATGACAGCACATGAAGACCATTTGATAGCGTCTATTTCTTTTTTAACGCCATTCATTTATTTCTTCCACTCCGGCAATCTTCCAGGCGTATAAGGCGCTCCGTTTTTTTCAAGTGTGGTTTCCACTTTTTTAATTTCTTCATCAATGGATTTTAATTCGGGAAGCAGGTTGGCAAATTGCTTTGAAGCGATGTCGAAGCTCTGAATGGCCGTTTGCGTGGGCGCTGAAGTGGCCGTCCACAGTGAGCCTTCGATGGTACTGATGCGCCCGTTGATGGAAGGCGGCGTTTCAAACTCGCGCCTGGCAAGGCTTGCATCACCATTCATTTTTATATCGACTGTGTTAAGGCGTCTTTCCACTGCATGCACCTGTGCGGTAATGGAATCCTGCGGCAGTTGTGCATCGATGATGGCTGACTTGATAAATTTTATTTTATTCACCAGCTCGCCACGATAAGTGTCTGCAGCTCCTGTTGCTCTTCGCAGATCGCTCACTTTCTTAGAGAATGCTGTGAGTGCTTTTGTATCTGTGGCAGGAAGCGAAGCAGCATTGAGGGATTTGATGACGAAGGGTTGTGCCGGCACCAGCTCTGTGATTTTACCGTCTTCAAATTTGCTGAGAGAAACTTTATACGTGCCGGCCATGGCAAGATGCCCTGTTTCAGGCACATCATATGGATTAGTAGGGTCTGGTGTATTGAAGTTCACAGGGCCAGGTGATGCATAACGCATGTCCCAGGTGATGCGGCTCAGTCCTTTCTTTGCTGCAGTTTTTATTTTTCTCACAATACTTCCTGCATCATCGGTAATCGTGAACAGCAGGTAAGGATCGGGATACTGATCTTCCAAATGGATGGAATCAGCGGAAGGATAATAAACAGGTTCTATCTTTTCTATTCTTTGTTTCTCCATTTCCTGGCGCTTTTCCTTCAGTGTGGTGAGATCTTCCTTCAGGTAGTACGTGAACACGGCACCCACTTTAGGATTTGGCGCGGAATAATAGCTTTCTCCCTGGAAACCTTTTTGCGGTCCGCCTGCTGCAGTAGTGTTCTCAATAAACATCCATGCATCTTTGATAGGAGCAATAAAGGCGTCTTTGTCAAGGTCTTCTTTCTTAATAGTTCTAAGTGGAGTGTAATCGTCAAGGATATAATATCCGCGCCCGAATGTTGCCAGCACCAAATCGTTTTCACGGGTTTGAATAGCAAGGTCGCGAACAGCTATAGTGGGCAGACCACTTTTTAGCTGTGTCCATTTTTTTCCGCCATCGATGGTGAAAAACACTCCGAACTCAGTACCAACAAAAAGCAGGTCCTTGTTTACATGGTCTTCTGCAATAGTATAAACACTGCCGCGCTCAGGAAGATTGGATTGTATGGGCGACCATGTCATTCCTCCATCAGCACTTCTGTACACAAACGGTTTAAAATTTCCGTAGCGGTGATGATTGAAGGTGGCGTAGAAAACATTTTTATCATGCTGCGATGCAATGATCTGATTTACATACGTGCGCTCAGGAACTCCTGCAATGTTATCCACCTTCGACCAGGATTTGCCTCCGTCTTTTGTGACTTGAATAAGCCCGTCATCGGTTCCTGCTAAGAGATGGTTCTCATCAAAATAACTTTCGGCAATGGAAACTATCTGGCCATAGAAATCAGTGGATGAATTTTTTGCAACGGCATCCATGCTCCAGACTTTTCCCATCACAGGTAATTTATTACGGTCGATCTGCCGCGACAAGTCACCACTGATAGCTGTCCATGAATTGCCCATATCGTCGGTGCGGAATAATTTATTGGCTCCGCAATAAAGGCGTGTGTGCAGATGCGTGGAGATGAGCAAAGGAGCATCCCAGTTCCAGCGAAGGGCAGGTTCATTCTCACCTTCAACCGGGCGGATGTCCACTATTTCTCCACTCTTTTTATCAAAGCGTGCAAGGCCACCATATTGGGATTGAGGATAAACGATGTCGGGGTTTTCGGGATCAATTTGTGTCTCATAACCATCACCGCCAAGTGTAAATATCCAATCGGCATTCGTGATGCCGTTTGCACTTAGGGTGCGGGATGGTGCTCCAAGGCTGTTATTATCCTGTGTGCCACCATATACCCAATAAAATGGAAGTGAGTTGTCGACGGCTACTTTATAAAACTGCGCGATCGGAAGGTTTGCTTTGAATTCCCAGTTCGCACCGAAGTCGTATGTTTCATACACTCCCCCATCACATCCTACAAGAAGATGCCTGGTATCCTTCTCATCAATCCATAGCGCGTGATTGTCTACATGCTTATTCTTTTCACCAATTTTAGAAAATGATTTTCCACCATCTCTTGAAACCATTACCCAGAAGTCGACATAAAAAACCCTGTCAACATCTTTGGGATCACAGAAAATTTCCTGGTAATAATTTCCCGCCGTTACGTTATCACTCATCTTGTCCCAGCTTGCTCCGCGGTTGGTAGACCGGAACACTCCCCCTTTTTTATCTGCTGCTTCCACGATGGCGTAGATGTAATCAGGATTTGCTGGCGAGATGGCAAGTCCGATTCTGCCTTTGTCAACTTCGGGCAAACCTTTCTTCAGGGTTTCCCAGGTTACGCCACCATCTGTGCTTTTATAAATGTTTGATTCAGGACCTCCGCTGATATAAGTGTATACCTGCCGCCTGCGCTGATGTGCCGTTGCATAAAGTACATTGCTGTTGCGCGGGTCCATGTGTATTTCGTTGAACCCTGTGTTCTCGCTCACGGATAAAACCTGCTTCCATGTTTTTCCTCCATCCGTGGTTTTGTAGATTCCGCGATCACCGCCGGCACTCCACAACGGACCATATGCAGCAACATACACGATATCGGAATTTTTGGGGTCGATCACAATCATCCCGATGTGTTCGGAATTTTTCAAGCCCATATTTTTCCATGATTTTCCACCGTCTTCTGATTTATAAACGCCGTCACCATAGGCAACGCTTCGCTGGTTATTATTTTCTCCTGTACCCACCCATACTATATTCGGGTTGTTGGGATCGATGCGCACACAGCCGATCGAGTAAGAACCTTCTTTTTCAAAAACGGGTGTATAAGTAATTCCATGGTTAGCAGTTTTCCATACGCCGCCTGAGGCAGCGGCTACATAATATTCATTGGAATTATTTGGGTTCACCGCAAAATCCACTACACGACCGGATGTTTTAGCAGTGCCGATGCTGCGGAAAGTGAGCCCGCTAAAGGTTTCTGTTTTCCAGGGATCTTTATTTTCAGAAACTGTTTCTTTCTTTTTCGAGTCGGCTGATTTTTTATTCTGGGCGATGATCGGCGACGCAAACAACATTGCAGCAAACGTGAAGTGCAGGAAAATTTTTTTCATAAACGGATTGGGTTTCGGTTTGGAATGAGAACGAAAATGCAAAATAAGGTAATTGAAGTCTTTAAAGAAGAAGATATGCAGGCATTCATCACATCATTTTCGGCGTACACTGATTCAGCAGCGACATGCGCCAAATTAAATGCGACAAATAATTTTTCATTTCAGCTTGCACTAAGGTGATTGCGGCAATTGATTATGACGGAGTCAAAGCAATAATTGACTTTAAATTCCGGGAATGATGGATCAGAAAGCGGATTGAAAATCCAGGTGCTCAACAGCACAGTGAGGGAAATAATTTGAATTTCCATTTGTGTGCAGACTTCATTCTTCATCCAAAAAAACAATAGTGTTTATCTTCTTCAACAAGTTTACAAAATTCATTTACTGTCTTAACGGTTGGCATTGGTGTGTAACTGTGCCACTTTAAATCTGCTCTCATCCAGAAAACTTTCCAATGATTTTTTGCTTTCACAAAAGTTGTCTTGGCAATTGGTGATGCTCTTTTCTCACTCGGCTTTTCAAACTTCGGCCTGATTTCGAACACAAAAATATCCTGGTTTTCAATCTTATATCCTAAGTCAAGTTGCGCTCTGATATGTTCCGGCGGTCTTTTCCTTGCAATGAAATTTTCCATTGCTTCAATTACATCTAACGTTTGTAGAGCATCAATCGCCATTGCTTAAAATAGACGAGTTTGCGTTTCTATCTTCGGGTGAAAAGTTCCGATGATGATAAATGGATTTGGTGCAACGTTGTGATACTGTTGTGTTGTTCCCAAAAAGAAATGAAGGTCTTTTGTCTTTGCGAAATCATCAAAGTATTTTTTCCTGACATCAGCCACAGCATTTTCTTCGTTGCCTTCGTGCCTTGCAAGACATTTCCAAAACAGTTGTCCTGTTTCCCAATCTTCAATCATCATTTGACTTTTCTTTCCTTGATTGTCAGTGAAAATATATGAAAACTTAAAGGGTAGTTTCTGTACTACTTCAAATTTCCCTTCTGCATTCGCTTCAAAGAGATTCAACTGATTCAACTTTGCAAGTTTGCCCTTGTCCCATGCTCTTTCTACTGCCTCAACTGTAAAATCTAAAATCTCTGCAGGCTTAAAAACAGCAAGCGAAGTGCAAACATTTTTGTCTTTTGCTTCTGCAATCAACTCTGAAAGATTGTAATAGATTTTCCCTAAAGCGATCTGTTTTCGTTCTCTCCAATTGCCTGCTGTATCAAGGTGTCCAACAATTTTTATTTCGCTATCGTGTGAATGCGGCCGGAAGCTTTCTGGTCTGAAATCCGAATCGTTTTTTACCATATCAACTTCAATCCAATCGTATTTCCTGTACTGTTCGTTGTAGGATCTTTTTCTAAACGGAACCGGATAAATTCTTATCCATGTTCCGTCTTCACGGAAACCTGCTGTGCAGACCAGTTCATCATATTTTGCTGAAAGAGTCGGGTAGGTTTTTACAGCAATTAAAACTTTTGTTAAAGCCATCGGCTAAATATGTTTTACTTCATAAAGGAAATCAGGATGTTTTTCAATGGCTTCCGCTAAATGTTTGCGGTGGCACTGGCAAATATTCGCTTCAAAGCAAGTCAAAGCAATTCGTTGGTGTTGTTTTAACAGGTTCAAAATTTCATGCTGCGACCTGGTTGTTTTACTCAGATTGTCTTTACGATAAACAGAGAATAGATTGTCATAATCAGTTTGAGAGTTCAACTCTTGTCGTTGGTCCGACGTAATTCCAACTTCAGGAAAGTGAAGATATTGTATTCCGAGACTTTCACAATATTTTTTCAGTTGACTTTTGCTGAATCCGTACTTCATGCTCAACGGATTATTGCGGACGTCAACTAAAATCTTCACATCATTTTTCAGCAAGCGAACCAGATATTCTTCCAACGAAATTCCTTCGTAGCCAATCGTAAATAAAATGGTCTTGTTAGATTTTGCTTTTGCATTATTCACTTTCTCCAATTCAGCCTGGCTCAGAATATTTTCGGCAGCTTCGCTTCGTATGGCATAAAACGGATAGTTCAGGTAAGTGTGCCTCATTAAAGCTGTTTCGCTCATGCTTCCATATTTATATTTCACTTCGAGCAACAACTTCCTGTCAATTTCTTTCAGTTGCTTTATATAATCAATTGCATCATTCCTTTCAAAATGATTTTCACCTTCTTTCAGAAAACCCCTCGTAACCATTGCTGTCATATCGGCATTGGCAGAATAGGAGTAGCAACCGAAGCGATACGGAACAAAATCATAATCTGTTTTGGTTTGCTGCTGAGTGAAAAGAAAAAGAAGTTTTTGTAACCGGATTTTCTCAAGCTGTCCATCAAACAATTGAAGCAATGACAATATTATTTTCCGTCTGTAAAACACATTGTAAAGTTAGAATTTTTAAGAGCGGTTTCCGGTGAAATTTTGTTTTGTTTCAATTTGCCTGTGTTCGCAGGGTGCAACCGTGTCTGTTCATCCGCACCAATTCATACATTGAAGTTGACTCGTTGGCGCAGATTTGTAATCCTTGTCTACTGAGCCAAGCGATTTTTAATCCTGCGCTGATTACTATAATTGATTATGACGGAGTCAACGCAATAATTGACCTTATATTCCGGGAATGATGGATCAGATAAACGGATTGAAAATCTCAATCGATCGGGAGTAAAAAAATCCAGACCAGCGCAGTTGCATATCCGGACCAACTGGGGGAAAAAAATTCATAAGCGTATTAATTTGGGTTTGGAATGGAAAGCAAAATACAATGTATGTAAATTGAATTATTTAAAGAAGCATTGAATCGCAGTGTTAACTAAATTGTTTCGGCATGTATGTAAATAATACTGACGTATGATCGCTTAATTGCGACAAGTTAAATTTCCAGATGAAGCTTTGCAGAACAAGTTTGCAGAAACATCTACAAGAGAATTTACGTGTTTTCCACCCCATATCGAATTGCCGCTTCAAGTATATCCATGTTTATATTTTTCAGGGATTTGAACTTAATGCAATAACCACTCACGCTTGCTTTGCCGATTTTTTTTCCATAAGTGAGGGCTAAGTATTTCTTATCTTCAAGTCCAAGGATATAGACCGAGATTCCGGTTGTGTTTGCGCTCATACCAATCTGATAAAACTCCCTGGTTTTTCCATCAGCATATTTCATGGTCTGCAATCCATATCCAATATTAGGATTAGCAACCGTTTTATTCTCACTGTCTTTCCCATCCAGGAACCATAATTTACAGGCTGGCATTACCTGCAGAATGTTATTATGCAACGCTTGCATGTCGCTGCGCTTTGGCTCAGGTTGGCTGTTAATATAATTTTTGATTTCTTCTTGTATGCTCATAAAAATCTACGAAGCCCTGTTAGCCGATCGTTGTTTTTCGTTTGTTGGTTCATAGTAAAGAGTTACAATGTTTTAAAGTCTGTCATTTTTTTACGGTGTCGTCTTTTAAGCTGACCGATAAAGTAGGAAGCTACACGCAGGTGCGGATTGCGGGCGATTTCCTGTCAAGCCGAAAAGCTGCCCGAGCGGAAAGATACCCACCGAAAACCACTGCTGCCGGACTCGCGGGTAGCAGATGTTAGCGGTTCGTTGCTTTTGTACCCGAAGCCTCAAATCAGTATTTTTCATTGACTGCCGAAGGGGTTCCATTTATTCTCAAATAGATTTTCAGTTTGTTTATCTTGGTCTGTATAGCTGGTAAAGGTTTTTCCATCGTAACGAAACAAACTAGTGTTCCTCGTACCCACCCAAATATTTCCCGTTCTATCTTCCAAAATAGACCATACACTATTATTGATTAATCCGTCGTTTGCTGTAAAACGAGTAAAAGATTTACCATCGTAACAACTAAGTCCATCGCCACCAAACCAAATGTTTCCTTTTTTATCTTCTATCATTCGGGCAACCACATTGCCCGACAAACCATCTTTTTTTGTAAAAGTTGTAAATGATTTTCCATCATAACGGTAGACTCCATCCCAATTGCTGAACCAAATATTTCCATTTTTGTCTTGCAATTGAGGAAAGGCCCAATTGCGTTCTCTTAGTGGACTGTCTTCATATAGTTTCTTTAGTTCAAATTTAGTTACAGATTTTCCATCGTAACGATACACTCCATCGTGACACCGTCCTCCAAACCAAAAGTTACCTTCATTATCTTCTAAAACTTTTTCTATTTTCATAATACAATATTCTATGTCATTAGGTACTTTGAAAAGTTAAATGATTTGCCATCATATTCATAAATACCAATACTAGTTGCAAACCATAGTTTTCCGCTCTTGTCCTGCATAATACTCCATACATAGTATTTACTACTTAGTGTATCATTTGGTAAAGCGATTTGAATTTTAGAAAATTTATTATCATCGTAAAGACAAACACCATCGTCTGTACCTATCCAAATCTTACCACTTTGATCTTCTAAAATGCAAAAAACAGTATTGCTGTTCAATCCATTTGACGTTGTGAATTGAGTGAACGATTTTCCGTCATACTTATAAACACCGTCTCCTGTGGTTCCGAACCAAAGGTTACCGGCTTTGTCCTGCAGGCTACTATTAACATTGTTGCCTTTATCTTTTAGTGAGCCCAGATTTCTTACAAGTTTTGGTTGTCCATCAGCTATTATTTTTAATTCACTTACCTTTTCTTTTGGTAAGTCATTTTTGACTTGTCTGTTGCAGGAAGTGCAAAAAATTATTATTGTCAGAAAAGTAAAAAATTGCATTTGGGAGAAATATTTTTCATTATTAAAATTGTCTTTAATGTTCTAAACGAATGATGGTTTCGCTTCATTTAACCACTGAACCGCCAATTTCTTGTAGGTGCTGTTATGCGCTGCCTTGCTGTTCGTCCGAAGCGCAACTGTTTGAAGTCCACAGAGAAGTTTGTTAGAAGCAAGGAACCCTATCATTTTTGAGTTACTGTCTTCGGTGAAAAAAACGCTAATTGTTTTTCCATCTTCCTAATCGCTTCATCCCTCTTGTAAATAACCAAGAGAAGAATTTTGAGTGTCCGCCTTCCATCATTTTTTGTTTGTTCAATTCCTGAAATTCTTTTACATCATTTCCTTTATAAGTGAATTCACCTTTTTCGTAGCAATAAGAACAATACATTTTGCTGATGCTCCCATCGGCATTTGTTCCTCCACCTTTTGGGTCTCGTTTTAAAGGCATTCCACATGATTGGCAATTTTTAAATTCGTTTGTCATACTAATTTGTTTTTTGCTATTTGTTTATGTTAACACACTGTTCAATCGGAGCGATTAAGGTTGCCGATAACGCTTTGCAGCTACAAGAAGTTGGCGATTTCGGAGACGAAAACTGTCTACCAGCACTGAACTTGATACGAAGCACAAAGCTCCATTTAACCACGGAACCGCCAATTTTTTGTAGGTGCTGTTAGGCGTAGTTTTTATTTCAGTTTCTATACAATTTATTAAAATCATAAATTATATTTTAACACCAAAGATATAGCCCACCAGAGCTGATAAGCCCATTGCGATTGTCCCCCAAATAGTAATGCGTAAAATAGCTTTTTTTACACTTGAACCACCTGTTTTGGCCGCAGTTGTTCCCAAAACAATTAAAAAAATAGTTGTGAAACCATATAACCAATATTCCAGTCCTTTTATTGGTGCAAAAAGTATTACTAAAAGAGGTAATACTCCTCCAACAATAAATGATGCTCCTGATGCAATGGCTGCTTGTATTGGATTTGCTTGGCTAATCTCGTTTATACCCAGTTCTTCTCTAATGTGTGTTCCCAATGCGTCTTTCTCTGTCATTTCAATGGCTACTTGCATTGCTGTTTCTTTTTTTAGTCCTCTTTTCTCATAGATTTGAGCTAATATATTTAACTCTATATCTGGCATTTCTTTGAGTTCTTTGATTTCTCTTTCAATGTCAGCTTTTTCTGTGTCAGTTTGAGAACTTACAGAAACATATTCACCGGCAGCCATAGATAATGCACCAGCTACAAGTCCCGCGACTGTTGCTAAAACAATAGGCTCTCTTGTTGAACTTGCAGCAGCAACTCCTATTGCAAGACTGGAAATAGAAATTATTCCATCGTTTGCTCCTAAAACAGCTGCTCTCAACCAGTTGCTTCGGTGTATATAATGGCTGTCTAAATAGTTATCAATTGTTATCATTGTGTTGTTGTTGTCGGTTGTCAAAAATTACGCCTAACGAATGGGGCTTTGCGTTGGTGGGCATCTGAAACAACCAACTACATGCCCGCAATAAAGTTAACTAAATGAAACACTTTTTATGTCCGCACTTTGTGCCCACTAACACAAAACCCATGTTGAACAGAACCTTCGGTAGCCCTTCTTAACTATGTACACAAATTAGCGGATTTTTTGTAAACCGTGCTCAAATCAAAAAACCATAAAAATGAGTAACAACAAAAAATCACCAATTAATTTTTGCTGCAAAATGGCAGGCAGGTTTGCTATGTGCGCATATGAAAAAAACGAAGTGGTAAGCCAGAAAAGAGCAGCCGTAAAAAATAATCTGTTCAAAATGATATTAAAAAACCCGGTACAACAACATATCTGTACGCTCAGATTACCTCTGCCCACCTGTCCGGAGTCACGCTGATGTTATTAAATCCCCATAAAGCTGTAGGTCAACATGGGAGGGGCTACCGAAGCTTCTTTCAACACAGGATTAAATCGCTGCTCCGCTTCGCTGCGCGCGTTTAATCCTTATATGTTACTTGCTGGCAAACTTCAAAGCGTTCTCATTTCGTCCAATTAGCTATTTCAAGTCCTCTTATTCGTTTGAAATGAGCTGTGTTATTGGTCACTAATTGAAGTTCACTTGATATTGCAATGCCTGCTATCAAAATATCGGTGTGTCCGATCTCAGTTCCTTTTCGTCTTAGATCGGCCTGAATAAATGCGGCAACTCTCGCCATACGTAAAGTAAGTGGAACAACTTTGTTTAAAGCTACAAACTCTTCAAATCGCGTAAGTTGCTTTCTGGCATCCTTATATAAAAGTCCATTTAGAATTTCGTAGTAAGTGATGATGCTCAAGCTTATGAAACCAAACTCCTTCAAGTATTCGTCAACTCTAAAAATTACATTTGGGTTACCACGTAAAAATTCCGAAAGAATATCGGTGTCAAGCATTGATGGCTTCATAAGTCAATGCTGCGGTCAAAAAGTTTTTTTCTTGACTTTTTTGTTTGATGAACAAAGTCGGTATAATCCTTTGTACTCATATCGCTAAATGCTCCAGCAAACGATAGGATTTTCTTACGCAAGGTCTCCGTTTGCCTTTTAGTAAGCGTTAGTGATTGAACGAACTCATGAAGTTCTTCCAGTCGGTTAACCGGAACATCTTTCATCTCCTTAAGTATGGTGTTTAATGTCAGCATTGCCTTAATATTTTTTGATAAAGGTATTGAAAATATGGAGTCAATTAGCAGTTAATAAATTCAAGTGGGCTGGCTCTATTGCTTGCCGCTAACGAATGGGGTTTTGCGTTGGTGGGCATCTGAAACAACCAACTACATGCCCGCAATAAAGTTAACTAAATGAAACACTTTTTATGTCCGCACTTTGTGCCCACTAACACAAAACCCATGTTGAACAGAACCTTCGGTAGCCCTTCTTAACTATGTACACAAATTAGCGGATTTTTTGTAAACCGTGCTCAAATCAAAAAACCATAAAAATGAGCAACGACAAAAAATCAAAGACCACATTAGTGTCGCAAACAAAAATTCATGTAACAGGTTTTGCGGCTGTTGATTCAAAATTTATGGAGCGCGTAACGATTGATCAGCGCAACACATCAGGAAAAATACCAACAAAAAATCACCAATTAATTTTTGCTGCAAAATGGCAGGCAGGTTTGCTATGTGCGCATATGAAAAAAACGAAGTGGTAAGCCAGAAAAGATTAGCCGTAAAAAATAATCTGTTCAAAATGATATTAAAAAACGGGCACAACAACATATCTGTACACTCAGATTACCTCTGCCCGCCTGTTCGCAATCGCACTGATTTTATTAAATCCCCATAAGGCTGCAAGTCAACATCGGAGGGGCTACCGAAGCTTCTTTCAACACAGGATTAAATCGCTGCTCCGCTTCGCTGCGCGCGTTTAATCCTTATATGTTATGTGTAGTGCTTTCTTCAGTTATGGTCGTCCAACAAGTTTAGTTTTGTTGTCTGTAAGTTGCTTTTTGATGTATGCTTTTAATTCGTCAAAAGTCATATTTTGAGTTTCAGAGCTTATCTTTTCTCTTATGTCTCTCATCATTTTTACAGCGTCAAACTGTTTTTCTTTTTTAGTCGTTTCCATAATTTACAAGGTCTTTGGGGCTTCTGATTTCAATCATTGAATACCCAAGTCGTAAGTTGACAGAATTGTAGCCCTTAATTCGGTCAAGATTTACAATATGTTTAAAGTTCCAACTTGCTAAAACGTCCACTTTGTTAATGGTCGCCAATGCAATATGTCGGCAGTCTTCCAAACTTGTCTTGCCAACAACTTTTTCGTTTATGTAAGAGTCTGCAAGCCTTACGGCCTCTTCGGTTAGTTCAACTCTTTCAAACTTGTCAGCCGAAAATTTAAGTAAATGTTCTCGTACTTGCTGTGGTGCGTTTATCAATTCAAGGTCAAGTAAGTCAGATACTACAAAAACAACCTCATTGTTATCAAGTCGTTCAAATAGCTTAATTGTCGCCTCTTTGAATTCTTTATCAAAGTAGCCGCCTACCAGTGATGTGTCTATGTAAATTCTCTGTTTCATTTAATTTTCTGCCCATGCAAAGATAGCCAAAATGGTGTCTATTGAATTCTTTTGGGGTCGGTCTTAGCATTACACATAACGAAGAAGGGATTAAAGAAGTAAAAAAAAGAAGGGTTTAGAAGTACAACTGTTCCTTTACCTGCACTGTTCATTAGAAGCTCAACTCTTTGTTTACCTGTCAAAGCCCTTCATTTTTTTATTTCTTTTAATCTTACTGTTATCCGCAGTTTTGCTGTTCAGTCGAAGCACAGAAGTTTGGAGTTAGCATGAAAGTTAATTAGAACTTATTGCCTCATTAAGTTTTGAAATATCACCATTGTCAACAGTTGTGCCTTTCATTTCGTATGTTCCATAAATCACTTCCATGTTTTCAAGATTGTAAATGTAAATGTCCTTACCTCCGCTGAAGACAGGACAGAAATAACAAGACTCTTTATCTTTACTTTTAATTGCAGTTTCGATTTCTTGTTGACTTACTATTTTATACTTGAACTTGTATGTCTTTAAAATTTCCTCTGTAATTGCGAACTTACCTTTTTCGTTTTTATTTTTAAGAAGGTTTTCGTTTACCAACAAAGTTTTACTTTTTAAAACATTTGCCTTCAAATTTATTTGGCTCAAAACATCGCTTAAAACATTAAACGGTGCTCCTTTTATTTTTTTATCACGAGAAATGATAATAGCATCCTGCATACTTTTTATCATTAAGCCAAGCCTATACGAACACAACAAAATGTTGGATTCAAGATTAAAATTATCGAATGGTGAATAAACAATAATATTATAATCGCGGTAATCCAAAATAGACTTTCTTCCGCCTGGTAAAATCGAAAGCCAACGATTATCGTTTAACATTTTCCATTGATAAACTAAGTTGGGTGTAAGGTGTGCGTCACCAAGGTCACTTAAAGATAAGGGTACTAAAAAGGATGAGGTCTTGTCTTGAATAATTTTTTTATCCTTTAAATCCATGTTGTTAATAAATTCAAACTTAGTAAGTGTCCAGTTATTTTGAACAGCCTCTTTAATTGCAGCATCATATTTTGCATCACCAACTAAACATACTTTTAGTATTGAGTTAAAAAAATCCTGCATATAGGCATCATCATAATGCAGTGTAATGTTTTGTGAATTAGCTTTTCCTGCAATAGCAACAAGTGCGATTAAATAAATAAAATGTTTATAGTTCATAATTTTGAATTTTTGTTTGTACAAATTTATATGGTTAATTGAAATACTGATGTTTGATGTTACTGATGTCGGTTGTTCGGAGCGTTAAAATTGCGGATAACGGAAAGGGGCTTTGCGTTGGTGGGCTTTTGAAGCAATCAACTTCATGCCCGCAATAAAGTTAACTAAATGAAACACTTTTTATGTTCGCACTTCGTGCCCACTAACGCAAAACCCATGTAACCGTTGCACAACTTCTTCCTGAGATGGTATTCATGCATGATTTTGAACAGCGATCAGCTTAAGTCGCTGATAGTTTTAAAAAAATTGTCGGGGATTTTTTTCAGACAAGTTTCGCTGCATACTGTGGTGTAGGACGTGGTAAAACAAAAAACAGCGCTGAAAGCAGTTTTTGAACAAATTCGGAAGCATTTTCTATCATCGCTGCCGCTTTTGAATTTGTTTTTTTGCTCGTGAAGCGGATATACTTCTTCAGGTTATAAGTGAGTGCTGCCATCATGATGTGTTTATTGGCCTGGTGGATGCCTCTGGTGTTGACTCTTCTCATATTTACAAAGTTCAGCAGCGTCCCCAGCACTGGTTCTACGGTGCTGCTGCGCTTTTTCATCAGCCGTTTGCCATATGGGGTTTTGAGCTTCTCATGCATCTGATCATATAGTGGTTTATGGATGCTGTGCTCGATCTTCTTATAATCACCCTTACCAATGCAACTGCTTCTTAACGGACAACTTTTGCATTTACTGTTGTCACTGCGGTAAACCTTCATCGCATGCTTGTCGTAGCTGTACCTTATTTTTTTGAAGGGAAGGGTGGCTTTATTTCCTCTTGTACATTCATAGCGGTCCTGTTCTTTGTTATAGATAAACCCTTCCCGTTCATTTTTATACTGCCCGAAGTTGGGGATGTAGGCATCGATATTATTTGAAGCACAGTATTGTAGTGCCTCACCGCTGCTGTAGCCTGTATCGGCTGTGATCTGTTCTAAATGGAGGTCATTTTCTTTTAAGTTAGTGGTGGCCTGCTTTACGATGTGTTCAAGACATTCACTATCGCGTTTATCGGCAAAATCGGCTCCTGCTGCCGTGATCACATGGCAGCTTTGATCTACTGCCACCTGTGCCAGGTAATTCATCTGCCTCGTTTTGCCGGGCTTGACTGCAATACGCGCATCAGGATCAGTGGGAGAAGTATGGGTATGGTTACTTAAATATTTTCCACGGATCTGGTTACTGTTTTGATCAGCTCCCTTACTACTTCCACCGGGCATGTCTTTATATTCCTCTGCTTTCCATTGGTGATGGGATTGGACGGCTTTGTGCTTATCACGACTGATGGTGGGGCTTGCTTTATCAGAAGGAGTGAGTGTGGGAGGTTTTATTTTGAACTCACTTTGTTCGTTCAGTTCACTGCTGTATTGTTCTACATCATCAAGTATCTGTTTTTCAACCAGCGAATCCATACTGCAATTTGCTTTCACGTGAGCGCTGTCAATGGCCTGTCGTTTACCGCGAACCATACCAGCCTCAATACACAGGCTCAGTATGTTTTTAAACAATGCAAGAAAAACTTCTTCACCGTACAGTTGCCTGGTGCGACTAATGGTCGAATGCCAGGGAAGTGGTTCATCGATATCATATTTCAAATACAACCTTACATCCAGGCAGTTGCTGCAATACTCCATCAGGCGGCGATCCGAACCTATATTGTTGAGGTAACCCACCAAACAGATCTTAAAAAACACTACAGGATCAATGCTGTCCTGACCTTCACTTCCATAATAACGTGCAGTTTGCTTATACAGAAAATGCAAATCAATAGCTGCACTGAGCTTACGGTAAAAGTTCTCCTTTGGAACCAGGTCATCAATGTGAACCTGGTAGAGCATTTTGGGTATTATTTCTTTACGGCCTTGCATGACACAAATATCTCAGAACAGCATTTGATATCCTCCTTCGATCTCAGGTAGTTATTCACTATGTTTGGTGAGTTGTGCAACGGGCACCCATGTTAGCAGCAGTACTATTTTAAGCTTTTTTGATGCCGAGCATAGCCATTATTCTCGCCAATTTTAATTTTTTTATTGTCAACGGTAATAAAGAACTGCCGGCCTGTCTGATCAGTATAGTTTCTAGTATAAAGTTCAAGTACTTCATTTCGGTAGGTCGCAATTTTTTCGTCAGTCCATTGCAGATTGAAATGTCTTGAAAGGTTTTTAAGTACTTGTTCTACTCGTTGCTCACTGTTTAATATTGTGTCATAATTTTTCAAAGTCTCGACGACGTCAGTGACAAAGCTTTCTCTTGTATCTTTATTCTCGAACGCTTGTTGGATTTCTCGCCTTAATTGTCCTGGAACATCATTAAGTTGTTTTCTTCCTTTACCTTCAATTCTTAAGGGTCTGTCCGAGTTTATTGGCAATCTAATTCTTACTTCTTGTTGCTTGCCATTGAGTCGGTAGTTTGTCTTCTTGTCAATATGAATATCAATGGAAGGATTATCCCAATTCTTAACTTCTCCATTTCCTCGCTTGTGATCGTCTATAATTATTGTTTGCTTATCAATTAGTTTTTTTAAGCTCATATCTTAGGGAGTCGATTGTATTGCTGCTAACGAATGGGGCTTTGCGTTGGTGGGCGTTTGAAACAACCAACTGCATGCCCGGAATAAAGGTAACTAAATGAAACACTTTTTATGTCCGCACTTCGTGCCCACTAACGCAAAACCCATGTTATGCGTTCGTGCTACTGTGGCTTGAAGCTGAGTTTTTAGAATCAAACAAATTGTTCCACACTTGGCTCGCTAGTTCATCTTATGCAACTTTGCTACTGTTTTTGTCTTTCCATTTTTAATTGTCAGGAAATACATTCCGCTTGTAAGACTTGCAAGAGAAAATTGTTTTCTAACTGAATGATTTGATACATTTAATTTATCAACAAATATTGTTTCGCCTATAACATTTTTCAATTCAAAAGTGTATTCTCCATTCTCAATACTTGAACCTGAAATATTCAGCAAATCGTTTGTAGGATTCGGAAAAACTAAAAGTCCGATTTCATTTGTTGATTCAACAATACCCGTTTGGAGATTTACAATTACCAAAATGCTGTCAATGTTGCTGCATTCGTTAACATCTATCACAGTAACAGTGTAAGTAGTTGTGTCTGTGGGTGAAGCTGTCGGATTTGAAACATTACTTGAATCTAATCCAGTTGTTGGTGTCCAACTATAAATAAAAGGTTCATTACCTGAAGCAGTTGGAATTCCACCGATAATAGTAGTGTTACCTTGAGTAATCGTTACAGTATTTCCTGCATCTACCGACGGTAACGCACTAACAGTTATTGGAACAGTCGCGGTTTTACTGCATCCATTTCCATCAGTCCCTGTAACTGTATAGATGGTTGTCACTGGAGGTGATGCATTTGGATTTGCAATACTGTCATTACTTAATCCATTTGTTGGTATCCACAAATAATTGTTTGCTCCGCTTGCTGAAAGCGTTGTTGACTGTCCGTAGCAGAGATCATTGCTTACTGCCGAGGCTGAAACATTCGGAAGTGGGTTTACCGTTACGCTTGTTGCTATTGATGTGCCTGTGCATCCATTGACATCTGTTACTGTAACGGAATAATTTCCTGTTGTGATTACGGCAATGCTTTGTGTGTTTGCATTGTTACTCCACAAATAATTTATTCCTACGACTGAAGATGAAAGAGTAACGCTGTCGCCTGAACAAAATGTTGTTGCTCCGCTTGGATTCACCATTGGTGTTGGTAATGGATTTACTATTACACTTGTTGGTAGTGATGTTCCTACACAACCGTTGATGTCCGTAAGAGTCACATAAAAATTTCCTGTCATGTTTACAGAAATGCTTTGCGTTGTCGCATTGTTACTCCACAAATAATTTGTTCCTGTGATTGAAGATGAAAGAGTAACAGTATCACCCGAACAAAATATTGTTGGTCCGCTTGCATTTACTGCAGGAGTTGGTAATTGATTGACTGTGATTGCAACTGTAGCAGTATTGGTGCATCCGTTACTATCTGTTCCTATAACAGTGTAAGTCGTTGTTATGATTGGAGCAGCGGTTGGATTTGCAATGCTGTCATTGTTTAATCCCGTTGACGGTGTCCACAAATAATTACTTGCTCCACTTGCTGAAAGCGTTGTTGATTGTCCGCTACAGAAAATATTATTTATTGCGGAAGCTAAAATATTCGGAAGTGAGAATACCGATATTTGTAAACTATCAGATTCTTCACCTACGTCACAAAAATTGATTCCTCGTACAGCAAGGTGAGCTGTGCCAACAAATGATGTATCCCAAACAATTTGAACACCTAAACCAACATTTAGTATCGTACCTGCACTTGGAGGATCTAATGTCCACGAATATGATGTTGCACCATCTGAACTTGTAGTATAAGTGCTAGGAATAAAGTTTTTGCAAACAGTTATTGTACCATTAGGAGTTTCGGGCTTTTTTGGTTTCGAGCACCCAACTTTACCCCAATATGTTCCCCCACCTATCAATGCCAGATTGTGGGTAAGCCGCATATTGCTGAATTGTCCAAATGTCTTTACCATTTGGGTCGGCTATTGTACTTGTATAATCTCCCCACCTACTGGAACTTCCAACTGAACGATGATAGGTACTGTCTCCATGTTTCAAAACATAATCCGCTTCAAATGTTGTATCATACAAAGCGCGATAAGAATATGCGCCACTCGCGTAAATTAAGTTAGAAAATTTTGAGAATCCAATCAGTGCATCGTTATTTTCATTCACGGCAATACTTGGTTGTCCGTAAAAGTTAACTCCGCTGGTATCGTCAATTCTTCCTACATCAAGCACATTGCCCAAAGTATCTAAACACCAGTATTGGACGGATGATCTTATTGGTGTGTCAGCAGGTAGAAAAACCGTATGGATACACCACAGTTTTCCGTTTTTATAAATTGAACCGCTTATTCTAGTGTCATTTGTTGATAAGGTATATGAGCTATTTAATTGCGACGCTTGAGGTGTTGTCATAGTAGTATTCCATGGATAAGGTGCAGAGGGATAAGCGATCGTAGAAAGCACTTCATTTCCAACAGTACCAGATATTTCGAACAAACGGAGATAGCAAATGCCAGCGTCATTACTTGCCCAATCTTGCACCAAATAAAAATTTGATAAAGTATCATCATAGGTTAACGTAGGAGTAGGCATATTTCCACCATATGTAGATTGTAACAGTGTATAATTTCCCGCACCACCTGCATATAAATTATTTTTATCAAAACAATAATAGTTGCTAATATTTGAACCAATACCATTCGGAAATATCGCACCCTGAACAACAATCCATTTATTATTAAACCCCACTCTTGGATAATCCATCCAATAGTTAGGATCAATGTTAATTTTGTATTGATACCAACTTCCTGTTGGATCTGCCGAACTTGAAACAGCAATTAACAATGCAGCATTGGGAGAATATGAATTCGCTGCTGATGTCAAAATCCATCTGTGTTGATAAGGGTCAAATAATATTCTTGGATCAAAGGGAGTTACATTGGCAAATATTGACCAAAAACTAAATAGAGAAACTGTGCTTAAAACATTTCCAAATTTGTTCTGAATTCTTACTTGGGTATTTAGAGCAGTTACTAAAAAACTGTCTCCAACAGCCCCGCTTACGTCAGGTGGATATGCTTGCCCATTATCGCCTACAGCAATAAAACTTGTATCAGGAATTGGGGAAAAGATATTGCTCGAGTTTTGTTTTATGGGTTTTCCATGATCGCTATTTTGCTTTACCTTAAATGATTCTGGTACTTTCAGATCATGTTCTTTTTCAAAATCATTCTCTACTTCTTTTGGATAATTGAATGTATTCACTGTGTCCCTACTTGCAATCTCTTTAAGTGAGGTCAAGTAAAAGCTATCAGCGCTTTCGTGAATACCAGAAATAGTTTGTGCCTGAGATAAACTGGAAATTAAAATCGGGAAAATGCAAAATATTTTTTTCATGGACAGGGTTTTTCTAAGTGATATTTTAAAGTTGGCAATGTGGTGTCGTTGTCGGTGAGTTGGGGCAAGAGTAAAGGTAATTTCCAAATGCATTTGCCGAAATTTTTCTGTCGTTTCATTCCTTGTTGTAAAGATAATTACTTGCACTGTCCCCAAGCATGACGCATAACATTTTATTTTACGCATTTTCCTTTCGTCAAGCCCACCAAATATAACAGAATACACGAATGAATTGAAAAATAACACGCAACATGCTTACAGGTCCAGTTTGTCAAGTGGGCTTTGAATTTTGCTGATGCTTTTGGTGCTTACATGCGTATAAATTGCGGTTGTCCGGATGCTGCTGTGGCCAAGCAATTCTTTGATGCTCACCAGGTCAGTGCCACCTTCCAGTAAATGTGTTGCGAAGGAATGCCGTAATGCATGCATCGCTCCCTGCTTCCTGATGCCTGCTTTTTTCTTGGCTTGTTTCAATACCAATTGAATGCTTCTTACGCTGTATTGCTCATGGTTGACGCCTTCGAAAAGGTATTTTGCCGGTTTGTATTGCCTGTAATACATCCGAAGAAGCAACAACAGCTTTTCAGAGAGCATCACCTGCCGGTCTTTCTTACCTTTCCCTTGCCTGATGGTAATCGTCATGCGTGTGGAGTCTACCTCTTTCACCTGCAGGTTCACGATTTCACTGATCCTTAGTCCGCCGGCATACGCAATTGAAAGGATGGTTTTGTGCTTGAGGTTTTCAGTTACTCCAAGCATCTTTTTTATTTCAGCGGCAGAAAATACTGCAGGCAGCTTATTTTCTTTTTTCGCACGTGGTAGGTCATACACCTCCCGCGGTTTGCCCAACACTTCTTCATAGAAAAATTTGATGGCGTTGATCATCAGGTTGTAATACGATGCCGAAGGTTTGTGCTCGTTTAGGTGATTCACCAGGAATTGCATCACTTCTGCCTTTCGGATCTGCGATGGCTTGTGCTCCGGGAAGGCCAGCAGAAACAGAATAAAGCAGCTTCTGTAGTTCTTTAATGTTGCAGCGCTGTATTGTTTGAGGCGGATATGGTCGCAGTAAGCGGTTACCGCATTTTGCTGAAAGGTGGATAATGCCTGATACATACAATAGATACTTTGTATCAAATATAGTAATCATCTTTAATTGAAATCTTCTTTCTGCAGTTGATGGCTTAGAATTACAGATGAAGCATAAGCCAATGTCAGCACTGATTGAGAAGCAGTTTCTTCCTGGAATGACACCCGCAATTTTTCATGCTTCGGATTGAAATGAAAAAAGAGAAACCGAAGCTTCTCTTTTTGTTTGAATGAACTTTATGATTTACCTTATTATTCTACTGCTATGCTCACATATTCTTTATCACCTCATCCCCAAACTCCGGGCATTTCAATAGTGTAGCACCTTCCATCAGCCTTTCAAAATCATACATGGGAAATGACTACATATTCCAGGGCAGAATTCGGAAAAACTGCTATCAGCTCTCTACTCAAACCCGATCTCCGTCTTCAGATTGATCTCTTCCAATATAGCACTCACAGATAAACATTCTTCCATCGCTCCTTCATATACTTTGCACTTGCCTTCGGTATGCACCGTTTGCGCCATCTTCTCTCCTGCTTTGTAAGAACAATTAATGGCTAAAATCAATTGGAAAATCACGTCATCAAAAGTGTGATAATCGTCATTAAAGAGAATGACATGCGCACCGCCCGTGGTATCAGGGCCGGCAGTTTTTTCTATGGCAAGAACTTCAGTTTCCATTGCAGAACCGCTAATTTAAGCAGAATGGGTAAACTGATGTGCACTTTTAAAACTTCATGCAACACATTTATTGTTCCTCCTCAAAACAAGGCCGCAATTATTCCACGATAATGTTCTTCGGCTTTGCCGCAACCATTTAACCATTTAGCCATGCAATCATTTAACCATATGACATCAAAATCCAACACTGCTACTCCTTCGAAACGATTCCCTTTGTACTTCCAGGTTCCCGCCTATCTTTGCGCCCGCCTGAGTTTATTGATTCGTGAAAACATTTTTTTACTTATTAAGTTAAAATGCCCCGAGCATCATAAACCGGCAAATTATTCTTAACAAACTTTCCTGTTTTAAATGAGCATCTTTCAGTCGGTAATCCTCGCTATTGTTGAAGGCATTACGGAATTCCTTCCCATTTCTTCCACCGGTCACATGATTATCGCTTCCACCATCATGGGCATCAACAATGATGATTTTGTAAAAATGTTTGAAGTGGTGATTCAGTTTGGTGCCATACTTTCTGTGGTGGTTTTATACTGGAGGAAATTTATGCCCGGCAACAAGACCATGCGTGAGTGGTTTGATTTTTATCTTAAACTGTTCGTCGCATTTATCCCGGCAGCATTTTTCGGATTGTTATTTCACGATTATATCAAACAGATGATCGGCAGTGTTACGGTTGTTGCTGTTTCCATGCTTGCAGGAGGCGTTGTTTTGATTTTCATTGATAAAATTTTTAAAGAATCGGAAGCAGGTGAAGAAAAACCGGTCACCTTTCCAATGGCCTTCAAAATCGGATTGTTCCAGGTCATCAGCATGATTCCCGGTGTATCGCGGTCCGCTGCTACCATTATCGGTGGCATGAGTCAGCGACTGAGCAGGAAGCAGGCCGCAGAGTTTTCCTTTTTTCTTGCAGTGCCTACAATGGCTGCTGCTTCCCTGCTGGATCTGATTGAATATTATAAATTCATCACACCTGAAACATTAACGCCATTGCTGATCGGTTTTGTAGTGGCTTTCCTTGTTGCGATGGTCGCTATCAAAGCATTTGTCGGATTTCTTACCAAACATGGCTTCAAAGTATTTGGTTATTACAGAATTGTAGTGGGCGCTATCTTACTCCTGCTGATTGCAATGGGAGTAAATCTGCAAATGTTATGACGCTCGAAGAAATCCGGAACGGTTCGGTTTTGCTTTTCGATAAGCCATTCGACTGGTCATCGTTTGATGTGGTGAATAAAGTGAAGCGATGGACAAAATCAAAAGTAGGACATGCCGGCACTCTTGATCCCTACGCTACCGGATTATTGATATTATGCACCGGTAAATTCACGAAACGGATTCCCGAATTTCAGGATACGCAAAAGGAATACACCGGCACGATGGTATTGGGTGCCACCACTCCGAGTTATGATATGGAAAAGGAAATTGATCAGCGCTTTGATACAAGTAACATCACTGAAGCAATGATTCATGAAACAGTACCACAGTTTTTAGGTGATGTGATGCAATCACCACCCAATTTCTCCGCCATTTATGTTGACGGAAGAAGGGCTTATAAAAAAGCAAGGTCAGGTCATGATTTTGAAATTGAGAAAAGAAAAGTAACGCTGTTTGAATTTGAAATTACCGGTATTGAATTGCCGGCTGTTCATTTCAGAATTGTATGCGGAAAAGGATTTTACGTGCGCTCCCTGGTAAATGATTTTGGAAAAGCACTGAACAACGGCGCCTATCTTTCCGCGCTTTGCAGAACCCGCATTGGAAACTATCATTTGAAAGATGCCTGGAAAATGGATGATTTTACGAAATTTGTTCAGGGAGAAGAAACGAAAAACAGCAACATGCAGTAGTTAACAAATCTGTCTTGCCTTTAGCGTTCGCTGAGCCTGTCGAAGCGTAAAGAAAGCCGCCTTGAACTTTTCGATGCGCATCTTTGCTACATCCATCAAATTATACTATGCAAGTCCATAAAAACCTTTCTGAACTTCCTTCTCTTAAAAAAGCAGTAATCACTGTAGGAACTTTTGATGGCGTGCACCTCGGACATCAGCATCTTATTCAACGCATCAAAAAACTGGCGGCAGAAATATCCGGCGAAAGCGTGCTTATCACTTTTGATCCGCATCCAAGAACGATAGTTTTTCCGGACGATCATTCACTTCGCATATTATCTACACTCGATGAAAAAATTGAATTGTTACATGAATATCATGTCGATCATTTAGTCGTAGCACCTTTCACACCCGATTTTTCCCAAATGACTGCCCGTAATTATGTGGATCATTTCCTTGCCGGATTATTTCATCCCGCCATCATTGCTATCGGTTACAATCACCAGTTTGGTCATCACCGCGACGGCAATATTGAACTGCTTCGGAAATTATCGCGGGAATATGGATACAGAGTAGAAGAAATCACCAAGCAAATCGTAGACGATATTGAAGTAAGTTCAACCCGTATCAGAATCGCGTTACAGGAAGGCGATGTTAAAACTGCTGCTCACTTGTTAGGACATCGCTATTCTTTGCAGGGATTGGTGGTGAAAGGAAATCAGTTAGGTCGCAAATTCGGATATCCAACTGCCAATATATCCATCAATGATCCATTTAAATTAATTCCTGCTGATGGTGTATATGCCATAAGGGCCAGTTTAAACAATGGTTGGATAGATGGAGTTGCCAGCATCGGATTTCGTCCGACAGTAAATGGCCGGCACAGAACAGTGGAAGCCTACCTGTTTGATTTTGAAAGAAACTTATATGATCAGCAATTGAAAATAGAATTTGTAGAATGGATACGACCCGAAGTCAAATTTGAAACGGTTGATCTGATGATTGCAGAAATTGAAAAAGACGTAACGCTATCAAAAAAGATTTTAGCTGCACAGTCTCCTACGCTTCACTAATTATTCAATTGTCCTTCCACCACAAATAATTTTAAGTAAATTCGCCACTGAAATTTAACGATACATGAAGTCCACCATGCTTAATTCGAAGTTCATCCTGTTGTCAGTAATGATTTTAGTGGCTGCATTGAGCAGGTTGCTCACCAATCAGCTTCATCTTTGGAACTTCACACCTATTGCTGCCATTGCACTTTTTGGTGCCGCCCATTTCACTGATAAGAAATTTGCCTTTCTTATTCCCATGCTGGCCATGTTAATCACTGATTGGATCATCGGATTTCATCCCGGAATGTGGGATGTGTATGCAACGTTGGTACTGATCACTTTTATTGGTTTCACACTTCGCAATAATGTAAAGGTTGTTCCCGTGATCGGCGTTTCATTGATTTCTTCACTCCTCTTTTTTACAATTACCAATTTCGCTGTATGGGCAGGCTCAACACTATATCCTCATACATGGGAAGGACTGACCACTTGCATTGAAGCAGGCATTCCATTTTTCGGAAATACAGTTGCAGGCGATTTATTTTACTGTGGCGTTTTATTTGGCGGTTATGAACTTATCAGGAAATATTATCCGCAGATGGCACGCACGGTTTAAACAACAGCTCATTTACTTATCAGGAAGACCATTATGCTTCACCATTTATTCATTGTCCTTGAGTTGATCAATAATCAACGATAAACAAATGCAACACCCTTATTTTTCCATCGGATAGTTTTCCGCTCTTTGCTTTCGTAACCTATCCGATGGATGAATTGCTCCTTCATGCGCATGAGTTGATTAAAACTCGCTGCAAATAAAATCGATACCGGTATCTATTGCCCCCGATTTCAATCGGCGGTAAAATTCACAGGTTTTCATTGGATAGTTCTCCGCTCTGTGCTTTCGCAACCTATCCGATCGATGAATTGCTCCTTGATGCGCATGAGTTGATTAATAACTCACTGCAAATAATATTCGATACCGGTATCTATTGCCACCGATTTCAATCGGCGGTAAAATTCACAGGTTTTCATCGGATTGTTCTCCGCTCTGTGCTTTCACAATCTATCCGATGAATGAATTGTACTTCGTGTACTTAAGTCAATTAATAACTAATTGCTAATAAAATTCGATACCGGTATCTATTGCCACCGATTTCAATCGGTGGTAAAATTCACCTTCGCAACCTATCCGATGGTTGAATAGCTCCTTCGTGTACTTAAGTCAATTAATAACTAACTGCTAATAAAATTCGATACCGGTATCTATTGCCACCGATTTCAATCGGTGGTAAAATTCAAAAATATCCATTGGATGGCTCTCCACTCTATGCTTTCACCATCTATCCGATGTTTGAATAGCTCCTTCGTGCATTTGAGTTGATTAATAATTATCTGCAAATAAAATTCGATACCGGTATCTATTGCCACCGATTTCAATCGGTGGTAAAATCATAGTAGCCGAACTCACAACCTATCCAATAGATCAAAATGCAGCCCTCAAAGTCAGGTAAACGCCCGTTCCTTTTGTAGTGAATCCACGGATCTCCGAATAAGAAGAATTGAACAAATTATCTACAGCAAGTGATGCTCCGATATTTTTGTTGAAATCATATTTCAGCAGCAGGTTGATCAGAAAATAATCATTCACCGGCACCGTATTCAATGCTCCATACGGGCCAAGTGCATAATCATAATAAATATCATTGTAGCTGCTTGTCCATTTTCCGCTTAAGCGAAGGCTTCCCTTTTTTACAGGTATAAAAGTAACGCCGGCATTTGCTGTACTCGGCCTGCGCACCAACCCATCTGTTTCCACATCAGCAACCGGAAAGGCACCGTTACTGTATAGCTGCACGTGATTTCCTTCTGTATGAACTGTGTCAATGTCACCGGCTGTATAGGTCAGGTTTCCTTTTACCAAACTCAGATTTCCATCCACTGACAACCATTTCAACAACTGAAAACTGAAATAAGCATCCACACCTGTGCTGTGCTGCGTTCCGGCATTCAGGTAGGTATCACCACGGAAATCATCACGGTAGAAATCAGTTCCCAAATCTTCAATCGGAATATTCTTATCCCACAGATAAACATATTCAATGGAATGCTGAACAACAGTGCTATAAAATGAAAATCCATAACTGATATTTTTCCGTGGAAAAAATTTCATGCCCACTTCTGCCGAATGTGAATACTCCGGTTGCAAATCAGGATTGCCGCGCGTAATTCCGGAAGCATAATAATTATCCGGTGCATACAACTGATACAATGATGGTGCATTAAATCCCGTGGAAAAAGACGCATACACTCTCGCCCACGTTCCTATTTTATAAGAAGGATTGATCTCATAAACGACAGTGCTTCCAAACAGATCATGGTGATTAAAACGTGCACCAAGAATAATATTCAATTCCTTTAGTGAAGCGGAAAACAAACCGCCATCAATATCCAATTGGGCAAATGCATTGAAAAGTGTTGCATTTAAATCCAGTGAATCGAGGTCACTCACCAGTTCAAACTGGTAAGCGCTGTTATAATAATGTGTTCCACTCGACATGGTCTCACGGTTCAAACCCATTCCCGCAGTTAAATGCACATTCTTCCATTTGTAGTTACCAAGCAATTCATGATTCATTTCAGTTCCCTCGTAACGACCATCGGAAAAAGAATGGTCATTGGTGCCAATCTCATCTATCACTGAAGAATCATCAATGGTGCTTCTCTGAAGTGTAGAATAACCTCCGTTCAATTGCAGGTCAAATTTTTCGTTGAAACGATAGCCAACATGGTAAGCTGCAAAATTTCGCTTTGTGAAAATCCTGGTGCTGTCGCCATCATATAAGCTTGTTGGAATATCAAACGACCTGTATTTAAATCCCGACTTATCAAAGTCTGCCGCAGCGTTGGTAAAGCTGTAAGACCCGAAAACATTCCAATGCTTATCAGCAAAACCAATTTTTGCAGCAATGCGTTGCTGATCAAAATCATCCTGATCAAAGCTTCTGAATGTTGCGGAAACAGTGGATGTGTCTATAGTTGCATCCAATCCGTTGATGTTGGTATTGAATGCATCAATGTTCGCATACATTCCATTTTTAAATGTATAATTCAGGAAAAGATTTTCTTCGAGTTGTGAAGTATGAGCGCCGAAAATTCCGCCGAGCAAGCTGCCACCGGCATGAAATCCCCCCGCTTGTGATTTCTTCGTAATAATATTAATAGCGCCACCAATAGCAGCCGATCCATATAAAGTGCTGTGCGATCCGCGCACAATTTCAATCTGCTCAATATTAGTAAGCGGCAGTTCATTCAGATCAATCGCATTGTTGGTGGAAGAAGGATCGCTGATGGGAATACCATCAATCATGATCACAGTTTGATTGCTGCCGGTGCCGCGCATAAAAATACTCTGTGTCATGCCGGGATTCTGATTAGCTCCGATGATAGAGATGCCGGCATAATCCGACAACAATGCAGCGAGTGTGTTAGCGCCTGTTTTCTGAATCTCCGCATTCGTGATCACGGTTACATCTCTGCCAATATCGTTCACCTCCTTTTCTGTACGGGTAGCAGTAACAATTACTTCAGGAATGGATTGAGCAGCAATGGAATCTTTGGTTTGTGCAAAGAGATTTTCCCGATAGGAAAAAAGAAAAGTGGATACAATCAGTATCCTTAAAAAGTGATGGGTTCGCATGCAACAAAATTTCATCGGTGTTACCCGCACCGTAGTGAATAAAATAGCTGAAGGAAAGAAATGAGCAGGTAATACTCATCTCTGCTTTTTCCCGAAGCATTGACTGACGGTTGACTGGCAGGTCTTCTGACTCTTCCGGTTTTTGGCGGCCTTCCCATCGCGACGAGTCGGGACAGTGGCAGTAGTTGCCTAAAGTATGAACTGGTTTTTTACCAGTCCGGAATTACAGCAGCGGGAACTGTCCCCGGATTTCACGGGGTTCCCTTTTAATCCCCCGACTTCATCGGGAGAAACCACTCAACGGTGCGAAGGTATTATTTTTTAATATTGGGAAGTAAAGTGTCCACTTCTATGAAAAAAATGATCCCTCAGACTGGCGCAAGTCTTAGTAAAGCCTCGAGGCAAGGAAGACTTGTGCCTTCCAAATATTCCGACTGGCGCAAGTTACACCGCCCCCGTGTCTCCCGAAGGGGACACGGGGGAATTCAATGTAACTAATTTATTATCTCCCGTTACACCACTTACCCTGAGTGCCGAGATAAACTGCTCATTGGCAAACATATCGAGTTTCTTTACTTCGTCCCGACTAGCGCAAGTCTTAGTAAAGCCATGAGGAAAGGAAGACTTGTGCCTTCTAAATATCGCATGAGCTCTAATTCAAATGATACCGCACCAATCTCCTTTCAACATAAGTTGGCAGTGACTGATAAAATGGAAGTGTTTCCGTAACGACTCCAATATTCTCTGCATAGCAGGTATTTTTAACCCTGGGATTTCCCGCCGCCGTCCAACCCGGATACATATTGAAAGTTTCCGTTGCAACGAGCGTTTGATAGGTTCCTGCCGGTGTGTTTACAGTTACAGGCTGATCATTCATCTTCTTTTCAACAGTACAAATAGTATCTGCTGTTTCAATTACATAAGCATAAGAAGAAAAGATGGAAGTAAAATCCTGAGAAGAAAATAAAATACTTCCCGTTGATGTGATCAGATAATGAAGTGAGTCACGTAAATAAATATTTTCTGTAATGGTGATTACAGACGGCTTCACCATCTTAAAATATTTCTCTCCGCCAATAAGAGTGTCCTTCTCAATATAACAACTGTCAAAAACATCTTTTGGGGTGGAGACACCGGAAGCAGCAATATCAAATTCCTGGTAAATCCAGTAATTACCCACCTTCAGTTGGGAATAGTTGGGGTAAATAACAGGCGGAAATACCTGTGGTTCTTCTGTTTTCTTGCAGGAAGAAATCGCAAGCACAGCAACCGGCAGTGCAAGCAGGAAAAATGTTTTTCTCATGGCTTATTTTTTCCGGTCTAACGCACTGATCGTATTTTCATTATATGTTAGCTCCATTTTATTGATTATTTATGGTCAATTATTATCAACGATGGTTCCGGATCATAAAATTATCTTTGACAAATTCACTTATGATTCAGGCAACCAAACTCCCAACAATTTATATTTATACGGACGGCGCCTGCAGCGGCAATCCGGGCCCTGGAGGTTACGGTGTGATTCTGAAGTCCGGCAACCATGAAAAAGAATTGTCAGAAGGATTTATAAAAACTACCAATAACCGCATGGAGCTGATGGCCGTAATCAAAGGTCTCGAAGCACTTAAAATTAATGGAAGTAATGTGGTGGTGGTGAGTGATTCAAAATATGTGGTGGATGCAGTTAAACTGGGATGGTTGTTTAACTGGGAAAAGAAAGGCTGGAAAAAAGTAAAGAACCCTGACTTATGGCAGCGGTTGCTTGCGCTCTATAAAAAGCACAACGTTACCTTTAAATGGATAAGAGGACACGATGGTCATTTTGAGAATGAACGCTGTGATGAATTGGCTGTAAATGCTTCACAACAATCGCATTTGAATCTTGATCTTGGATATGAAGGATCCTTATGAAAAAGAATTTCACTGAGCAATATTCCCGGTAAGAAAATCATTGCATAAGAGCTATGCAGAAACTGCGGAAGGTGTCGCCTGAGTTACTCTTAACGAGCTCATATAATCCTCCAGTTTACCCACCATATCTTTCGAGCCCATGAAAACCGGTGAACGCTCATGTAGCTCAGTAGGTTGAATATCGAGTATTCGTTTATGTCCGTCAGTTGCCCGTCCTCCTGCCTGTTCAACAATAAAAGCCATTGGAAAACATTCGTACAACAACCGCAATTTTCCTTTTACGGAAGTACGTGTGGAAGGATACATGAAGATACCGCCGTACATCAGGTTGCGGTGAATGTCGCCTACCAACGATCCGATATAACGAAGCGAATACGGACGGTTGGTTGCTTTATCT
This sequence comes from Chitinophagaceae bacterium, assembly GCA_016717285.1. Classification (NCBI taxonomy): domain Bacteria; kingdom Pseudomonadati; phylum Bacteroidota; class Chitinophagia; order Chitinophagales; family Chitinophagaceae; species Chitinophagaceae bacterium. Next base: position 2,027,936 of record JADKFU010000005.1, read on the forward strand.
TCCGACTGGCAATACGTTATGTATTCTTTCACCGGCATTTCAAATTTCAGAAAGTTACCCTGGTTCACAGAGTAAATTTTTCCCTGGTCGGGAGATTTGATATCAGGATGCGAGAGACAGAATTCACCAATAGAAGGGTCTAATGTAAATCCGCTGACGCCGTTGCCTGTTGTGTACACCATCATGGTAGATGAACCATAAATGATGTATCCGGCAGCCACCTGCCTTGATCCTTTCTGCATAAAATCTTCAATCGTGCACGGGCCGAAAAATGACTGCCTGCGATAGATACTGAAAATGGTACCGATGGCAACGTTCACATCAATGTTGGAAGAACCATCGAGTGGATCAAGCGTCACCACATATTTCGCATTTCTCGAATCTTCTGTTACGATCGGAATGAAATCATCGTTTTCTTCTGAAGCCATGCCGCAGCATTCACCACTTACCCTGAGTGCCGAGATAAACTGCTCATTGGCAAACATATCGAGTTTCTTTACTTCGTCGCCGGTTGTGTTGTTGATACCGGTGGTACCAAGAATATCTACCAGGCCGGCTTTGTTTACCTCGCGGTTCACGATTTTTGCCGCAAAGGCGATATCGCGAAGCAGTCCGCTCAGCTCACCTGTAGCAAAAGGAAAATCCTTCTCATTCTGAAAAATGAATTCGTCGAGGGTGATTACTTTTCGTAAACTTTTCATATTCGTGACAGGTTGGTGAAAAACAAATGCGAAGTCCTGTTTCGGAATTCGCATCGGGCATTGCAAATATAAAATAACTTCCTTTTAAACATAACTGAAGGAAAACTTTATTCAAGGTGAATGAAACGCCTGAAAAATTAATTTAATCCACGGTCCGGTTGAGGCATTTCTGCTACAAAACCCGGCAAATTAAATTTGTAGTTTCGGCCAAAATAAAAATATAAAATGAGCCATGTTTCATTTTAACCATTGCCACTCTTTAATTGCAAACAAAACAAGCCAAACCCCATGAAACAAACTTTACAATTTTTTCTTTTAAGTGCCACGTTTTTTTGCTGCACAAATGTCGCCCTGTCCCAAGTGCCGGGCACGCTGGATTCTTCTTTTGCCAACAATGGAGTTAAAATCTTAAAGCCGTCAACGGGTTTCGACAATGCCTACTCAGTTGAAATCCTTGAAGATGGTAAGATGCTGATTGGTGGCGCTTCCGAAGTTTCCGGGCCAGGAAATTGGGATGCGGTGGTGTATAGGTTGAATGATAATGGCAATATTGACAACACTTTTGGAAACAATGGTTTTGCTTATTATGATTATCAGGGTTACAGTCAGTATGTACGTTCGATGAAAAGACTTTCAAACGGAAAACTCCTTTTTGTGGGCGGTGCCGAAGCTAATTTCCAGGTAGATGTATTTGTAACCCAACTGAATGAAGATGGAACACCTGATGCTTCGTTTGGTGATAACGGAACCCTGATGATTCCGATTAGTTCGGGCGAAGATATCGCACTGGCCGTTAAAGAACAGCCGGATGGAAAATTAGTAGTGGTAGGCAATTGCAGCTTTAACGGTTACACCTATCTGAATTCATTTGCGCTTCGTTTGAATACAAATGGTTCATTGGATCTTACTTATGGCAACAATGGTATCGCAATTATTGATGCAGGATATGATTACGAATCTGCCGAAGATGTGCTGTTGATGGATGATGGTGGTATTCTTGCAGCAGGTCATGTTGAGAATAACTCCGACGACTATGCGATACTTACGTTTAAACTGAACAGTTCCGGGCAACTTGATAATAATTATGGTAACAACGGTATTGCTGTGTATGACCTGAGTAATGATGATGATATGGCTTATGCAATTTTACGAAGCCCCGCAGATAATAAAATTCTGCTGGGCGGCAAAATAGGGGCTCCAAATTATGAAAGCGATTTTCTGGTGATGGCCCTTACCGATGCGGGTATAATTGATTCTTCCTTCGGAACGAACGGAATATCAATACTGAACTTAAAGCCAATTGATGCAGGCCTCGACCTTACAGTACAAACCAATGGAAAACTTGTGCTTGGCGGCACTGCAGGTTCAGGATTTGCCGCAAACGATTTCGCCCTGTGCCGTTTTAATCAGGATGGCACCATTGATTCCACTTTCGGCACCAATGGAAGCACCCTGTCAGAGATCTCTACTTTCTTTTCAGAGATTGAAAGCATTGCATTGCAAGCTGATGGGAAGATTGTTGCAGTGGGCATCGCGGCCAGTTCTAATAATAACATGGGAGTGGTCCGTTATAAAGGCGACGAAGTGGTAGCTACCGGTTCGGCAGCATTGAATTTCAAGCATGATGAAATCAAACTGAATATCTATCCAAATCCATCGAATGGCAATTTTTGCATTGCTTTAAATGATGCGACACATTATTCAGGTCAGGTAAATGCACAACTGTTCAATTTGCAGGGTCAGAAAGTTTATGAAGGTCAACTTGAAATGCATGATGGTTTGCTGAAAGAATCATTGAACGTTTCGAAATTCGTTACTTCCGATGTTTACTTTCTTAAGATTTTCATAGGAGCAAATGCATACTGCAGCTCCATGGTAATTCAGGATTAAGCCAACGCTGATCTCCCAACAGTCTCTCTCCCATCCATCGGATAGCGCGTTGCTCAAGGGCCTGCGCAAGCTATCCGATGGATGCATTCCGTCACTTTTGCTGTTTCAACTATCGGGAACCTTATTGAATTTATACCTTTGCGGACATGGTTTTTTTTAAGACCCTGCAATCCCAAATCAATATGAATGCAATTATTCGCAAAGCGGAAAAAAAAGATGTGCCTGCAATGCTGGCATTGATTAAAGAATTGGCCGCATATGAAAAAGCGCCGCAGGAAGTAAGCAACACGATCGAACGGATGGAGCAGGATGGATTTGGGGAGCAACCTTCCTTCTTTTCTCATGTAGCTGAATTAGATGGAATGGTTGTCGGTGTTGCCATATATTATACTGCCTATTCAACATGGAAAGGAAAATACATCTATCTCGACGACATTGTAATTACAGAAAAATTTCGTGGCCATGGAATCGGGAAGCAATTATTTGATGGCGTTGGTGCATTTGCAAAATCCATTGGAGCGAATCTGCTCAGGTGGCATGTGCTCGAATGGAATGAGCCTGCTATAAATTTTTATAAAAAATACAATTCCAATCTCGATCCTGAATGGATCACCTGCAAACTAATGAAAGCAGATCTCGAAAGGTTGTTTTAGACAACCTCGCCATAGGAAACTAATTTCAATGGAAACACCCTACACCGCCCCCGTGTCTCTGCTGAAAGCCTTGTGCTGTGAGCTAGCAGGACACGGGGGAATTCATTTCCCACCCCTTTCAAACTGATTGTCATCTTCCGTGCAGGATTTACACCGCCCCCGTGTCTCTGCTGAAAGCCTTGTGCTGTGAGCCAGCAGGACACGGGGGAATTCAATGCCCAACCCTTTCAAACTGATCGTAACCTTTTACACCTCCCCCGTCTCTCTGCTGAAAGCCTTGTGCTGTGAGCTAGGAGGACACGGGGGAATTCAATGCCCAACTCTTTCAAACTGATCGTCACCTTACACCGCCCCCGTGTCTCTGCTGAAAGCCTTGGCGTGAGCAGCAGGACACGGGGGATATGCCCAACCTTAAAACTGATTGTCACCTTTTACACCGCCCCCGTGTCTCTGCTGAAAGCCTTGTGCTGTGAGCTAGCAGGACACGGGGGAATTCAATGCCCAACCCTTTCAAACTGATCGTCACCTTTTACACCGCCCTCGTGTCTCTGCTGAAAGCCTTGTGCTGTGAGCTAGCAGGACATGGGGGAATTCAATGCCCAACCCTTTCAAACTGATCGTCACCTTTTACACCGCCCCCGTCTCTCTGCTGAAAGCCTTGTGCTGTGAGCTAGCAGGACACGGGGAATTCAATGCCCAACCCTTTCAAACTGATCGTCACCTTTTACACCGCCCTCGTGTCTCTGCTGAAAGCCTTGTGCTGTGAGCTAGCAGGACACGGGGGAATTCAATGCCCAACCCTTAAAACTGATTGTCACCTTCCGTGCAGGATTTCTGCATAATGTGTTATTGGAAATTGACAAGGCTTGCCCAATTCGTAAAATGCTGCACTGGAATGTTCGTACAAAACAAAGTCACTTACCAAACGCCACTTACCCCTAACCGGATTATGATGAATGTATTCGATCTTTTGAAAGAGCATTTTTTCATCGATGATACGACGCCCATCAAAGGAGGATTTGAAAACCTGGTGAAGTTTACCTCGCTTGCTATCGCTTGGAGTAACCTCATTTGCCAATTGCTTCAACAAATAATCATTTCCGGAATTCTTCAACCTGTTTACAATATCGTATGCAAGGAATCTTTTTCCATTACTGACCAGGGTATTTAATTTCGCATTTTTGTAAGGAGTTGCCATAATGAAATGCAGGTGATTGGGCATGATCACAAAAGCGCAAGTCCTGAAGTTTTTATCGTTGGCAATTGTAAACCACTCATAAACTTGATCATAGGTTTTTGTATCTTCAAACAATGGCAGCCAATTGGTGCAGGTGAATGTACAGAAATACAATTCATTGGGAAGATCGTGGAGTGTTTTTACTGACATCCAAAAAAATAATGAAAGAATGAATAGGAAGAGATTTTATGGCGTCGAATTTTACACCTCCGCCCTTTCTTTAATGACGGGTTTGAGGAGAGACAGCGAGACACGGCATAAGCGCTATGAATTCCCCCGTGTCCCGCTGGCTCACAGCACAAATCCACTTGCGGAGACACGGCGGCGGAGTAATCTGTTTTGAAATCAATTAATTTTTTTACAATGCTCTTTGGTTCGGCTTTGCCAGAAGCGCACCCTGAGCGCAGCCGAAGGGTAAGCGATGTAACAATTATATTGATTGATTTCAAAACAACTGCTGAGCGTTTGCGCTCGCCCGAAAAAAAAATTCCACCGCCCTATGTATCCTTAGGAGAACATAGAGACAGTGGAATTTCTTTCCCAACGCGCTACTGCTGCCGTACAATATTACTTACAAACACCTCACCCCCCACTACAATCCTCACGATATAAATTCCGTCTTTCACATCCAGCCTGATGTCCTGCGTTAACATTCCATCATTCACTGCCACCTGCTGCGAATAAATTTTCTGACCAATAGCATTCATCACTTCCACAGTAGCCACATCATTTTCATTTCCGGCAAGGTTCAATTGAACAGTAAAAGCACCATTGTTCGGGTTCGGGAAAACCTGCACCGTTGCAGGTGTTATGATCTCCTGCACTTCTTTATCTAAACACGTGATGCGTTTTATTTTTGTTATCGCTGAAGTGCTCGTGCAACCAAAGCTGTTGCTCTCTGTTACCACGAAGCTTCCCTTCTTTTTCGTTTTGTAGGTTGATGAAGTTGCGCCGGCAATAATCACATTGTCGCGGTACCAGGCATAACTTATTCCTGCACCGGTATTTGCTGTAAGTGTCACTTTTACATCTTTACATTCTGTAATGGTTCCGGCAGGAGTAATAGTTGCTGTCAATGCATTTTCATCAATCTGACCGTTGCAGTTATCATCAGTGCCGTTGCAAATATCAGGAGCCCCCGGATAAGTGGTTGCGCTTCCATCATTACAGTCAGTGTTATTCATAACATAGCCTGAAGGAGCTGAACAGGCAAGCTCAGATACATTCGCATCACCAAAACCATCATGGTCCGCATCACGATAAAAAGTTTGTTGCACACCTTCATCAATAGTTCCATTACAGTTATCATCCATTCCGTTGCAAATTTCTGCCGCATCAGGATTCGTTGAACTGTTCCCGTCATCACAATCTTCATTGTTAACAACAAATCCTCCCGGAGCCGTACACGCCATTGCAGTTACATACGGATCTCCGAAACTATCGTTGTCATTGTCGGCATAAAAAGTCTGTTGTGCTCCTTCATCCACCTGTCCGTCACAATTCTCATCTACACCATTGCATATTTCCGTTGCACCCGGATGTATAGACGGATCACCATCGTTACAGTCAACAGAAGAAGAGAACCCATCACCGTCATCATCTACACTGCTGATTCCTGTCACCGTTCCGCCCAGCGTAATATTCAAAAGCTGTAGCGTACCCGCCGTAGCCGAAGCACTGAAGCCATAGATCCGCACCTTCACTGCCGTTGAAATAGCGAAGTCAGGAATATCCCAGGTATAGTTCAGCACGCTGCCGCAGCCAGCATTCTTAGGTGCATGGTTGACCCCTTCGTCTATCCAGGTAGTTCCACCATCAACGCTGTAGGCAAACCGTGTAAGCGCCGGACCGGTTGAACTTCTTCTCAGTCCTGCCGTCAACGAAATAATGTTGAGCTGAAAACCGCTGTTAGGTGTTACAGTAAATTCTATCGCTTTCTGGCTGGTATTGAATACCATGACATTGGTAAATTTATTAGATGAAAATCCGGTAGAACAAGGCGATGTAGGAATACCCGCACCATTCACTCTTGTTAGATTGGAACCACTTGCATTGGCAGCAACTGCCGACGGATTACCAACCGTAGAGTTTGTGTAAGAAAAAATTTGTGCATGAGAGATCGCCGGAAAAAACGTCCATCCGAAAAGAACCATGCAGGCGGCAACTTTGTAAAAAGTAGATTTCATAGAAGAGAGTTTTGAGAGTATGAAATGAATTCCTGCTCAATATAATCAATTGAATAATTTATTTATCGTGCATACGGTTTCAAACCAACGGAAAAAAATCAATCCCTCCCAACATCAATCCCATTCAACACAATTAATTGTCTACCACATTCTCCATAATTCCGACTCCAGTATCTCTTGCCGTCGGTTTTAACCGACGGAAAAAAATCAATCCATCCCAACATCAATCCCATTCAGTACAATTTCAATAATACCGAAAGCAATACTATTTCTTCCTATTCCGTAAGCAATGGAGGCCAGCTTACTTTACTGCAGGCAGTAGCTGCAACAACTGCAGCGAGTCCTATCGACGTAGTAGTGGCCGGCCCGGAGGAACAATATGTGATTGAACTGAGCGCCGAAGGACATACTATTGGTAGTTTCAGCCGTAACAATGATGGAAGTCTTACAATGGTAGCTGAAATGCCAGATGTAACCTCCTCATGTGCGGGGTTAGCAACTTTTTAAAGAAATTTAATTTCACGTAATATTCAATGCCCGAACCTTAAGCAGGTTCGGGCATTTTCATTATTCGGGTTGGAAATCTCACAACTAACCACACGTGGAGCTGGAGGGAACTGAACGGTCTTGCGAAACCCTTACCAGACAACTATTCTGTAAAATTTAGTAGATTGGGTAACCGAATAGGTAACCAACTTAAATTCACTTCTAGGCTTCTGTGCATATGCCCTTTAACTTATTAACCATACACTTGTCAAAAGTTAATCTGCCTCTTAAATTGGACAGTAATTCCCAATCGGCAATCCCGCATTTTGAGCACCATCCCTGATCCAGCTATCTGCCCTCAGTGATTCTGCTTTAAAAACACCTTCGGAAGGATGATGAAAAAGTACAGAGGTTTTTACAATCAATGAATCAGCCATCCTCTCAGCTCCATACTGAATGAATGATGAATCGGTAAGTTCACTGAAATAAAAATCAGCATCTCCTCCAATGCCACCATGTGAAGTGAAAAAGGTTTTTGTATTACGGCTTTTTACATCTGCAGAAATATTTGTGCCTGCATTAGAAAATAACGAACGGGAGAAAGTATTAGGACTCCTCATGGCATGGTACAATACATCAACATTGCTGATCACAGAACCATCGAAAAAAGGTTGCCGGTCAACAGCGTCATACAATCCCATAAAGTATGTCCGCTTTAATGGAAACTTTTTTGCTATTTCTATAGCAATTAATCCGCCACGGCTATGCCCTATAAGGCATATCTGAATATTCCTGAGAACCTCTGCCTTTTGTTCGTTCCAATCTTTTATATTGATAAATTTATCCCGCAATTGCTTTTGTGCTGATATAAATGCATCTGTAAGAAAACCGAAAGCATTCACATAAATATCAATAGAGTCCTGACCTGTTAGTTTTTCACTTGGGCCATCGAAATACTTTTTAAACCCATAAGGTGTTTTGAAGTCCTGGCAAAATTTATAGACTGAGCTATTGCTCCCATCACTTTTTCTCCATCCTGCACTTCCATTTTCATCAGTGCCTGAACCGGTTCCATCAATTGCTACGAGAATGTTAATCATAATTGCCGTGAATTAGGATTTCTTCAAACAATTTAGATTACTCGATAGGACACGGTTTTCAGTCCGAAAGGAAATTCCATCCTTTGTATCGATTATCATCACTTCTCTGCTCATCCTCATTTTCCAACGAAGCGGTTGGTTTTATACGTTGGCTCAACTTTACTCCACCCTTATCTAAGAAGTCATTAAAATCCTTTTTGCTGATTCTTTCCCTTATCAGTTTTTTTCCATCGAATGAAAACAGAAGAGCATACTCCTGATCTTCATCTTCCATCACATAGTGCTCTACAGGTCCAAAAAACTCCTGTAGCTGCTGCGCATCGCAGGTAGGCAGGAAAATCCGAAGTACGCGTGGGTCATAGAAACGGAAGTACAGTTCCTTGCCATCTTCGGTTTGCACCATTAAAAACTTTCTAAAATGTTTGCGCAGTTCCTCCATAGAAGTGGAAGTGGAAACAAATATTCCCCAGGAATTACCCCATCCTTTTTCCAATAACCATGATCCAAATTCAGAGTTCAACTCGTAAGGAAACAAATAAGGCGCAACAGAACTTAACAACTCCTCACTTTGTCCCATGTATAAGCTCAAAAAATTAGTTTGCAGTTGTTGAGCAGTATCCAACTCACCAAAGATGCGGGCGGCATCGAGGATGGAATAAGTAAAGTGCAGTTGTTGTTGATCTTTGACAGACATTATAAGTTAGTTAGTACTGCAATGTTTTACTGGACTCGATGGCTAAAATTGAAATTGCATGAATGCTCTCGGTAATTTTTTTTACTTGAATTTAATCACGAATCTACTTCATGGATTACATTATGAAAGAAGATAAACCAACTATTTTGTTGGTTCTGCGTATTCAAATTTTCCAGCCTCTTGAGTTGAAATCTTTATCACATGTGGTAAAGTATCGACCCATTCTATAAAGTTATCATTAGTTACCGCTATTTGTTCTTTTGTTTGGAATCCGATAAAACTGTTCGTCTGCAAATCTAAAACCAAAATAGACCAAGTAAGGTGAGAGCCCGAGTCTATGATGTTGCTTATTTTATAAACAAGAAGATATCTTTTGTCCGGCGAAATGTTTTCCTGGTTTTCCAGGTAACCTGCATTAACCTGTTGAATTTCTATTTTAAAAATTTGGTCAGTTTCATTATGCTTGATACAAATGGTACTGAATATATTCAAATCACTTGGCCCATTTAGTATCCTATTTTCAAAATACACAGAATGATTAAGCTGAAGAACCTGTAATGGGGAATTCATAGTTTTTATTTTACTGAAACAAGTTAAGATACCAAAAATCACAATGGAAGAAATAAATATTTTATATTTAAGATTCACATTGACAGTTTTTAATTTTATTAAAACGACTTTCCATATCAGTGCCACGCCTACTCACGCCATAATCTTCGAGTATTCCTTGTTCATATGTTGCCCGATTCTCACCCCACTCCGCAGGATTTTTAGAAACTTTCGGATTTTTTTCATAGAATCTATCTACAGCTGCCCCAAAATCGTCCTTCACATATCCGGGTCGATTTATTCTTTGATCTAATATTGTAGCCCTACCTTTGTCAGATGTCATGTAATCTGAAATGGGATAATCATATCCTTTAGGTTTTTGACTAATGGCAGCATTCATTTGAAATTGAATATCATTTACTTGCTGTTTTTGAAAGTCAGGATCATTTCCAGCATCTCGAAAAATGGAAGTTATATTATTGGAAGATGTTGCATTCTCTTCCTTTACCCATTCATCTTTATTTCCATCTTGATTTACTACTTTTTTTAAATCCGCCCCAGTAATTTCGGTTGCCTTGTCATTATAGGGGTCTTTGTAATATAGTCTTGGCTCTTTTGAGTCACTTGCTGGATTTTTTTCTTCTTTTATTATTATACCCTTTTTGAAGAATAGTTCTTCAAATTTTTCAGGGTCAATTTTTCTAAAGTCAGCAAGCTGCTTCGGCAATTGACCGAAACCTGATGGGTCAACAGTTTTTTGCATGGCACCAACAGTAATAATCTCACTATCATATCCTTGGACAGCATCGAATGCACCGCCTTCAGCTTCTGTCCCACAAGTCATAATGCATTTTTCAGATTTAGTCGTTTTCTCATCCCATCCATCATAATCCTTTAGCAATTTGCTATTAGTTGGAAAAGCCGGCCCACCCTTGCTTCCATAACGCATCCAAACAGTTTTTTCTGCGAAAATACAGGGTTGTATGGGCTGAGGTGCCGGTGTAGGTGTGGGAATTGGAGTCTGTATGGAGCTTCCAGGAGTTGATGAATTAAGGCCTAGTTTCAGATCTGTTGAAAGAGATGAAACTCCTTCTATTGATGGGACGTTGGTTGGAATTGTATTAGGAAGTTGAGGAGCAGAGGTGTGTAATTCTAATATTGCTGATATTATCGCTTTTAATTGCTGAATTTGTTTCAATGTTATTATAAATGCCATCGTGCTTAAAATTCCTTAATAACATTAATCATAATCATAACAAATTGTGATGTTAATCCATCATTATATATTTACTGTAATCATTTATCAAGATTTTAGTATAGACACTACACATTTTTCGCAAAAAGGAGTTCCATTTCTAGCAGCTTCCATAAGTGTTGCGATCTGGGCAACTTTTGCAGCAATAAAAGGAGGCATATTTTGCATTGCATTAATAATATAAGGCATTATTGATTGTGGAGTAACTGCCCCCATCATCATTTCACCAACCAAAACTGTTGGACATCCTAATGTAATTGCTCCGCCGTGCGCGCACATGTCACCCATCCTCGCTGCCGGTTTTCCTCCAATCATAACACCCATCGATCCCAAAACAATTGAATCAGGTGCAGGACTTACGCAAGTACACATATCTCCCATCACCGCAGCAGGCACTCCCCCGATAAGCACAGTAGGAACACCTGGTCCAACAACCGGCCCTCCTACGTGTGGCTTGGGCCCATCAGTCATGGGGCAGATATGCATATCTCCAATCCGTGCTGCAGGCTTACCCATATTTGTACTTATTTTAGATATTGATTTAAGTATTCGCCTGTTGCCCACCTTGCCCCCCATTCTGAGTGCACAAATGCATATGCAATGGTTTTTCTAATTGTTTCGTAAATCACGGGATGCTTAATGTTATTATTAAACCATAGTGATTTACCCTTCTTAATTATGAATTCAGTTATTCCCTTTACAATGCTAAATTTTGAGGCAGTACCAGTTCCAAAAAGTTTGAATAAGATCTCTGTCACACCAAATGCCTGGCTTGATTGAATTGCCTCAACCATTAAAGCTTGTGCGAAGGCACGATCCTGATCCGTAATTTCTTTCGAAGTAATTCCATGAGTATCTTCGAAAAAAAAAGCAAAAACTTTAAGGGCATCCTCATTATTGAGAACTAATTCTCCTTTTGAAAAACTTCTTAATGCCATATTATTATCCCACCCTTTTATTCAAAAACTAAGGTTCATTTATCAAATGAGGAGAGCAATTTGACGCGTATTAAGTTTTACTATTTCCGAATTTATCCTTTACTCTATTTCTAATAAAAAGAAATCACCGATCCAAAATATTTCCTGTTAATCCAAAGTTTAATAGTTTCCCAATTGTGTATGCCTGCAGAACCAGTGTTATTGTAGGTGACCCTTATACAAACCTCATTGATATTTTCATCAATTACCTCAACCATTGAATTCTTTGAAATAGGATATGAAACAGAATTTTCTGATGGATCAACCCTTACGCCATCATGTCTACCTCGCAGATCAATCTCAAGTTTTGCTTTTTGATATTTGATCATGACTAATTATGGGTTTTAACATAAGTACTAAAGTCCCTATCTAGTTTTGCATAATCCTTTGTCATCTGTTCAATTTTTGCATCCTTCTCTTTAATAGATTGTACTAATTTATCCTGGTCAGTCATATTCTTTTTATCTTCCCACCTTAAATTATAGCCATTTATTATATTATACCATCCTAAATAATTTACTCGCAATGAATCTTGTTGGTCAGCAAGTTGGGACAATACTCTCTTTTCTTTTTGAAATGCCTCATCTAAATGTATTGCTTGATCAGAATTTGTCACCCGCGATATTATTCCTTCAACTTTCCCCATGTGCATAAAAAAATCATCTGAAGCACTCACTTCCTTTTTTAATTTGTTGATATCTGAATTTAGTTTCTCATTCTGTTGCTGATTCATCTGAACATTCCCAAACGCAGCAAACAACACCACAATAATAGAAGCCACGTAAAACACTAAAAACTGAAAGAACAGATTGTTTCTTTCCTTTTGATTGAGGGGTTTCATGCTCACAGTACAATATTTTTTTCTACAAGATGGAAAGAAAAGATGGAATCTGAAAGTGATTTTTCTTTACCGATTTTCGATTGACGATTTTTGATTTTTGATTTTCGATTTCCGCGCCATCTCTCTTATCAATGAGTAATTCTGAATTAGTGCATTCACTATTTACTATTTACTATTCATCAATCACCATTTAATCCATCAGAAAACCCCAGCCGGCATTTTTTCTTTCAGGCTCCCGGATCGGAGACCTTTCCGGTCTTACAACTGGCTCTATTGTTTCTCCAATCACAATACCGGAATCCTTTTGCTCACCAATATACTTGAGCTTGCTCAACTGTTTGAAGAGCTTTGCAACTACCGAAACAAACCTGGTTACTGTCTGAAGGGATTTGGCAATGTCCTGGTGATTGTATTCAATATTCATCACCGACATCACAGAACCTTCAAACTGCGACTGCGACAACTCTGTCCATTGCTTGAAATAATTGAACATTTTCTCCTTCTCCTTATCAGGCACAGAATTCACCGCTGCACTGATAACATAGCCGAGTGATGAAAGCTTTTCTATCATCAAAACAGGTGGGCCTTGTAATACCGTCATCCGGTGCTGAGGAATTACCATGGATAGATAACTTAACACCTTCTCCGAGAGATAAAAAACATTATTTGCCAACTCTGTCTTCTTAGGTTCTGAATTAATTTTTTGCGTTATAACCATCGCTGAAGCACCCATTTCGAAAAGCTGCCTCGTCATCAACTGGTATTGATCTTCCAGCAGTTTATAGCTGTTAATGCTGGTACACGCAGGAATATAGGACTCATCAAGTACAATGTCCTCACCTGTTACATTTATTTTACCGATGGTAATGTTAAAAGCCGACGGTTCATTCTGATTGATCTGATCAGAAGGGATAATTTCCAGCCGGCATTCCGGCAATGTAAATGGGGAACGACTTGGTGTCTCAGCCGGATCTGAAGATCCTGAAGGAACCCTTGAAAAAGGATTTACCACTATCACTATATCCAGTTTTGATGCTGTAACACTTTTAATCTTATAGTCGGTTTCAATTTCCCTGTGAAAGAATTGTACATCCTTAGAGTCATTTGAAGATATTTCAATCCTTGCCCCTCCAGGTGTAATGGCCCTGCATTCACTTACCTTAACACGGATCAATTTCGCCTGATCAGCATGAAAAGTTAATTCAAGTGAAGATCGGAAACCAGGAGCAGGGAGCAGCAACCCATAGTTAAAACTGGTCATCCACATGGCAGCATAATCACGAAGCCGGTCAGTGAAGGACTGTTCCTGTTGGATAAAATGTCGGTCGGACACTTTCATTCCATCCACCCAGTTTACAGGCCAAAATTTTATTTCAGGAAGCATGTGCGGTTGTTACTGTAGTTTAACTCGTTCCCCTTTAATGATCTGATTGATTCGGATGCCATTCTGGTAAATGGTTAAGTCAGGATCAAGATACCTCTTCGACTGCCACCATTTATCCTTGATGTAAAAATACCAACCGAAGGATTTATTTTCATCGTCAAGATACTGAATTTTATCATTGGGATACTTATAGTTCCATTCCTGGATATAGAAATAGAACATATCACCCAGTTTAATCTCGTAAAATGCTTTCCCCTGCAAATTGGAATTCATCGAATCCCCATACTTCTTTGGAAGAACGATTGTAACTGCCGCATATCTGCTCCGGTCAATGGATTCATCAGGCACGATGGTACGTGTCGGAAACAGCCATTCTTTATAGCGCTCCGGTGGTATGCTGATGGCCATGTTAAATGATTTTTCAAGCAACCAGGGAAGTGGAAAAATGATAAACGCAGCCGACATCAGCCCTGTATATCCATTGTTCATGAAAGAAGGAGCGGGTATGTATCTTCCCGCTGCATAAAATGCGATAGCGAAACCGATACATCCAACCAACATCACCGACAGGGTAAAAAGAAACTCGGCTTGCAAGTCATTATTGGCAGACCATCCAAACCTTCTGCTCATTTCTGAAAGATGCAGAATACCTAGTAAGATCAAAATAGCCATCAGCATCAAATGCACCCATTGAGGATTGATCATGGGAAGAAAACCAACCATTGAAGTGACTGCTCCTAATACAAAAGCGACAAGAAGGTATTTGAAAAATTTATTCTTACTGACCCTCGTCATTTCATTTGAGGCTGCGGATCTTGCCTGACCTCTCGCGCTGGATGCTGCTGATTGAAACATTAAATGGTATTTATGATTGATTAATTAGTTTGTTTCTTAAAATGTGACCATCTTCAAATTTCTATCCTCACGCCCTCTCCAAAGGAAAGGGTAGAAATCTCCACTACTGAACGTGAACTGTTTTCAATGCGAGGTTTGCATTAAATTAGAAGAGATTCCTAATTCACTATTGCTTTATTGTTACCAGGCATCAAAAAATTGTATCCTAACCGCACATTGCTATTTTCAGATAATCTTATCTCCTGCTCCATTTCAACAATAAAGTTAATCTTATAATCTACATCTAAGGGCAGTAAGAAATCATTGAGCGACAGAATTTCTGAATGCTTTTTATTCCCTGCAACATACTGTGGAACCTGAACCGATGGAATTGGACCGAGACTCATTACCATGATTGGTCTGCCATGAGTACCTGTTGTTCCGCAAGCTGTATTCACTCCCAGAACAGTGGTTTCTTCATTCAAAACAAACCGGTTATTGGTTGAAAACCAATTGCCGAACTCAACGTCAAGTTTCACCGGCAAATCCAGAATCAATCGATAACAAAGTTCCATCAGGTAAAGATTACCAACGATTTTATTTAAAATAGGTAGAATGTAAATCAACTTAGCTTTCTGCTCCACGCTTAAAGCTTCCGGTAACTTCCAGAACTGATCCAGCAACTCCGTATATCTTGACTGACTTTGATATGCTTTCAGGATATTCTGCTCTTCCTGTTCCAGTACAACTCGCTGGTGTGAAAATTCATTTTCAAACGGAAGGAAAAACTGGCGGGCAAATTTCTCTTCTCTTTTTCGTAATTTGATTTCATCCAACATTTCATCCTTTGATTTCATGCCCTGCCCCTTTGAACGCCGCGAGCTGTGCACCAGCGCCTGTGGCAATGCATCATAAATTCCTTCACGAGAAACGGCGATAGCGCAATACTCTTTCCCGTTCTTGGTTTCTTTTACTGCAACCTCCAAAATATCTTTCTCAAAACGTCTTTTGAATAAACTCTGCGGAACCACGACTATATCTTCCTGTGTGAAGCCACGTAATATCATGTCAGCGGCTACCACTTCAGCACGTATGTCAAATGGTAATTGGGGAATGATAGCACGTATGGCTTCAATGATGGTGGTCATCTTTTCTTTGCTTTTTCTTTTTCTATTGTCACCCTGAAAGGTATAAAAGAAGAGGAACGCTGCTGTAGTTTTTCCGTAAGATCAGTGCAGATACCTTCCCATTGTTCAGCAGAAGACCTTAACTTCTCAGATGGAAAAATAGTTACTTCAATAGTTTGAATAAATCCCGTTTTTGCATCACTGCCTACCGAAAATCCCTTTTTCACTTTTACATCCTTTAGGTTTTCACCCAATTCATTTTCACAAAAAAGCCTGATGTCGTTGGGAGTAACAATTCTGCCACGCGCAATCAACGAGCTTCTAAAAGCATTCAGTCGCTCCAAATCATTCAACCTGTTCTTACCTCCTTTGGTACTGGTCATCAGGTAAAGCGAATCGCTTCGCACATCCCCTCCTCCATACAATTCAAGCCTGTTACCTGCCCTGATGTTATTTGCCAGGTCGCCATTGGACGACCAGAATGATAGAAAGACATTTTCACCTGCCTGTCTCGGATTCATAATGAGATAAGATGTTGGCTCACCATTGGCCTGCGTATTTCCTGCCCGTTGTTCAAGCAGTGCAATCAAAGAATTAAACTCTTTTATTACTGAAGTAAGAAAGTCATTTCCTAACAAGGCGAATGCAGCACTTTCATCACGAAGCAGATCAAGAAGGTAATGAATTGTTTCAGTTGCATTTCGCTGGTCGAAACGCTGAATGCCGCCCTGCCTCAGCATATAGGTGCCCGCGCTGTATGCACGTGAGCTTGAAAGTGGATTGGACAAATACTCGAACCTGTCGGATGAAGTTACTTTATAAACACTTAGAAAAAAATCAGAGGTGGAAAGAGGTACAATGTTTAAATTAGACTGAAGCCGGAATGTAAATTCATTGAGGTGCTTGTTAACAATTGGTAAACAATTCACATTACAGAGCACATCTCCGAGCAAAGATTCAGTAATAGCAGGAGGAAAAACTACTTTCAGCCAAACCAGTTGCTCATTGATTTTATCCAGATCTGCAGAGCGAAATGCCTCCGAAAATTTTTCAGGATATTTTCTTTTCAGGCTTTTAAGTGGCCGCTTTGGAAACTCAGTGACTTTGATAAAACACTTATCATACAACTGTCCTATTTCAGAACTAATCCTCTTATTCAGGTCAAACTCATCCTCAATTTGCCTTTTTTGATCATTTGCGGTCAAGCCTGCTTCTGTCCCGATAAGTTCTTCCTCAATCATCCATTTGGCATGAGGTAACAGGTTATAAAAAAGCCTGCTTTCAGGGTTGTTCCTGATATCAAAATAAAAAGCAATCCCGTCAAGCGTCGGAATTTCTGAATTTAATTCGACGCCTATCCAGAGGGTATTGTTTTCCAGTCTCCTCCTGCTGTCCGCTTCCATCACGATACTTTTCTGATAACCATTTTGAACCGAATAGATTCGGTCAGCAAAAGCAAGATAACATACACTGCCATCAATAAGGCTGAATGTTGAAAGAGGAGAAAAAAATATTTCCTTAGAAGTTTCCTGTTGTGTTGCTGATGCCCCAGAAATTTTCTTATTGTGAAAGAACTGAACCTCCGGTGAAATAGTAGTTTGCGCCTCTGTAGGCCTTGCATAAATAATAGCATGTGCGGGATAAGGTGCTGTTATCACGTCAGGCGTAAGTAGCTCCGCTATGCGATTGATTACCCTGAACTGTGTGTTCGCGATATCATCATTGATCTTCTCTACTTCATTTACACAACCTTCAATCAGCATGCTTACTACAGGATCGAAAGAAACTTCCACATCCGTATCTTCCGCTCCCCATAAACGGGCAGCATTTTTCAGCATTCTAGTTTTTATCTTTTCTTTAGCCAGGTTGTTAACCGCCATAAAAATTGCATTTTATTCACTTAGCATGTGCCGACGCAGCGAATCATTCCTGAATGATCTAAACCACCACTGTTCCCGGGTAAAAGAAAGCCTCAACATTGGTTTTCCTTTTCGAAATCTCAATATGAAAACATTTATTTTCTCCTTCTTCCAGGAAACGCGAGATCGGGTTGGGAGAATATTTATTAATGGCTTTTCTAAATTTATTCTTATCTCTTACGGATGAAAACGGGATGTCAACTACGTTGATTGAAGATGGGTCAGCACAATGCTTGCTAACTTTACCCGGACCTATCTCGCGGATCTTTGTTTCCATCCTGGCAATTACCTCATCCCGCTTAAAATCCTTTTCCTTAACTGCTTCTTCAAAAACCTTTATAACCTTGTCGCCATTATGTCCGTAAAGTTTGTACTGCGATGCAATCCCCAGTTTTGTACAGTTATCAAACATAATCCTCGCCTGATCATTCGGAGAACGTGCTGTACTGGTGATCAGCAAGTTCCTGTTGCCTGATTCTGCACCAATTTGCTTTAACAAGGTAATTGTAGCATCTGAAACACAGTCCTGGCGGGCTGACGCTGAAAATGAAATACTTACCTGGTTTAGTTCCATAGAAAAGATTTTTAAGTATTTAATCCAATGAAATAGGGCTTAAATAAACAGGTTCTAAAAAAGGCCTCATCTGCTCATTTGTTTTTATTATTCTGCCTTCAACTTTCACATCCAAGCGTTTTCTGATTCTCGCCGCCTTTCCAAGCCGGCTGTCAAAAAATTCTTCGGGATTAATATCAACAGTAACTTTTATTTTATCGATTCTTTTTTCATTGGCGGACAACGACTCCTGAATAGACTTGGTAACCTGGTCCTTCCATGCATTTACATTCGAGATATTTTCAAAATCGTAATCCCAAATGCTGCATCCAAAATCGGGATCGTAACGGCTTTCACCTAAGAAGGTTACCAGCACTAAATGTATGCGTTGAAAAAGAGAGTTGCGTAAATCAGTTTTATAAAAGTCCCTTCTGTCAAGAATGGCTTCAAATGGAACAGGCATTGGAAAGTACTCTTCAACCATAATGACCGGATATTAATTTATTTTCACCAACCCACCCTTTAGCGAAGCAATTCCACCCCCATCCAGATCCATCGTAGCTGAAGATTTGATTTCAATAGTAGCAGAAGATTTAATGCTCACGCTTGCATCTGCCTGAACACTATGCTTGGTTGATTTGCTTTTTATCTCCTGAGCTTTGAGATCATATTTTGGTCCGGCATCAATTTTCATTTCCTGCGCAGTCATTTCTGTTTCCTTTCCCGACTTTAAAATGATCTTTTCCTTTGCCTCTATCGTGATTGACTTTTCTGCCTTGAATTCAATATCTCCTTTCGTTTTAATAGTAACCTTTCCATCTCCTTCACAGGTCAGTGAAAGAATATTCTTCTCGTCCTTGTTAAATATCCTTATCTCTTCCTTACCTGATTCATCATTGAACACAATGGAATTACCACTTGTAGTTCTGATGGCTTTGAAGTAATTATTCGCATGCTCCATGCCGTCAGACTTCGCCTTGCCATGAAAAGTGCTTCCGGAGATGTATGGAAAATCAGGATCACCATTTTCAAAACTGACCAATACTTCATCTCCTTTTTCGGGTACGAAATAGATTCCACGTTCCTTACCGCCGTGAGGTGTAGCTGCCCTTATCCACGGTGACATTGCGGGCGGTTTCTGCCATACAAACTGAACACGCACTCTGCCAAGCCCTTTAGTGTCATTGTTTTCCTTAACAACTGCCGTTTGCGTTTCACACTGCGGCCGCTGCACAGGGATTGACTGAGGAGGAAACTCAAGCGTGTGAGGAATGGCTCTGAAATGATTCTGATAGTTCCCAACGCCTCCGGCAGTATGCGTTACCGCAATCACGAGGTATTTACCAAAGTTATCGACGTTGGTGTTCTTTGATCCCATTTTTCCGGTCACATCAATCACGCTTCCAATTTTTATGGAAGAGCAGTTGCTTACGCCGTTTAATACCACATACTGGCTGGCAATCATTCCTTTCGTAACCTTCACCATTCCATCAAGTTTGCTTTTATCCAGCAATCCCTGATGTGTTACAACTGCAGGTTTGAAACTCGATAGGTTCTCAGAAGCTTTAAGAGCAAGGTCTCCAAACTTATCTAAATTGCTTACAGCAGCATCGGAAGAAGAACTTTCTATTACCTCATTCTTTTCATAGTCATACGACTTCATGCTGAAGTTGGGATTCATTATTCGCATGGAGACATCGAAGTTAAAGAGGTCCTTTCCAAAATAAAGCGCTATCTCTTTCTCTGCTGTCGGCTTTCCGAAATATAATTTGTTACCATCATAATAAAACCATTCCCCGTAGGTAGCAGCAAGACGGCGAAAGAATTGAAAACTGTTTTCCTTATATTGAACTAAGTAAGGAATAGAGGTTTTGTTTTTAGGATTGCATTGTATCTCCACAAAATTCTTGGGATAGTTGGCAGCTACCTGGTTCACGATCTGTTGAAGACTCTTATTTTCAAAAGAAACGCAGTTCGGCTGATCATCCAATACATAAGATGGACTATATCCCCTGATCACAATGTCACCTTGTGCATTGCTGTACTTTGAGATGCTTACCTGCGAAACAATTCCCTTAAAATAGGTATCTCCAACCTGTATCTTGATGATTTTTCCGATGTTATCCTTGGTCTTCTCAAACATCGGTTCATCTTTTCCCTCAAGTGCTTCTGCCGGAACACGTATCTCGAATGAGTGGTGCTGATCAATACCCTGATTGATCACCAACTGTGAAACGATCTTTACCGGATCTCCACTTTCAAATTCGATTTTAATAGCTAAATTCTGTTCCACGAATTGTACTGTTAGGTAACTTGAATGCTATCCTCTTTTTAACGAAGGAAAAACTCCGGAATAAATGCTTCTCAGTAGGTAAAAAAAAGAAAATGTTCCCGCAATTTCTTATTAATCCATTGAATAGAGCCGGTTTGAAAATACCAGAACTACCAATAAAGATTACTCCTGGCTAAAAGCAAGCAAGCCTTCTGTGCTGTAAAAAAAAATTGCACAGTCTAATTACATTAATGGAACCGTTTGCCGGAATAATCCTTATCTGAATAAGTTTCAGTTCAGGATAAACAAAATACTTTGGGAATGCTGCTTATTCAGGCCACTCATTCTTGTGCTCTGCATTTCCAACTTTAAGGTCCTTGCAGGAAATCACAAAATGTTCTGTCATTGGACTATCTCCTACGTTGGTGAATGCCTCGGTGTAAGAGACAATGTAGCCCTCCTTAAACGTAACTTCCTTCATTTTTTGCTCGCTGTCCCGCTTAAAGAAAGTGATGGTGCCATCTTGGTGTTTATACGGATCTGCCATCCATTCGGCAAGTGAGGAATCGGATGTTGACTCTACCTCTAACTGAATAGTGCCGGCACGAACACCTGAGGAAGGGCGGCCTGTTGCATCAACATCTTGTTGCATAGAATAACTACAGTGAAGAACGCGGTGTTTTTTTCCGCCAACTTCGAAAACGGCTTTAAATGACATAGAACTTGAGTTTTGGGTTAAATAAATAATGAAGTAAGAAAAAGAAAATTAATTGTTTATTCAGGCCACTCATTGGAGAACTCCACAGAACCAATAGTGATTTCCTGTGCGGAGATCTTTATTTTCTCAATCATGGGTATTTCCCCGATGAAATCAAACTGCGCATGATAATCCACGCAATACCCCTGTTTAAATGAAACTTCCAACATCTTCTGTTCATTATCCCTTCTGTAGAAAGTGACTTTCCCATCTTCTACTTTATACATTGCAATTGCCCAACTTGCCAGAGAGGTGTCCGATGTTGCCTCCACTTCCAATTCTATTTGACCTGCCCGCACTTCCGAAGAAGGTCTTCCCGTAGCATCAGTATCCTGATGTGCAGAATAGTTACACTTAAGTACCCGATACGTTTTGCCGCCAACTGAAAAATCCGCTTTAAAGGACATAATATGATTGCTGATTTGCTACCCTTTCGGAAATCTCTTTATCCTTTCGCGTATTCAGCAGCCCATTCCGCGGAATTTGCATCATCACCTTTTTGCCCATCTAACTTAATCATGAAACTCTTTGCAGGGAAATAAGGTGTCATGTGAATGTCGAGAAATATCCTGTCCTTTTGGTTCGGGTCCTTTTGGAACCGTTGAATCTTGAAACTTTCGATAAGTTTTCCCGGGCCGGTAATACCATCTAAAAACTTAGTGATCTGTGAACGCAAATCTTTTTCAAGGGTTGAATTCCAGTTTTCAAAAGCCCTTCTGTTAAGGAAATCTACCAATACTTTGGTGATGTAATCAAAAACCCTTACAACTGAATAGGTCTGCAAACCGAGGTTATCACCATTGAAAAGTGTCTTGGCGGAAAAAGCCATCACTTTTCCATATTCATTTACCATAGGCACCAAACCCAACTTCTCCAAGTTGGCGATTTCACTTTTCTTTAGATCAAAAGCCACTCCGTCCACCTCATTCATCGCGCCATGCTTTTTTCCTGCCGTTACCTGCGACATCAATGTACGGTACATTTTACCTGCTAATGCGCCTGCAGGAGGCACATATAAATCATCCTCTTCTCCCACTTCAGCATACTTAGCCCTTCCTACCAGCCAGTTGCAGGTCATCAATACATTGGAAAGAAAGTTATCCCCGCCTGTAAGATTGGCTGATTCGAACTCTTCCAACACATCATCCGGAGTATCAAGATGTCGAAAGTCTGTTACCAACATCACTTTATTCTGATAAGCAATCTTTGCCCATTTCTCTACTACTTTGTTGGAGCCAAGGTATCCCGGTAACACAAGTAGAGAATAATTATTACGAAGATCAAGTCGGTCATAATTTTGCTTTAATTCATTCGCAACAGCATCTATGAATCTTGGGTTATCAAGATCTTTTAGCTGACCCAGATCTGCGTTCATGAAAGACGCATTCTTAATTTTATCCGATTCAGTATTCTTATAAAATAAAGCGACAGATCTATACGATCTTTCAAGATTGTGCGTAGCATCAACTGCTTTCTTCAAATTAATTTTTAGCAATTTATCAGCAGCACCCGTTTTCTGATCAGCTTTATCAATCATCTCAGAAAGTGAAGATGAATCTGAAAGCATTGCCAACCATAAATCCAGGGTTTTCTTTAAGATCTGCCTTTCCGCTTTCTTTTCATCTGACAGAAATATCTTCCTGCGAGCCTTTTTTGCAGGATTGAGATTCTGTACCCCATCAATTGCACTTTCAAGCAAATCAAACCCTCCAAGGATTTCAAGCTTATGGATACTCTCCTCCAGTTGCTGCACCGGATCTTCTGCTCTTGCCCTTTCAGCCTGTCTAAAAGCAGGTTGTGATGATTGAGGATTTACTGATTCATTTTCTGCCATAGGGATAATATTTATTTGGAGTAGGGCGTTAATTATTTTACGTCTTCAATTTCCTGCAACATTGACTGCAAGGCAACAATGAACGCCTGTTTATACTCAGGAGTTTCTATTGCCTTATTCAAATTTTTATTAGATTTTAATTGCTTAATAAGCTTCGCGTAATCTTCCTTTTGCTGCAGTAAGTCCTGAAGAAATGTGCTTTGATTCGTAATGCCATTAGTGCCAAAATCCCCCAGATTGCCAAAACGCAATTCTTCATTTAAAAAAGTGCCATCTTCCTTTTGAAATTCAAGCCCCACATGAGGCTTAAAATGTTGAAACACTTCTTCAATAGTTTTTAATCCCTGTACAACTTCAGGTTTTCCAGTTGAATCTGCTGTGAGTTTTTCAATCATCAGCGTCCTGTTCATGGGGATGTCGCTAATTGCTTCACTAGCATCTTTGGGGACTTCCTGTCCTCCGAGTCCATAGTCGAACATAGTTTAAGGTTTTAACTGCTAAATATTGAAATGTGCTTTACTACAAATTTTATGTTGTACTCCAGAAAGTGACCTCAAAGTCCTGGTTTTTTCGGCGCAGTCGCCAGACAGGTGCTCCTTTTTTTGGCGTCTTGGCGACTTCTCGCTTATTCCATTTTTTCTACAGTGCGTCCAACAAATCTAACAATCATCACTGACTTTGCAACCGGATGCAATAAATTATTTTTTCCATACAACCTCATTATTCTCCCCAAGGTCAACCTTGAGTGAATTCCCTTTCCCAACTTCTCCCGAAACAATCATTTTCGAAATAGGTCTCCGTAATTGCATCCTGATAACTCCCTGTAGCGGCCTTGCTCCATATTTAGGCGTGAATCCACTGAGAGCAAGATGCTTTTTTGCTTCCGGAGTTACATCAAGTTTTATTCCCTGCCGCTCCAATGTTTTTAGCAAACCCTTCAGATGTATCTCAAAAATATTCTCAACAATTTTTTCAGTAATCGGAGAGAACGGAACAATCTCCGTTAATCTTCCCAAAAACTCCGGCCGAAAATAGCGACTCATGATGTCCATTAATTCACCGGAAGCAGGGATTTTTTCCTTATTGAAACTCTCCACTATAAAATCGCTGCCGATGTTCGAGGTGAAAAGAATCACAGCATTCGAAAAGTCTCCTTCCTTCCCAAGCCTGTCATGAAGTTTTCCTTCATCCAATATCTGCAGAAACAAATCAAAGACAGAAGCATGCGCTTTTTCAATTTCATCGAATAATACTACCGAATAAGGTTGCTGACGGATTTTATTAACCAGCATACCTCCTTCTTCATATCCCACATATCCCGGAGGTGCACCATATAACAACGCAGCAGAATGCTCCTCCTTGAACTCCGACATATCAAACCGGATCAAAGCGCTTTCATCATTGAAAAGAAACTCAGCCAGTGTTTTTGCAAGCTCCGTTTTTCCTGTTCCTGTAGGGCCTAAAAAGAAAAAGGAACCTATGGGTTGGCCGGGTTTACTTAATCCTGATCTTGATTCCAAAATAGCTTCCGCCACAGCTTTCACCGCATGATCCTGACCTACCACTCTTTTTTTAAGAATCCCTTCCATGTTCAACAGTTTCTCGCGCTCCTGCGATTGCAATTTACCCAGCGGAATTCCGGTGCGATGGGCCACGACTGTGGCCACATCCATTTTCTCCACTTTCTCCTTTTTCTGTTCAGTGGCCTGTTTCAATTTAGAAAGAAGATTTTCAAGATATTCCTTGATCAATTCAGCGGATTCTAACTTTTCAACACCTGATTCATCCTGAACCTGGCTGAACAGGATAGAACTTATCTTGTTCTTTAGCTCCATGTAAAACCATTTCAATTCTTGTATTTGTTCTTCAGCGCTCTTATCGGTCTGGTTACCGTTTACTTCATTAAACTTTGTCTGCATCATCTCTAGGTCAGTTCCTGATGTTTCCTGCATCATCTTTACCACTGCCATCGTCCGATCAATCAGATCAATCGCTGCATCTGGTAATCTTCTTTCTTTCACATATCGTTTAGCCAAGCGTATAGAATCAAGGATTACATCATCAGCCAGCTTGATTTTGTGGTGCATTTCAAATTGCGGAATAATAACCTGTAACATTCTGACAGCCGTATTCTCATCAGGTTCTTCAATTTTCACCAATTCAAACAAGCGGTTGAATGTTGCATCGGACTCAATATGCTTCCGGTAGTCTTCATTGCTGGAAGTGCCGATTACAGTTAGCTCACCCTTTGCTAATTCCGGCTTAAGAATATTAGCTGCGCCAGCGGCACCTCCATTTCTATCAAGCAGCATGCTGAGATTATCAATGAATAGAATGGATTTGTCAAATTGTTTGATCTCCTTAATAATATTTTTGAGGCGATCTTCAATTTCACCTTTGTATGATGCGCCGGCAATAAGTGCTCCTAAGTCCAGTTCAAATACCACCGCATTCTTTAAATTATCCGGCACTTTGTCGTCGATAATATTCATCACGAATCCATTAACACACGCCGTTTTACCGACACCGGATTCACCGGTCAGAATCACATTGGGCTTTGAACGGCGGCCAAGTATTTCTGCCATCATCCTAATCTCACGGTCGCGACCGATTACAGGATCGAGTTTACCATCTTTAGCCAACGCTGTCTTATCTATACAAAATTTATACAGCGCATTCGTTGGCTTAGATGAATCCCCACCTTGTGCACTCGAACCCGAAGGTGAGATTGCATTCTGAACTGAGGCTTCATTAATATAGAGATCGTAAATTTCCTTTTCAAGAATTGGAAATGTCTTAAGCTGATCAACAGTAAATCCTACTCCCGGCTTACATAATGCCGCAAGGATACAGATCGGATTTATTTCCAGCAACCCCAACTTAATCCTTGCGCTATCCGCTTCACGAAAGACACTTTCGATCTTTATATCCCCCGACGGTGCTTCCGGCAGCTTAACAGCTTTCGGATATGACTCGATCCGCACTTCAGCCCAATCTGCTAAATAGTTCACATCCTTTCCATTGGCATCCAGGAATCCATTCAGTCCCACATCTTTGTGAAGCAGTGCCTTCAGCAAATGCGCCGGAGAAAAATTCTCATTAAAATATTCCTTTGCTATTGCTTGTGCAATCTGAATGGCCGTTTTAGAGGAATCGGAAAGAGGGAAATCTTCTGACATGTTGAATCAGTTTAGTTTTGCAGAATATGAATGTCGGTTTTGAGTTTCATTTAATCAATGCAAATAGGTTATTAATTATCGGTTATAGATTAGATCGCCGGGAGATTTAGAGAGTATGCGGTTGATGGTGAACCAGGAGACGAGCATAGAGGAAAGCAAGAAAATGGCAATCGCGAAAATTGTATTCAAACTAAACATATTAAAATAACTTACACCCTCCTCCAATGCAATATTTTGTTTGAGAAAATAATCAATTATATAGCCTAAGCCCCATGCAAGAAAAAATGCTACAATAATTCCTGCAACTATAAACAAAGAAATAATTGAAAAATAGATATTCCTTGACTCTTTATTTCCAAGCCCAATCGCCATGAATGTTCCTATATTCATTTTAACTTTGTTTAGATGCATTTTTAGAAGGTTGAATATAAAAAGTGAAACTGCGACGCTTCCAAACATAATAATCAAGTAACTTAAGATGAGAACCGTATTACTAAGGAAATTAAAATTCTCTTTGTCTTTCACGCGTGACATATCTACCTCTATAGAATTGCCATTTTCAATTTGAACAGGAGTATTATATGTTTTCACCACATAATCTGCAAAGGTCTTAACGCTATCTAAGGACTTAAAATAAACTGATAACATATCTGCATATTGGGCATTTTTTGAAACATCCTTCACATATCCAAAGAAGTAGGTCCTTCTGATTATATCCCTATAAGGTAACATTTCCTCGGTTTCCAAAATCAAATTATTTATCGTATCAAACATCTTATAAGAGGAAACATCAGACCAAAATCCTATGTGTAAATTGTACCCTTTCGCTAGAGATTCAATATTTTTCTCAGGAAGTTCGGGTTGTATTGGTGAATAAGCATTCAAAGTCTCATTTTCCTTTAGCATATTCATTATCACCTCATGAATTTTGAATGCCACAACCGAGTCTCTTGACTCTACAAAATAATCCAAACCATCGGTTTGGTTTGCAGGATTAAAAGGACTTTCTGGACCCATTAAATATGCTTTATAAAAATACTCTGTGCAGGCGAATGAACTCTTGCCCGGAAGTTCCTTTACAATAGCTCGTATTGGTATCGGCATGTGCTTATTGCCATTTTCGCTTGAGTCCCTATCAGAAATTGGAAAAGTAATCAATACATGGTCTGACAATGGTTCATATCCGAATCGTTCCAAAAGCTTTGGAGTAACAATTATTGCCAGATCTTGCTTACCTCTGAAATTCGACCCCTCTATCAAGTTCTTGCCTGACAGCAATTCCTGCTCAATAAATTTTCTGTCCCTTACAACATCAAAAGTTCTCCCTTTCACAAATGATGAATCAACTTCATCCTTTCCCATTAAATAAATGCTTGATAAAGAATAAGCAGTGACAGAATCATAGTCAAAATTGGCTCTATTGAACGGATCATTCATCTCCGCAGTAATATCTTTTAGCGAACCCTCATAATTGGCCCTCTGATATGGGATGGAAATTGTAAGCCAGTTAACGAATGCGCTATTTAACACAGAATCAAGATAGCGCAAACTGCCATTCCCAAAGCCAATAGCTATAAAACTAAATAGAAAAATAGAACACAGTAGAAAGAAATTGACTTTATGCTTCCCTGAGAGGGCATCAGACTCCCTAACAAAAAAAAGTCTTCGAAAATTTCCACTCGTGCTCAGTTTCGGCTTGCTATTCACAGTGGTAATATGAACAAGCTGCTCAGCACTTGCAGTAAATGTATTCCTAATTCTATTTTTAAAATTATGGGTCTCCGATTCCGAAAACGGATCCCACACACTCCTGTTAAATATATTACTTGCTAATATTTCACCGAATGTATGATTTTCATTTTTTGTTAATAAAATGATTTGATCTGCATGCTTAATCGCAAGGTCAATATCATGAGAAACTATTATTGCGGTAAGATCAGTTTTAAGATGCTCCCTAATCACTTCGAAAAGTTCATTGGCATTGGTTTCGTCAAGATTCCCGGTCGGTTCGTCGCACAATAGTACCCTGGAACTTGAATTCAAAGCCCTCACAAATGCAAGCCGTTGACGTTGCCCACCCGACAAGTTCACAGCTAATGTATCCGAACCAACTTCTGCTTCCGACAAACCAACACGATTCAATAGTACTGTAACACCATCAACTACTTCATGCTGATATTTTGATTTTTTAATCATTTCAGCGACACATACGTTTTCATACGCCGTGAAATTTTCCATCAGATTCGTATTCTGAAAAATAAAATTGAAATAACTTTTACGTAGCGTGGATATCTGAATATTATCCTTATTCCTCCAGAGAGTGGAATATTCATAAATTTTTCCATCCTCCGGGATAAAGTTCAACTCACCGCTTTGAATCGTATTATTCATCAAACCAAGCGTTTCCAATAAAGTGCTTTTGCCACTTCCGGACGCTCCAAGTAGAAATATTAATTTGCCCTGTTCTATTTCCAGTTCCTCAATACTTAAAACAATTGGCGATTTGGAACCATAAGCACATCTCACTTTTGATATTCGAAAAATGCCGTGCATGTAGCTATGGTAAATATTCTTGAGGTAACCAGAAGTAAGTGTAGTCTATTAGGGTAAACATTGCAGTCTGATCATTGTAATATTTTTTTAATCCAGCTGTTTTCTTTTTTATTTCGGTTATTAACAACTGTATTTGTTCATTACTCACTTTTTTTTCATCATTCAACTGATCAATTCTATACTTAGTTAGTATCCCCTGTAACTCCGTTTTACGTTTTACATCATTTATTAACTGTAAAGCCTGATCTCCAGTCTTTTTGGGAAAGGTCATCTTCAGACAATTCTGTGCCGTAAAAAAACTGAAGAAGTTTAATAAAAGCATTATAACAATTTTCTCGCTGCTCCGTCATGTTACCATCCGCTCTGAAGTTCTCCATCAGTGAAACAATATTTCCAAGCTCTTGAAGCGAAACCAATAAAACAGGTTTAAACGCAGGTTCATCAGCTCCCGCCATATTCTTCATGAAATATGCCTCATCAAATATCTGATAGTTTGCTGTCAACATTTGAGAACTTAACTTTTTTAATTGTTCGTCTGTTCCTCCTACTCTCTGCCACCATCTTAGAAATCTTTGCGAAATTTCACTACCGCGTTCACTAAAACCCAATGCGTTCGCGTCATAATCTTCTATACCCTTTTCTGTTTCATTATACACATGAGCAATTACAGTGTCAAATGAGCTACTGAATAATTCAATATTCATAGGGCGCTTTGCCGGTGAATAAACTATCGTTCCACTTATTGCGCTCCCTGTTCCACCTGCCTCGAGATAATATCTTGAAATTGCTTTATTATCTTGTATCCAAGATGGTTTAGTTATTTTAACACCACCTGATTTAATACTTGCTTGTATTTCTTTATTAGATCGTAAATCATTGCCAATTTTTATTGCTGTTTTGCCGATCAGTTCACTCAACTGTGATACAAATGCATCATAAGCTATATCATTTCCGTTGGTCACCTGAAACGCAATCAATCCCTGTAATGTTTGTGACATAATACTAACCAGTCTGGTAACTTTCTCTGTATTATCCTTATCACCTGCACTTCCTATCACCACTAAAAAATTAGATTCATTCTTTTTGTCTCCTGCAAAAAGAGATAATCCCTTTTCCAATCCTAAATAAAGAGGTTTTTCCACTGTACCAACGCACGATTCACCAAGTCTGAGTTTTCCATCGAGGTAAACGATTATTCTCTCAGGATCAGTAACTATCGGATTACTGATTACATTCGCCTCACCTCCAGCACAATTCGGATAGTAAACTACAGCACCATATCCAAATGTTACCGGATTTTGACTTTGGCTTTTTATTTCTTCAATCATATTTGTACTCGTCCTTATGGCATCAACTACTTTCTGATTATAATCATTTAATGATGGATCTCCATCTACAACAAATACAATATTTACATTTTTTATTTGATTTCTTATTTTTTCATATCCTTCCTTTTCAACCTGTCCATATTCTGCATTCTCAAGTAATTTTTTACCACTGCTATCATATACATCCGTCACAAAACCCGTTTTAAGCACTCCATCTTTTTCTTCCAATACCGGAAATCTCTTAACGGAAGGCATCATTCTTATCTCATAATTATCATCATTCCATTCTGCTTTAGTTGTTTTTATTCCTTCTGCGTAAAAAGACTTTGCTTCTTCTGCCGATTCAAATAATGAAACTTTATAAGCCATAATTCTTCTTTCTTCGGCAGAAGTTATATCCCAATTTGGTTCATAACAGATTCGATCCGACCATTTTCGAACAATTCCTTTGGAAACCCATCCCAAAATTGACGCCCCGCGGCTAGCATATTCAAAAGACATATCCTTACCCACCAGATAACTGTTTGCGGTTTCTTTATAAATAAACATGAATTGAGCTAGCCGAACTACATTATCATTTTTATAGGCAAGGTCCGGGCCGTTAAACATCCTTATTGAATTATCATCGCCGACATAGTTTTGAATATTCAAGATTACATTTGGATCGTTTATCACTGCCAGAGCCTTAATAGCAATTTTTTGAGGATCAGTGAAGAGGCAGCTTTGCCACATCAATAACTTAGACTTTTCAATCCAGCCATAATCCACTGTACTTACCGGCACATATCTCTTTGGGTCACTTCTAACATAGTCCCTTACACCCTCATCACATTTTACAATATGACAGTAATTATCCTGAACATCAATTACAAAAAACGCATCCATAAAATTTGCTTCCAACTTCTTTTTGCCTCCGGTCGGGCTTTCAAATGTTGTATTGTAGTCACGATCTGAATAAACGCACCATATAGATTTACTAACATCCTTATTCATAATCACATTTGCAAGATCCATCCTCGGATATTTATACTCGGGCGGAGAGGTATATGCTGAAGTCTTGGGTTGCACCTGGCTCAAACAAACTTCTGAAATCAAAAGAATCGCAAACAAGAAAAGATAAGAATGCTGCTTGTAGTTAGTTGACATGAGTAAAAACATTTGTTCGTATAATATTAGGATCATTGGATTTAAAACCTGCTATTGAATTTATCTTTCTATCTACGTCCATTCTTTCAACCTGACCGGTTGTTGACGGAATATAGATATGAATATTTATCTCAGCATCATTTGCTGATAATAATGTCGCAAGTTGGCGCGGTAACACATTAATATACCTTGAAAGTTCAGAATTATTTTGCTGATATTGAGCTATCAGGTAATCAACAGAAAAAAAGTAATATACATTTATTGACCTTGCAAGATACTTTTCACTGCTTAGAAACTTTTGAAGTTTCTTTTTGTCAAATTGAAATTGAGGAGTTAGATATGAATTATCTTCTCTTATCGAGCGAATCCAGGAATCATGGGCTTTATAATTCGTTAATATAGGAGGAGAATTGGAGAGACCGTTGCACACAAGCAGCATTACGTTTCTTTCACCAGCCCTATAATTTAATGAGAATGCAGCTAATATTGAATCAAGAACTTGAATCTGCGGATCAAGCAGACCGGGTGTGCCATTCGCTTTTGAATTAGCAACAAAAAACAAATCGGCCGAATTATATATTCTCAAATCATCATCGGTAGAATCTGTTTGAGCCAAAGAATTATAGCTAATCAGAATGAAACAAAGTAAAAAGAAAGAACTGCTCAACAACATCATTCTATTATGGAATAGCCTAAAATATTTAGTATAGAATGGTTTCATTTTTTTTGTGCTTTTATTTCCAAAGAGGAAATGTACCCTGAGTTATCGGTAGAAAAACTAACATCCAGAATAGTATATGCAGGATGGTTGAATGAAAACTCCTTAACTAATGCATCTAGTGTAGGCACATTTGCATCCGGAATATTCCACGATACTGGCGTTGTTTGCCCACTAATGAAATAGTTATTAAACCAATCTTTTTCCACCTGTGTTTTGTATCCCCCTCTATCTGCCAGATTCTGGAGGCGGTTAATAATCTCTGCTTTAGGAGGCAGTTTTGGTTTAGCAGGCCCTGCTACTTTTGAAGAAGAAACAGTTGGCAATAGTTTTGGCAGTACCTTAATATTGTAGGTTCCATTAACTTTAAGTGACGCATCAGTCTTTAAAGTAACAACATAATCACCTTGTGTCTTGTATGTGTACGTTGGATTCTGTGTCTTATCATCAATAGTAACCCCATTCTCACCAAAATACC
Source organism: Chitinophagaceae bacterium (assembly GCA_016717285.1). Classification (NCBI taxonomy): domain Bacteria; kingdom Pseudomonadati; phylum Bacteroidota; class Chitinophagia; order Chitinophagales; family Chitinophagaceae; species Chitinophagaceae bacterium. The sequence continues at coordinate 2,060,587 of JADKFU010000005.1, forward strand.
ATTTCCAACTTTTTGCACCTTCAGCAGTTCCTTTAAAATTAACCGGTTCGCCAACGTGTACTACTGATCTACTCGCCGTAATAGTTATCCTAGTACCCGTAACAGTATCCATTCCTCCATTACTTACTTCCACTATGATTGAGTCCACACAAGTTTCATTGACTGTTAATCTAATGAGGTATTTTCCTTTCGATTGATATAGGTAACTCCCACTTCGTGATTCAGAGGTGCCAAGACCGTCGCCAAAATCCCAATACCACTTTGTTGCATTGGGGGAAATGTCACTGAACTTTAAAGAGTCACCAACCATTAAATCTTTTGAGAGCAGTTCAATATCTGCGCCATCACAGGCCGGCTTCTGCTGTAGCATTCTTTGGATAAAATAAATAGCTCCTCCAATTAAAATTATTGCACCGAGAAGCATGAAAACCCGTTTGTCCATTCAAATATGTTTTAGTAAGCTTGCTGATCAATGTACTTGTTGCTTAGACTAATTGAAATACCAACTGTTAACCCAAGGTAAATATGATTTACTCTTGGTGATCCAGCTAAAAGGGTATTGTATTCACCCACTGTATTTGTCAGCTTGTAATCATCTGCATTAAATCCCTTGTTCTCATGATGTTCAATTATTATCTGAGGTCCAATATTGAAATGAGCTCCTGAAGCCAGCAAGTAAGGAAAAGTCAACCTAATATTTACAGCATAACCAATCCCAAATTTATTATCGTTCGTCGTAGGCTTTTCTATTTTTTTGTGCAAAGCAAGATCGTACCCAGCATCTTGCAGTAATTGAAAAAAAGCAGTTTTATCTCCTCCAATTGATTCAATAAATGCTTCAGTAAATAAAGCCGCTGTGCCAGGATGACTAGCTGTTGAGACATAACCAAAACTATTGCTTACAGTATCATAAGAAGCTTCATAATTAAATGAATTCGAGAAATCAGAATTATCATCCAAAGTAACACCTGGTTTAGTTGGCAGTGACAATCCGATTCCAATATTTATTTTTAATCCTAATTTAGAGCTAATAGGGGTTTTATATATGAAACTTACAATTGGCAATGCGAAGTAATTAAAAGTGATGTTTTCAGAAATGGAGTCTGTACTGGAAATTATTCGCTTATACGAATTCGAAACGCCAATACCATCTACGTTTTCAATGTCCTCAAAACTAATGTTGTAATGATCCACCTTTAAATTTGAAGTGATCCTTGTGTACATTAAACCAATACCTAGTCCAATATGTCTTTTAAGTCCCAAAAAATATTCCCACTCAACTGAAAGATTAAAGTCAGGTAATAATCTGTAACTCTGGCCATATTCACCAATACTATAATTATCGAATAAACTCGTATTCATATTCTCTGCATTTGGTGCAAATGAGTCAAATGAGTAACCCGGACCTCCGCTGATAAGAAGTGTTTGACTGGGTCCTTTAGGAGGCTCACATCCCTTGTAGATAATATAACCCGGAACATCCTTACAATTATCTTCTTCATCAATGACCAAATCGCCGTCCGAATCATTGATGATTTGGAAATTAGCTTTTCCGTCAACTTCTCCATCCTCAGAAATCCTTTCAATTTGAACACCTTTAAAATCAGAGGAAAGTTTCATGGTAAGCAACACCGTGTCAATGGTTAATACCTGCCATCCGTTAAAGGTATATCCAGTAACTCTTTTTTCAACTGAAACTAAAGCACTTTGCTGTGATAAATCATCATAGCTGATAGCCATATTGGTAATAACGGCCTCAACCAAACCGCGAGGATAAACTTCCTTTGTTTTAGATAAAAATTCATCAATCGGCTTCGATCTAAAATGAAGGCTTTTATTGTGAGGGTCGTCAAAAAAATCAGGATTGAGGTCATCGAAGATGAGTGCTTCCTCAGTAAAAATGCTTTTAAATTTCTTCATTGTTTTTGCCGAAATACTGTCGGAAACAACATCTGTAAATGTAAGATTGTCCTCATAAATTCTAAGCACACTATCAATCGCATTGATTGCTTTGAGCCGCTCATTCCATGTAAGTTCCTGACTGAATCCAATTCGAATTACGCCGGCAATTAAAAGTAAGAATAATAAAATTTGTTTCATAGTTGCCGTGAATTTATTGAACGATGAATTTATTTGCCACCAATTTCCCTTTTCTGTCATCAAGACTTAGAAAATACACCCCTCTTGCTAGTGAAGTTTGAATAGAAATCCCAGATATTAATTCATTTCCGTCGACTTCATTGGCAAACAATTCATTACCTAAAACATCTCTAATTGTTAGCGTTACAGAGGTTTCCTCAAATCCATCTACACGGATTGTAAATGAACCGATGTTAGGATTAGGATAGATGGAAGAAACAATTGGCGAAACTAAGGGAGGAGGTGTTGCGGAATTAACTTCAGAAAGTTTTGTATAGTGATATGGGAGATATTTAGAGTGATAAAATGATTTTGACTCACAATTGCCTTTTCGTGCATTTACCCACCAATATTTATTTTCACTAGCAAACTGTTCACCTGCCTTAAATATTTGAAAATGTCCGGTATCTGAGTCAAATATAATAGGTTCAAGAGTTATTATATCATAACAACCCCATTGGTAAGCATGATGATCAAATCCAGTTACGTCGACATCATTGTTGAATATTGCAAGGATTTTATCTGCTTGATTGATTAATAGAATTTTAGCTGTATCTATCACATTATCATTGTCTAATTGAACATTGAATATATTTGAATTAGAGCAGCCAGTTATCTCGTCCGTTGCGGTTACTATAACATCATACAAGCCATTTGCATTTAAAGGTCCTGAATGGAAAAAGAATACACAATTATTACCATAATTCAATACGTCCGAAGCGAGCAAATATGGTATACCTTGTGTACTAGAAGACCAGGTGTAATTAACCGTTTGGTCATGATTGACTGAAAAATAAACACCATATATGTCAGAGCAAACATTAATTGAATTTAAATTATTTGGAGATATAAATTCTGGTTGGAAGGGAAGGATGTTAATAATAACAGTCCGAAGAGTCTGTATCGAAGGTCCGTTGCAGCCATTTGCTGTAACCTGTATATTCACCGAGCCTGCAAATGCTGGATTCCACGTCATTACTCCTGTTAAAGGATCAATCGTTCCTGCAGTAATTGGATTTATTGACCAGTTAAATCCGGTACTATTAGTAGCTGTAGTCGAATACGTTGTTTGTGTCGTTCCATTTGTCACTTGACAAGTCGGTTCTACTCCTAAAGACACTACAATTGGCGTAGGTATGCCTACTGTTGGTGTTATTACTACAGTCCGAAGAGTCTGTATCGAAGGTCCGTTGCAGCCATTTGCTGTAACCTGTATATTCACCGAGCCTGCAAATGCTGGATTCCACGTCATTACTCCTGTTAAAGGATCAATCGTTCCTGCAGTAATTGGATTTATTGACCAGTTAAATCCGGTACTATTAGTAGCTGTAGTCGAATACGTTGTTTGTGTCGTTCCATTTGTCACTTGACAAGTCGGTTCTACTCCTAAAGACACTACAATTGGCGTAGGTATGCCTACTGTTGGTGTTATTACTACAGTCCGAAGAGTCTGTATCGAAGGTCCGTTGCAGCCATTTGCTGTAACCTGTATATTCACCGAGCCTGCAAATGCTGGATTCCACGTCATTACTCCTGTTAAAGGATCAATCGTTCCTGCAGTAATTGGATTTATTGACCAGTTAAATCCGGTACTATTAGTAGCTGTAGTCGAATACGTTGTTTGTGTCGTTCCATTTGTCACTTGACAAGTCGGTTCTACTCCTAAAGACACTACAATTGGCGTAGGTATGCCTACTGTTGGTGTTATTACTACAGTCCGAAGAGTCTGTATCGAAGGTCCGTTGCAGCCATTTGCTGTAACCTGTATATTCACCGAGCCTGCAAATGCTGGATTCCACGTCATTACTCCTGTTAAAGGATCAATCGTTCCTGCAGTAATTGGATTTATTGACCAGTTAAATCCGGTACTATTAGTAGCTGTAGTCGAATACGTTGTTTGTGTCGTTCCATTTGTCACTTGACAAGTCGGTTCTACTCCTAAAGACACTACAATTGGCGTAGGTATGCCTACTGTTGGTGTTATTACTACAGTCCAAAGAGTCTGTATCGAAGGTCCGTTGCAGCCATTTGCTGTAACCTGTATATTCACCGAGCCTGCAAATGCTGGATTCCACGTCATTACTCCTGTTAAAGGATCAATCGTTCCTGCAGTAATTGGATTTATTGACCAGTTAAATCCGGTACTATTAGTAGCTGTAGTCGAATACGTTGTTTGTGTCGTTCCATTTGTCACTTGACAAGTCGGTTCTACTCCTAAAGACACTACAATTGGCGTAGGTATGCCTACTGTTGGTGTTATTACTACAGTCCGAAGAGTCTGTATCGAAGGTCCGTTGCAGCCATTTGCTGTAACCTGTATATTCACCGAGCCTGCAAATGCTGGATTCCACGTCATTACTCCTGAAAAGGATCAATCGTTCCTGCAGTAATTGGATTTATTGACCAGTTAAATCCGGTACTATTAGTAGCTGTAGTCGAATACGTTGTTTGTGTCGTTCCATTTGTCACTTGACAAGTCGGTTCTACTCCTAAAGACACTACAATTGGCGTAGGTATGCCTACTGTTGGTGTTACTGTCAATATTGCATCTGCCGAAGTTTGAGATCCGTTAATATTTGTAACCACTGAATGATACTTATTGCCATTCATAATTGCTGAAACACTTGTCAAGGTAAGAGTAGGGTTCTTCGTGCCCGAATAAATTCCACCATCACTGATGTTTTCAAATGGGCCCCCACTACTTTCTTGCCATTGAATCAATGGAGCCGGTATTGAATTAGATGTGCTTGTAAAACTTGCATTGCCACCAATGCAAACAAAGGTTGACGGCGGGTCAGAGGTAGAAATAGGGTTAGTCTCTCCAATTTGGAAATCACTGAAGGAAATATTTCCGGTGCATTGTGTGCTACTTGTACCTTGAATACCAATAGTTGTGGTTAACCAACCCGTCCCATCATATTTCCTGATTACAAAATTTGCTGAATTGGAACTGCCATCCTTATCACCTGCAACAAAATTAAAAGTAGCATCATAAGTATTGAAAAATATTCCACTATTGGTCAGCGTCCAAGACCGATTTACACTTTTGTTCTCATTAATTCCCGAGGTTAATATCTCATCATGATCACCATTAATGGTAAAAGCAGTTATATTTCCTCCTATTGTAATGTTGTTTATAATAAGAGTTACTGGCGTGTAAACGGATGCGGAAGTACTTCCAATCACAAATGTTCGGGAATTATGAATCGCATCAAATCCCATTACCAAATTTCCATTTACGTGTCCACTGGTACGTATTATGTTACCAGCGGCAGGCACTGTTATTGAATGAGAACCTGTTGCGATTATTCCATTGCTAAATGTGAGAATTCCGACAATAGTAATATTCTCGAGAAGTGATACACTTGCAGATCCAAAGCAATTCATTGTTAAATTATTTACGCTGCCAGTGAAAAGCGCGGTAGGTAAGGTAATTCCAACTATATTAGTAAAAGCTATGGTCGCCGAGGAATTACTCGCATTAACTTTACCGAGTGTGCGAGTAGGAGCACTGCCGTGAATAGTTAATATGCTTGCATTTATACTTAGTGTGCCATTAATCAAAAATAAAGTTTCACTCACAGTTGCTGATTGCACTAAAATAACTCCGGCTGAATTGTCAATTGTGAGATTATTGAAGTTCGTTTCTTCTGAACCCAAAATATTTTGTAAAGCAATACCATTAAAAGTTACATCAATTACATCTGAACCACTTTTGGTTGTAAACGTACCATGATTGGTTAAGTCGCCACTAATTTTGATTAGGTTAGTTATTGAATTTATGCTCTGCCCTGCAATTAAACCACCACTATTAATTGTGACATCGCCTAAAACGTTCAAAATTGTTGGATTGGTTGAACTTGATTTGTCCATATAGAGAAATCCATTTACAATTAAACTACTAATATCATTTATCGCAGTAGCTGCTATGGTAACTGTAATACCGCTGTTAATTATAACAGTGTCTTCTGAAGTCGGTTGCGGATCTCCATTCCAAGTGTCTGGATTACCCCAATTACCATTGGCCGTTGCTATTTTTGTTCCCCCAAAAGTTTGTTGACTTAGACCAAAAATAAAGGAAAGAAAAACTAAAATCAGGCTAAAATCTTGAAAAAAGTAAGAATTTATTTTGCTTATTTTTTTTATTTTAGCTAATAAATAGAAAGGAAAAACTTCAAGATAAATACGGATGGTACTCATATCCTCAAGATTTTATTGTAAAGAAATATTAATGCTATAAAAGTTAAGTTTTAAATCTCAAAACAATTGTCAAGCTTTTTTACAAGTTAATGGGAAAATAACAACATCGCAATTCTATTCATTGATGTGGGGAAATTCATGTTGAAAAATGGGGAAATAAGAGCCAAAAAGAAGTATGTTTGTGGTTCAGCAACTATACCTTTCCTAATTATCCCTCTTACTAGGGAAATGAAAACGCATCTGATTAAAATTTTCAATTCATTGTTCATACATTCAAGAAATTACTATAAACAAAACGAATGTAAGTATTCTAGAATGCAAAATGCAACTCTTTTGGTAAATTTTTTCCAATGCGGGACTTATAAAGAAGCTAATATGTATTAATTCTTAAAATACACAGTATGGGTAATGCTCCCTTTTTATAGCCCTAAATTTATCACTCCTCAAAAACCATATCTCCAAATCTTTTCCCTGCTCCTTTCAAGTGTGCGATATAATAATATTTTTTTTCCTCAATTTCACTGTAGTAAAGCACAAAAGTATAGCGCCCCTTTTCAGTAATCACTTTAGATAGTTTTTGGGTTAACGCTTCCGTTTCATAATTATGTATTTCATATTCAAGTGTGTCCCTTTCTATCTTAATGGCTTGTAAAAGGGTATCGCAAAAAACTGAGACAGATATCCTAAACTGTGTTTTCATAGCATATTTGTTTCCATGGAAACTTCTTGTAAGTGGCTTTACTGATCCTCCTTCAATAGCCTTCACCAATCGAAGCTGAAATGAAAGAAAATCATGACTATCAACTGAAATTTCAACCGGAACAGCACTAATAATTTTCCCGCTAGTATCAGTTTTTACTGTGATAGTGCCAGCATATTTCATCTTTGTTTTTCTAAAATCCAACCCAAGTTGCCGTGCTAGGTTTTTAAATCCTACGGCATAAATCGCAGATGTATCTTCGGATGCTCGTATAAAAGTATCTTTTCTAATCATTAGAAACTCGTTCAACTGTTCCGCCCGAATGCTGTCCTCCATCCGTATGCTATCGCGCTGAAATGCTTCATACTCTATTTTCCAATTTGCATACCTCTTCTCTATAGTTCCCTCAAGCTTAAATCTTTGATAGGAGATACTGTCTTCTTTATAGATATAGGCTGGTATCTGGTTAAGAATATACTTGTCGGGGAACTGCGTATATTTCTCGCCTATTTGATTCAGGTAAACAAAATGCTTCTTTGATTTATCACCGAAGAAATACACTGCATCATAAAATATATAGGTGGAATCATAGGGTATCGTATCATTTCGATCAGCAACAATCATGTTTCCATAGTCACTGTATCTAAAACGTACAGGATTGCTTTCGGTTGCCGATATCCTTTTTGCTGATTTATTTTCGTCAACTGATACTTCAATCGATTTCTCGGGTGGAAAATGAGTTACAATAATATTCATTATTGGGACTTTGTTAATAGTTTCTGTTCCACTGAAAACTTTGTACGTGGTTACATAGGTCACAAAGCCTTCGGTAATTGTGTCCATAATAACGCTTATCTCAGACGCACTAACCTTTTCAAAATCATACCTGTAACCAATGAAAGTTTGCGCTTTCAATGCATAACCAGTGAACAGTAAAAAGAAAACTGGAATAATATAATTGTAGCGAACCTGATTCATACAATGATTTAAAACTGCGCATCAAAATAAAAAAAACAACATTGATCAGCCACTTTTTTTCACCACACACGAACCTGCAATTAGCATTTTCCCTTCGAAACATGGCAATCCAGCTTAAATAAAAAAGTGAGCATCTGATTTAATAAGTTATATAAAACACAATATGAATGCTATATTTGAATACGAAAAACACATACCATGTCCATTAAACTATCAGCTATAACTAATCAACTGCTCCTTATTTCATTCCTTTTCTGTCTATCTGCTTGCGGCTTCACCAACGTAAATCTCCAAAACACAAATGCAAACTCAACAAATGTCTTGTTGAGCCAGAAAAATTTTATAGTTCTTGACAAGGTTACGGGGGAAGCAAGTGTCAGAAAAATACTTGGGTTTGGCGGCACTTCAAAAAAAGGACTTATGCAGGAAGCAATGGCGAAAATGTATGCTGATGCAAACCTGGGTGGCAATGCAAAAACAATTATCAACGTTACATACGAAACACATACCTCCTTTTACATTTTTGTAAATATTACGACAGTAATCGCCTCCGGCTATGTAATTGAATTTCTGAAATAGTTCCAACAGCACGATCAAAATCTATCGCTTGCAAAACTGTATGGAGAAATATCCCCGGATACAGGAATCATTGATGAGAACCACATCAAAATTATCACGGCAGTGCACTGCATCTCCATCAGGCACTGCATAACAGGAATCAATACCATCCTGGAAGAAAGTTTCAATCAGGAGTTGATCGCCTTGTACAGTGATGCGTGTTCTTTTTATATTTTGCTCATTGTTTGCATACCAATCCCCTATAAATCTTGCAAAAGCAGGATTCACGCTTGACTCAGATGTTGAACCAGATGGTCCCCCACCCGGGTCAATATTCTCCAATTCACTTCCTGGGCCTGTAGTTTTTCCCGCGAACACAAATTTCCAGATTGCAAAACCGCCTGCACCGAGAATAACAGTTACCGCTAAAACCAGCAGAATAATTCTTCCCCGGTTTGATCGTCCGGTATTTGTTGGATAATGAGGATATGATGAAGCCGGCTTTTCAAAACCCAAACCTCTCCTTTCCTGCTGCTTAACGGTAGCATCAGAAAATGAGTGACCACAACTCTTGCAAAACCTTCCTTCATCAACATTGGGAGTTCCGCACTTAGGGCAGTATTTCATAGTATAATTACTTTAGTTTGTTACCGCAATTCATACAGAAGGCATCATCAGCACTTACAACATTATTGCAATTGTCACATCTGAGTTCGATGGGTTTTGGCGGTTCACGAACTACTATTTCTTCTTCAAATGTCTCCGCAACACGTGTTGGAGCAGCAACACCTTTTGAAAGCATTGAACGAATTGCCATGGAATTATGTGCAATGGTTACTCCAACACTGAGTAGCTCAGCTAAAAAATAAAAAATGATCAGCACCCAGAAAGCATATACTATTGCTGCAACAATAATAAACAGCAGCGCCACTATTGAATTACCGCCTCCTCCAACAATTTCATTAAACAATGGAAGAATATCAAGGTTTTGAAGGCCAAAGTACTGACCTCCTACCAATGCTATTAACACGGCGATAATTACAATCATAGCGGCTAAGATCTCACCTGCTAAGCGTAACATTTGCGCAATGATGGGAATAACTGTGAAATCCGAGTCCTCAAGGCTTCTTACCTTGTCTGCCCTGTAAAAATAAATCTGTGCAATAATCCACCAGGCAAGCACAATCAGGATGCAGGCAATGATGCCCAGTAAAAATTTCCAAAGTCATGCGCATTACTCAGGATTTGAAAGATCAGGTAAAGTGCAAAAATACCGTAGACTGCTGCGGAAATTTTCCACAGCCAATAGATGATATTGCGCAATGTTCTTCCGAGTGAAAGCTTATCCAGAAAAGGATAGATGATTTGAAAAATGTTTCGGTTCATAAAAAATCTTTAAATTATTAACAGTAATTCTTCATGCTTTTAAACAGTAGCTTAGAAATAAAAATCGTCTGGAATTAATTAATTGAATGCGAAATATAACTAATAAGAATTAACAGCACGTCTAATTGGTAAAAAAAATACTATACCCATCGCCAGATTCCTCATGCAATCCAATTTGATTAACAATTCGTATGGGATTCAAAATTTTGAAAGCCAACACGCAGCAATAATTATTGTCTAACCCTCTATGAAGTCCCTTGATTTAAAATAGAACTAATGCTGAAATGAGGTAGTTGAATCTACGCACTTGAAATATAATGAGGTGCCCCCCTTTATGTCCCAGATTTCTGTCCTATGATATGCCAAGTATTTGATCTCCCGTCTGATCTATAATTATTTTTTGATTGTCAAACTGCGTCACTAGGGCGAATCCATTGTAGAACGGCTCAACTGCTATATATCGCTGTCCATAAATTTCATTTCCATTCCTATCAATGTGGTGCCAACCATCAAGGTCTTTAGCCGTAGCAAAGTTTTTATGGAAAACACCGATATCTATAAACTTCTTTTCATTAAGCGGTTGCCCTTTTATGTCAATGTGCGAGTATAACCCGTTGTCCTGCTTTACACAAGCGTAACCATCCTTATAATCACCGCAATAAATAAACCTTTCGTCGTAAATCCTCTTCCCATCAATATCAATATGATAATACTTGTTCTCGCTATCCCTCACCGTACAAAGGTTTTCTTGAAAGTTTCCTGTCCAGGAAAATGCATTCGCATATGCACGTCTGCCACCCTCTGTTAAGTGAAACCATTCATTATCCTGAACTACTGCTGCCCTGTTACAGTAATAGCCAAATGTTCTGCTGTATCGCTTAGAGTAAAGCGGTTTGCCGAATATATCAATGTGATAGGATCCACTTTTATCTCGCACAGGAGCCAACCCTGGAACGTGAAATTTGAGAACTTCCAGAAATTGCTTCTCGAATATTGGCTTCCCCTTAAAAACGAAATAGGTATTGTCTGGTGATACTTTTATTTCCTGCCAGTTCATTAGTTCAGAAGTTTCTGTTTGAGAAGAGCAATTTGATCTACCGAGAGTCCACAATATGCCAGGTAAGCTTCAATACCACCCTTCTCTTTTATAATATCCAAAACAAGATTCAGGCGATGCAGTTTTACATCCACTTCACTTGCCAAATAGTCAGCATCGATTGCTTCTTGGGGTGCCTTAGCCAACAGGTGAAGCAAGGAGATGAAAATACCGGTTCTATCCTTACCTGCGAAACAGTGAATAGCAACCGAACCGGATCGCTCAGCGACAATTGCCTCCATTGCCTTTTTGATCTTATCCGCACAGCCCAGGGCAAAGAAGCGATAGGCAATTTCTTCATTGGTTCCCTGATGATGGTCTCGTTTAAACCATTCAGGCTGATTCCAGGGATCCAACTGAGCTTTCACATAGTTGAATTTTGAAAGCGATTGATCTGAATAGCGTTCTTCTTCAATTTCCTTATCCGCTCTTAAATCTATTACAGTTCTGATATTCATTGCTTTCAGCAAATCATCGAACCTGGATTCATTTTGAAAGAGGGTCATGGTCGCTGATCTGAAAACTCTCCCCATCTTTATTTTAGGATTGTGCGTACTGATGTCACGGAAGTTCCAGAGAAAATCCCTATCGTAAAGCCACTCACAAAATTCCTTCACTTCCTTCAACTTTTCAGCAACTGCTAAATTTTCAATTGAACCATAAAAGAAATCCAGCAAAAACCTTTTCTGCCTGTTTGCTTCCGGCAAAAACAAGGTCCCCTTTAAATCATAAAAAGACGGTTGTTCTTCCTTTTTCAAAATATTGGCGATAAAATACTTTGGGAGGAAATTGAATTTCCGGAGTCCTTTTGAAAGATGATTCAGCTGAATGGCCACATGCAATGCAATATTGTAGAAATAATAAAACTGATACCCATCACTTCTCCGGTGCATTCCGCTACAACTTTCAAACTCATATACAAATTTGTCAATCAAGTCATTTACCTGCTTTACCGTTGCTTCAGATGTTTTGCCTTTGTCATAATCTCTCACAAGCTGATGCAGGTAAGTACCCATCTCATACTGCGCCGGCCGCTTTTCGTAAAGAATGGTTTCACTGATAACAGAAATCTCAGAACCAAGATAGTTCCTGTCAATCTCAGAAATCTTAGTACAAAGCGCAAATTCAATCTTCGGCTGCGTTTTGAAATAAACAACAATTTTGTTTCTCAGTGCTACTTCCCGGATAGAATGAATTTCGGAACTGAATAGCCTGTCCAGGCCCTCTTTAAAATCGGTTGTTTTAAAATCCTTGTTTATCAATAGCTGAATATCAATATCGGAATTGGAGGAGGCTTCTCCCCTGCCAAAGGATCCATAAAGCAATGCGACCTCTATACCATTAACTCGTGGAAATAATTCTTGTAGTTGAGCTATTGTTTTTACTTGTTTCATCTGGATATCTATTGTTTTAAAGTGAGTTAGAATGATTCAATCTCATTTTAGTGTTCTACCGGCTTGCGCATATTACATGTCCGGCAAATGGGCTTGGCTTTGTAGTTAGATACGAGTTCAGTATAGACCGGACTTCTCAACACCTCCTCAAGTGTAGTGCTTCCAATATTCCCAAAGTCACCCAGCGATTTTCTAAGATTATCCGGTGCACAGCAAGGTGAAATCTTCCCGGTTGCGGAAACCCAAAGTTCCTTCCCCAGAAAGGGACATTCATAATCCTCCGGAACAGCGCTGTCTTCATTGTTTAAAAGCGGGATAATATTTTCCAGGATCACCTTTTCACCGTTTGGTTTTCTGTACTGTTCCTGAGCTTCGTGAGCCATCTTTACATATTCGTTCCACATCGCGACACTCTCCCTGGAATATTTCATGGAAAAGGTTTTGATCTCATCAAAATGCGCCCAAAGCTGATGTCCCTTTACCCTGTCAACTCCAAGTGATGCTGCAAGGCGGATGATGTCTGCCAACTCATGCATGTTGTTTTGCATGAAGGTTAATTGGAATGTTATGCGACAGAAGTATCCCGTGTTTGCGAAATGTTCATCCCGGAATTTAACAAGCTCCCTAACATTGGAGACAGCTTTTTCAAAATCTATCCCCAGCATCACTTTTTCTGCTGTTTCTTTTGTTGCTCCGTTCCAACTGATCTTTACATCAGTCGTGTTCGGAATAATCAGCATTGCCCACTCTTTCACCGATAATCTTGGGAAAGTGCCGTTGGTGGTAAGGTTAATCTTGATGTGGTGCTTTCGGGAGAGCTCAAATATTCCCTCTATTCCTTTGTAGAGCAAAGGCTCCCCCATCGTGGAAGGAATAATTTCCTTCACACCCATTCTTTCAGCTTGTCTAAATATTTCCTCCACAGTTTCAAACTTCATCCGCCTGCGCTTCACTCCTGTTTCCTGGTAAAGCTTTGGGATGAAGTCACTGTAAGGGCTGTGTTCTTCACACATCAAACATTTCAAATTGCAATCCTCGGGGTTGGTGTCAATCGTAATCCGCCAAAGTTTTTTTGTGTTCCTCAACCGTTCATATATTTTTACCAACTCGTCACA